>NZ_JBVHWK010000010.1:8926-107816 GCF_055569445.1 Streptomyces sp. NPDC029122 | reverse complement strand
ATCCAGACTCCGTCGTCGTGGCAGCCGACGATGTCGAGCCGGCCGCTGCCGGTGGTGTCGGCGAGGAAGCGGGGATGCTTGTCGGCCAGCCACCCTCCAGCCTTCTCGGCGTGGCCGAAAGCCCGGAGAGCGGGCTCGTCGGGGAGTGACGCGAAGTTTCCGTCCTCGTCTTGGAGGGAGATCCAGACTCCGTCGTCGTGGCAGCCGACGATGTCGAGCCGGCCGCTGCCGGTGGTGTCGGCGAGGAAGCGGGGATGCTTGTCGGCCAGCCACCCGCCGGCCTGATCGCCGTGGCCGAAAGCTTGGAGGGTCGGCTCGCCGCCCGCGAGCGCGAACGTCCCGTCCTCGTCCTGGGTGGACACCCGGACCCCGTCGGCTGCTAGCACCACGATGCCGGGCTTTCCTTCGCCCGTGATGTCGGCGAGGGTCCACAGGTCAGCAGGGCTCGCGGAGGGCGCGGGCGGGTGCAGGACGCGCTCCTCGTCCTCGAACGTGCCGTCACCTCGCGCGGCCGCCGTCACGGTCCCCTTGGCCGGCTTCAGCGCGACGATGTCCGCCGGCGCCTTTCCGGCGGTTTCGGCGAGGAACCGCGCGCCGAGCCCGGCCCACGAGCCCGGCTGTGCGCCGGGGCGGGGCGCGGCCCCTTCGCTCTTCCAGCCGCCGGCGTCCTGGTCGGTTCCGAACCGGTCGAGGACCAGCAGCAGATCGCTGAACGAGGGTGTCGCGTCGGGTACGGGCCGCAGCGCCGCCGAGGGAGCCAGCCGCCAGGACTGCCGTCCGTTCCAGTGCCCCAGCCGTGCCCAGCGCAGCACCGGGTCGCTGACGCGCTCGGGCTCGGCCGGAACGAGACGCCATCGCTGACTTTCCGCGTCCTCGTCGTACGCGCGCACGACGACCGGGGTGCCGCTTTCACCGGAAGCGTCACGGTCGAGGTCGAGGACGGTGTCGTCAGCCGCGCTCTCGATGAAGTAGAGGGCGGCTTCGCCCTCGACGGGGACGAGACGCCACTGCTGGGTCTGCTTGCCGTCGGCCACTTCTTCCTGACGGACGCCGCCGTCCGCGGCGGCAGGCTGCTCAAGGGCCTTCCCGCCGGTCACGTTGCGGATCACGTAGACCTGCTCGTCCTGCGCGGACTGCACGGACTGCACGGGAAGGATCTGCCACTGCTCCGGGGCCGGACCGTCCTCGGGGAGCTCCCGGACGACGAGCGCCCCGCCCTGCCCCGGTGCGGCCCTGCCGTCGAGGATCTCCCCCGTGGCGGCGTTGACGATCTCCAGTTTCAGTTCTTCCGTGGGCACGGGCATCGTGGTGCCTCTTCCAGGCGGTGCGGACGGTGGCTCGGGACGGGTGTCGTACGGCGGTGGCCGCGGATCACGTGAAGACGTGGTGGTACGGGACATTCCACTCGCTGGGCAGGCGCGGGTAGAACGTGTTGATGACCGTCCCGGTGAAGTCCCCGCCCCAGTTGTGAGTGAGGCTCACCTCGCTGTTGGCGGTCACCGCGTGGTCCTTGAAGCCGAGGATGGCGTCGGGGTGGGTGATGGGCACGAAGGTGATGCCGCCCCACGGAGTGACCGTGACGACCCAGAGCTGGGTGTCCTCAGGTGCCCCGTTCTTCCCCCGCCACTTGTCGCCGACCTTGTCGGGCAGGCCGACCTGGACGGTGTCGGCCGTGCTCTGGGGCGCGTCCTGGTGGATGGTGATGCGCCTGCGCTGCGGCTTTGGCATGCCGTCGTCGCCACGTCCGGTGTCGGTTGCGCCCGCGCCGGCGGGCTTGGGCGTCGCCTGGCCGGCAGCGCTCTCGATGAAGTACAGCGGCCGCTGCCCGAAGAAGCCGGCGGGGGTGATGTGCCAGAGGTGGCCCTTGGCCTCCTTGACGGTCTCGTCGAGGGCGGTGGCCAGTTGGACGCCCTTGTCGTGGCTCGCTTCGCTCAGCTCTGCGGGTCGCAGGTAGCCGCCGTTGAAGGCATGGACGAGCATCACCGGACGGTTTTCGACCAGCGCCGCAACGATCGCGTTGTCGTAGCTGTTTACCGCTACCGGGCCGCCGACCACCAAATTGGACATCGCCGTGCGCTCTTGGGTGTACATCGCGGAAACCTCACCTGTCCTGAATGCGAAACACGAAAACTTCGGATGCCTAACGCGGCACTCAATGGGGTCGTATTGAAGCGGACCTGGCCTTCGAATGGAAGCAGAACGGAGCTCGATGAACGGCCGAAAGCGCGAAACATCCCCTGCGGTAGCGCCTGGGGTCACGGTACCCGCGAGCAAGGTTGACAAAAAAGTCACCGATCGAGTGAATGCTAGTGAGGAAAGGTCACTTCACCGGCGTTTCGGAAGTGATTTCCGAAAATCGATCACTCGATTGAGTGCGACATGTGAATACGCCTTCCCAGGTACGGGGAGACGCGGTAATTTCGTCCGGCGGAACGCACAGTTTTCTCTTTTAAATTTCACCGAGCGCGGTTCGACTGAATTAGTTGAGGACGGGTAGATGCCTTCCACCGCATACAGCCTGGTAGAGGCCAGGCGTCAGCCGCTGACGAAGAAGAACCTGCGGGAACTCAACATCGAGCAGATCTGGCAGGCCATCCTGAACCACCCCACCCTGGTCTACGCCGACCCCTCTGGTGTGAAGCACAAGCCCGTCGGGTTCTCTGTGAACAAGTCGAGCTTCGGCACCTTCTCGGGGACCGCGTTCGAACGGGGCTGGCTCGCCTACATGAACCTCGGGGAGCCGCTGATCGAGGTGCGGGGCGACATCGCTCAGCCCCCACCGGACACGTTCTCTTCCCGCACCTACGTCAACCGCAGCGGCACCGAGATGACCTTCACCGACTCGGTCGACTTCGCCGTCTCCAACGGGGTCACCTGGTCGCTCCACGGTGACGCCAAACTCACCTTCGGCGGCAGCATCGGTGCCTCGCTACAGCTGCAGCTGCAGAACCAGCTCCGCCTAGACCTGCAGTCGCAGCTCGCGGCGTCGTGTCAGAACGGGACGGCGAACAAGAACGCGAATACGGTGACCAACAAGAACAGCAAGGACAGCATGGGGGTCGACAACGCCAACACCACCGAGACGTCCGCGAGCAGCTCCGCGACGAACTCCTCGTCGAACACGATGACCAACTCGGTGGGGTTCACGACCTCGGGCAGTGCCACCGGCAACGCTTCTCTCAACGCTCAGTTGGCCCTGGGCATCGCCGCCACGGTCGGCGGCTCCCTGAACACAAGCTGGGCCTCGAAGTCGCAAATCTCGGGAAAAGTGCCGGCGAACTCCCGGGTACAGACCATCGTCACCCAGCGGCGCACCCGCAAGCAGTACACCTACGAGATTCCGGTGACCTTCTCCGGGCTGATCGCGGTGCAGTACGCCGTGCCGGTGACGGTCCTGTCTCCCCCGCAGCCCGGGACCTACCCCGGCCTCAGCCAGATGGTCGCCCGCGACATCGGCGATATCGACCTGGCGCCCGGCGGCTTCCGCATGAAGGGACTGGCCGAGGTCGTCTCCGCCCTGGACGTCCACCACACCATGCTCGACGTCGAGGCCCTGACCGTCAGCCAGCAGACCCTTCACAAGCAGCCCTGACCGCGCGGCACCGCCGCCACGACGACGACCAGAGGTGACGACCATGGTGTTCGACAACATCTTCAACGCCGCCGGCAAGGGCGCGGGGCTCTTCTCCGTGACCACCGACAGCACAAAGCCGCAGCCGGGTGAGGACGTCGACTTCGAGGACTCCGACGACGGCACGTACGACGACACGAGCACCAGCCTGTTCAACAACGCGATCCACGGCGCCTCCTCCCGCGCGAAGATCGTGCAGGAGACCTCGCCCGAGGCGCGGGCCGTCCTGGGCTTCCTCGGCTCCTTCATCCAGACCACCCAGGCATCAGCCGGCGCGCAGGCCCAGTACTCCCAGGACCCTGGCTCGGTCACCAAGGCAGCCTCCGCCGGCATGCAGGACGCGAGTGCGACGGTGAGGGAATACGGCGACCTCCAGAAGGACGAGGATCTGGAGAACAGGCCGAAGAAGGACGACTTCAGCAAGCCCCCCAAGACCCCGGAGGCTCCGAAGGCTCCGGAGGCACCCAAGGCGTCCAAGGCAACCGCGGAGAAGCCGTGACGCTCCGAGTAGGCCGGACGTGCGAGAGGGGCAGGCAGGCCCGAGTTCCTCCTCGAGGACGGCGAACTGGGCATCGGTGACGGTCGAGGAGTTCGCCGCACCCGTCAAGCGCAAGGCCTCGCAGAACCGCCTCATGAGCACCCGCAACAATCTGCAGAACGCCGGAGCTGACAACACCACCGCGAAGGCACCGGCATCCACGACGACCGCCGTCCTGGCCAACGCCAGCCAGCTCCCCAGAGCAGTCCTGAATCTCCTCGGGTAGACAAATCGCCCAGCTCGCGCGAACGCCAGCATGAAGTCGGTGGGGCGGCGTGCGGTAGCGCCTGGGGCCGGCAGCGGCTAGATGTATTGCCCCGCGACGTGGTTGACACGGCTGATGGGCGGCTGGCCTCCGAGTGCGGCGGCGCCAACGTCGACACGGATGGCCGTCAACCGGATACGCAGCCCTAGCATCGAGGGACGCGTGTACGGGTTCCGGTGGCCCGGCGACCAGGATTCTTGGAACCTTCGCGCCTTGCCCTGCGCTGCGCTGCGATCAAGCATGACGGACACAGGCCGTGCCAACACCGGCCACGATGATCAGCTGTCCCTACGTTGTTCTGCGGGACCGGGCGAGCCCTTCGTATGGTTGGCCCGCCCAGGGGTGTCGGGTGTGGCTTTCAGCTGTCTGCCGTCCGTGGCTTACTTCGATTCGCCGCTCGGCACCCCACGACGACTCGGCTGCTCATTAGGAATTGCGGCACTGATCGCTCAGTAGGGACTCGACAGCGAAGTCGTCCGTGGTACCTGTACGAACACGACCTGCGGAGAAGCGAGTGACAGCGATCTGGGCCGGCGTCGACGCCGGGAAGACCCATCACCACTGCGTGGTGATCGACAACACCGGCAAGCGGCTGCTGTCCCGGCGCGTCGCCAACGACGAAGCCGAATTACTTCAGCTCCTCGGGGACGTTCTCGCCCTGGGCGACGAAGCGATCTGGGGCATTGACCTGGCAGACGGCGGAGCTGCCCTGGTCAGCGCGGTCCTGCTCAACCACAGTCAGCAGCTCCTCTACATCCCTGGGAGGGTGGTCAACCGGGCCTCCGACGGATACCGGGGCGACGGCAAGACCGACGCCAAAGACGCGGCGGTCATCGCCGACCAGGCCCGCGTCCGGCGTGACCTCACGTCCCTGCGGCCCGGTGACGAGCTGGTGTCCGAGCTGAAAGTACTCACCCGACACCGCCGTGACCTCAGCGACGACCGCACCAGGACCATCAACCGGCTCCGCGGCCACCTCACCGAGATCTTCCCCGGCCTGGAGCGTGAACTCGACCTGGGCAACCTCGGACCCCTGGTACTCCTGATCGGCTACCAGACCCCGGCCGCCATCCGCCGCACCGGCCGACGGCGTCTGGCCACCTGGCTGCACAACCGCAAGGTTCGCGGCGCCGACGAACTCGCCGCCAAAGCCGTCCGGGCCGCCGAAGGGCAGCACACCACCGTTCCCGGCGAGGACATGACCGCCCACGTGGTGCACTCCCTGACCAGGGAGGTGATGGCCCTCAATGAGAGGATCGCGGAGACCGACAAGCTCATAGAGGGCCGGTTTCGCCGGCACCGCAGAGCCGAGGTGATCGCGAGCATGCCCGGCATCGGTGTCCTGCTGGGCGCAGAGTTCCTGGCCGCTACCGGCGGCGACATGGACGCCTTCGCCAGTGCGGACCGGCTGGCCGCCTTCGCAGGCGTCTCTCCGGTGCCCCGTGATTCCGGGAAGGTGAGCGGCAATCTGCACCGCCCCACCCGCTACAGCCGACGCCTCCAACGCGTTTTCTACACCTCCGCGTTGATCAGCATCCGCTGTTGCGACGAATCCCGCCGCTTCTACGACCGCAAGCGCGCTGAGGGCAAACGGCACAGCCAGGCTGTCATGGCACTTGCCAGACGCCGGGTCAACGTCTTGTGGGCACTCCTGCGTGACGGACGGTGCTACAACCCCACACCGCCCGTCACACACCCCGCTTGACAACTTGATTAGGAATCCCTGATCTCGACGCCGAGCCGGATCCCCTGAGCGAGGACTTTCTGAGCGGGTCCCCCTGGAACGGCTCTCCTTCCGCATCACCTCGCCGGCCCTGAAACGGACGCGTCCTTCACGGCCAGGGGCGCGTTTTTGTAGGGGTCAGTCTTGTAGGGGTCAGTCGATGAGGTCGGTCCGCCACTGGGCGCGAGCGGTGGACAGGAGCTGGGTAAGGTTCGTGGCTTCCTTGTCGTACTCCTGGTCGTTGACGACGAGCTGGTAGACCTGGCCGCCGTCGCCGGCGACGAAGACTTCGGTGCGGTGGCAGGGGGTCTCGCGCGCCGGCCAGTGGTAGTCCATCTCGAGTCGCACGGCCTCCTTGCCGTCTTGTTGGTCGGCGTGGGTCTCGGACGTCAGGGCCACCATCTTCGACTCCGCCGTCTTGCCGTACCAGGCGAGTTGTCCGGTGGCAGCCGACGGAGCGGTGTGACCGTTGCTGTCGTCCCGCTTCACCCCGATTACGTAGCGGCCGTCGGGAGACACCCAGGTGGCCTGGAGCGCATTGTCGACGTCGGGTTTCCAGCCGTCGGGTACGGCGACCGCGAGGCGGAGCGCTTTCGCGTGGACGATGTGCCAGCCGGACGGAACCGGCGGGGGCGCTGGTTCTCCGGCGCCCGTCGGCGGCGGGGATGCGGGGGCCGAGCCTTCCGCTGGTGCGGGGTCGCCAGCAGCCGGGTCCGGCGCGGCAGGTGCTGCGATCGGCTGTTCGTGCGCGGTGTCCCCTGGTGAGGAGGGGCTGTCGGACGTCTCCCGCGCACCGCCGTAGTGGTTGGCGATGACGAGGACGGCGACCAGGGCCGCCAGTGCCGCCCACTGTGCAGGGGTCCGCCAGCGGCCACGCTGCCCGGCGCGTTGGCGGGACTTCTTCGGGACTTCCGCGGGTGCCGGGTCGGTGGCGGGCATGGCCGACGGGGTGTGGGTGGGCGTCCTGGCAGGGCCCTCACGCGGCCCGGCCGGCGGCGGCGTCGGGCCCGTGGAGATATCCGGTGTGGGGGCCGCCTCTTCGGGCTGGGCCGGCTCGTTCGGCCCCGGGGCAGTGCCGGGGGCCGGCTCGGGGCCGGGGGTTCCGGCCGGAGCAGCCGGGGGTTCAGCGGAGCCCGGATCCGGTGAGCGGTCGGCCTGCGGCACGGTGGGGGCCGAGCTGGCGGTGCGGCTCGCTGCCGCTGCCGGTGCGGCGCCTGCCGCAGGTGTCTGGGGGATGGTCGTCGCTGCGGCCGTCGCGGCCAGATGCAGGCGGCGTGCCTCCCTCAGCCGGTCGTCCCTGGTACGGCCGTCGCGGGCGTAGCGGTCCTCGATGATCTTGCTGAGGCGCGGTAACGGAATGATCTTCAGTCCGGAGCGGTACTCGCTCCACACGCTCGGGCTGAGGCTGTACCGCTCCGCCAGCTGCGCACCCGTCCAGTCCGCCGTCAGCTCCCTCAGGAACCGCGCGAGTGCGTTGGCCTCGGCGGTGCGCCCCTTCAGCGGTCCCGGCTGACGCCCAGATCGGTTCACTTCTCCCCCTCCACAGCCCGGCACGCCTGCCGGAAGTTCGCGCAACTTCACCGATGTTCGCGGTTGTTCGCCCCCTGTATCAGCGTTGACCTGCGCGAATACAAGTACGGGCCAACGAACAATCAGATCAGGTTCCAGCGTGGTGTTCCACCGCTTCCGCCAACCAGACCGGCGGAACCACCACGGCGAAGGGGACCACCGTGCACCTACCACTCGTACGCCGGCCCAAGGCGCTCGCGGCCCTGGCGGGACTGGCGACGGCCATCTGCCTGGCGGTCATCCCCGCACAGGCCCAGAGCAGTCCTGCCTACCAGCGCCCCTCGGCAACCGAAACCATCGGCCATGGCACGGCGCCTGGCGGGTCCGTCACCCGGGAGCAGGTCATCGCCCGCGCCGAGCACTGGGTCAAGGAGCGCGTCCCCTACAGCCAGAAGCGATGGTGGTGGGACGGCGCAACCGGAGGCTCCTACCGGCAGGACTGCTCCGGCTTCGTGTCCATGGCCTGGCAGCTGGGGGACAGCCACACCACCCAGTCGCTGCCCTCCGTCGCGACCCGGCTCTCTGGCTTGGGCCAGCTGGAGCCCGGCGACGTCCTGGACAACCCGGCTTCCCACGTCGTGCTGTTCGGCGGCTGGACCGACAAGGCCAAGGGCGACTTCGTCTACTACAGCGAGAGCCGACCCGGACGCCCTGCCCGTAAGGAGAGCGCCAACATCCACGACAGCAAGATCGCCGGCCACCCCCGCAGCTCCTACATCCCCCTGCGCTACAAGAAGCTCACCACCACCCCTCCCGCGCCGCCCCGGACCACGCCGACCGCCGAACCCTCGCGGCCCGCCCCACCGCAGCCGGCCCAGCCGCTCACGGCGAAGCCGAAGCCGGGCAGCACCACCGCGGCGCCGAAGCCGACCGCCGTGGTGCCGAGCCCCGAGGACTCCGCCGCGGCACCGAAGCCGGCCTCCACGCACTCGGCAGGCCCGGACAGCAGTCCGACGGCCGCACCGACCCTTCCCGACACCGCCTCAGCCCCCGGCCCCGGCCCCGGCAGCGGCTGCGCGCCCACCGGCAGGCCCTCCTTCTGGGCCTGGATCTTCAGCTTCTGACCGGTCGCCCCCAGCGGACCCGTCACAGCGCCCCGTCATCTGCAACCCGTTTACGGAAAGGGATTCCCATGCACCCCGACACGCCCCGAAACGGCCGGCAGGCCATGCAACGGGCCGCCGCCCTCTGGAGCAGGCTCCACAGCGGCATCCGAATGCTGTGCCTGCTCATGATCGGCGTCGTCGCCTTCGGCGTCGCCGCCAACGCCGCCCCCGCCAAGCGCCAGGTCGGACGGCCCTCCGGCCCGGCACCGATCGCACTGGAGCAGATCGTCGCGGTCGGGACCTCGGTGTTCGCCCTGTCCGCCGACCGTCAGGGCGTCTACGAATGGTCCGAGCAAAAGGAGAACTGGCGGCGGGTGAAGGGCGCCGCACAGAAGCTCTACGCGGGCGGCGGCAACGTCTACGCGATCGAATCCGGCCCCGGCGGAGCGGGCGACATCTCCAAGTACGACCCGAAGACCGGCGGGTGGCCGCGCATCGGCGGCCCCGGATCCACCTTCGCCGCCACCTCCAAGCACCTCTACGGAGTCAGCCCCAACCAGTCCGGTCTCTGGAAGTACAGCGGCCGCGGTGACAAGTGGGACAAGGTCGGCGACCGCTCCGAGAACCTCTACGCCGGTCCGGACGACGCCGTCTACGTGACCAACCCCGACGACAAGAAGATCTTCCGCTACGACGGAAAGTGGACTCCCGTGGGAGGCGAGGGCGCCACGTTCGCCGTCACCGACAAGAACCTCTACGGCCTGACCCCCGACCGCCAGGCCATCGTCGAGTACGACGCGAAGAAGAAGAGGTGGGACCCCGTCAGCGGGCCCGCCGAGAACATCTTCGCCGCCAACACCCTCTACAAGGTCATGCGTGGCACGGGCGACCTCCACAAGTACAACGACCACCCCAACAGCTGGAACCGCATCGGCGGCCCGGCGGCCAGCTTCGCCGCCAGCGGCCATTACCTCTACCGGCTCGCCGCCGACCACCGCTCCGTGCAGAGGTACAACGGCAACGGCGCGAACGATGTGTGGCACAACCTCGGCTCCCCCGCAGTTCCGGCCACCTACACGGAGAAGACCACCCGCCTGGCCGAACTCACCCAGCTCGGCCCGGCAGCCACCGCCGACTGGCTCCAGACCGCCGACGCGCACCGCAGGGGTGAGCCGGACCCGTACGAGTTCCGCTGGACGAACAACGAGTGCAACTTTCCTGCCAGGAACCGTGTCGCCGGCTACGACTTCACCACCGCCTGCGTCCGGCACGACTTCGGCTACCGCAACTACCGCGACCTGCACGGCGAGAAAGACTTCCGCTCCAACCCGAACGGCAAGGCACGCATCGACGACATCTTCCTCCAGGACATGAACCACATCTGCGAGCAGCAGACGCGCCAGCACACCCCTGTCACCATCGCCACCTGCAAGGCAACCGCCAAAACCTTCTACGAGGGCGTCAAATACGGGGAACCGGCCATCGCCGCGATCACCGGCAACCACGTCCCCGGCCCCAAGGAATGGATCAAGGGCTTCATGGACTGGCCCGGCACAGGCCGATGAGCTGATCCGCCGCCCGGCAGAGTGCACCCACTCTGCCGGGCATCCCCGTACCGGGACAACGCGGACGTGCTGCTCGTCACCTCGATCAGCGTCTCGCCTGCCACCACCGCCCTCGCCGCGGCGGTTCCTCGGCGAGGGTGAGCGGCCCTGGTGGTGGGGCGATCCGGTCAACTCACGACGCTGCGGCCCGCCGCTTTATTGGCGGCCGCGATGAGGCGGGGCTGCTCCCAGCGGGCCTTCGTCGCCCAGGCCGTTGACTCCGGGCACACGGTGAGCCGGCCGGAGCCCGGGTCGTACGACACCGCCGCGACGTGCCCGGCCAGCTCCGGGGCGATGGCCGCCCACCAGTCCCGCAGCGTCGCCCCGGAGGCCGGGAGCTCCCAGGCCCGCTCGGTGACCAGCGCCTCGAGCGCCGACCGGCCAGGGGCGTGTCTGCGCTTACGTGTCGGGGTGGACGGCTTGAACGCCGGTCCCTTCGTACAGCTCGGGTTCCGCCGGGCCGCCCGGTGTCGCCAGCGGTCAGGAAGAGCACGGGCGCGTAGAGGGTGCCCAGGCCGCCGGCGGCTTGCACGTAGAAGGCTGCGACTGCCTCGTTGTACGAGTCCTTGGGATCATGGAGGGCGGTAGCGGTCGTGTGGTCCAGGACGACGGCGATCGGCCCCACTACGCGGCCGCCGAGTCCTGCCCGGTACCCAGGCGCTCCAAGAGCCTGCGGGCCTTCGCCTCGGCCTCCTCGCTCGGGCCGGTGCCCAGCACCGAGGCGAGCTCGGCGCGGGCCTGCTCGGCCCGCTCCGCGTACTCGGCCTGAGTCGGCCGGCCCTCGGCGAGCTCCTCGACCAGCTGCCGGATCGTCGTGCCCTGCTCGATCGCCAGCGCGGCCAGCCGGTCGCGGGTCGCCGCGCTCACCTTGATGCTCGTCTCGTCTGCCAACACCGACTCTACTGCCAGTAGAGGACAGGCGTGCAGGTAACGCTGACCCCCACCGCGTCAACCCGTCCCGCTGGACGCGGGCGCCGCCTTGTCCTTCAGCGACGGTCTTGCCTGAGCTCCTCGCCGTGCTTCACCCGCGCGGGCTCCTCCGCCACGGGGAGTCCCCGGTGGGAAGCGAGATCGGCGTGGAGCCCGCACGCGCCCGGAGCACCGGGGCCTGGGTGCTTCGCTCCCCACCGCCAAGCACAGCCGCAAAGAGTCCGACAAAGCTCGCGACGGCCGTCGCACACACAGCCCGTCGGCAAGGGCGGCTCAGCCGGAAGAGGAGATCGCCCTCAGCGGTCCAACGGCTCCCCACGCAGTTGGTCCCACGTCTTCGCACTCACGATGCCGTCGGCCTTCAACCCATGGCCCCTCTGGAGACGCTTCACCGCCGACTCCGTTCCCGCCCCGAAGTAGCCGTCCACACCCTTCGGGCCCACCGAGAAGCCGTGATGCTGGATCAGCAGCGCCTGAATCTCCTTTACCTTGGGCCCCGCATCACCGCGATCGGTGTACGCCGACCCCGAGTAGTAGCCGCAGTACGTACCGTCCACCGACGACCTGCACACCCCCGCCTTGGCCCCAGCGGCGAATGCCTCACTCGCCAGACCAACCGGCAGCACAACCCCAGCAAGCACGGCAGCCGCAGCCATCGAAACCCCCGCACGATTCAGCAAGCCGGCACTCCTTCCAGTCCGACGGGCCCGGCCCGCCACTTGGGATATCTGGCAACGAAGCTATCCCCGCACCGGCCGCAGAGGCGGCAGACCGAAGGGGCGCACAAGAGCACACGCCGCATCACCCGGCGCACAACACACCAGCCTCAGGCATCGGCACCGGGGAGTCCCGGGGCCGCGAGGCGGTCACCGGCCGCGCGGTGCCCGCTGGCGGAGCCCTGCCACCAGCCGAAGCGCGCTCCAGCGCTAAGCCTTAAGCGTGGTTTCGGCTTTATGCCGCGCTTGCGCAGGAGGCGGCGGTACTTGTCGAAGTGGTAGCCCCGGTCCGCGTACAGACGTCGGGGCTTGCGGCGGAAACGTCCCCGCCGACCGCGAATCGGCGGAACGGCATCCAGCAGCGGTAGGAGCCGGGTGACGTCATGCCGGTTCCCGCCGGTCAACGTCACGGTGAGCGGTGTTCCGTGGCGGTCGACGATCAAGTGGTGCTTGGAACCGGGGGCGGGCCCGGTCGACGGGCGAGGGGCCGACGTGCGGGAACATCGCGCCACGCGACACCGGTCCGCAACACGTACATGACGCCGGCGAGTGCTAACCGGTCGGGAACACGCAGTCGCCCGGGGTAGTGGGGCGGCCGTTCGGGAGCGGGCGGAAGCAGCGGGGCCATCCGCTCCCACAGGTCGCCAGGAACGAGATCAGCACGCACCCCGGACACCCTGCCGACCAAGATCGCCGAGCACAAGACCCGGACTCCACTCATCCTCAAACGATCAGCAAGTCGCCGATATTGCCCCTAGCTGATGTGGCGGAGCGTCAGGTGGCAGTTCTACTCTCGTGAGTGAATGCATGAGACGGTCGAGTCGCGGGGTATCCCGGGGGGCGGGAAGGCAGGGGGGAGCACTTCATGTCGAGAGCAGCATTCCGGTTTTCTGCATTACAACCGCACGATCCGAACACCCTTGGTGACTTTCAATTGGTGGCACGGCTGGGCGAGGGCGGCATGGGGCAGGTGTTCCTCGCCCTTTCCCCCGGCGGGCAGCCGGCAGCCGTCAAGGTGATCCGCAGCGAGTTCGCCCGAGACCCGGAGTTCGGGCAGCGCTTTGCCAGCGAGGTGCGGGCCGCGCAGAAGGTCCGCGGTGCCCACCTTGCGCCGCTCCTTGACGCCGACCCCCAAGCCGAGCGGCCGTGGCTGGCCACCGCGTACGTCGCTGGGCCGTCACTGCGGGACCTGGTCGTGGAGAACGGCCCGCTACCGCCCGGCCAGGTGCTGCTGCTGGCCTGGGGTATAGCCCACGCCCTCACCGACATCCACGCAGCGAAAGTGGTCCATCGGGACCTCAAGCCCGCCAACATCATCCTGGACGAGAGCGGCCCGAAGGTCATCGACTTCGGCATCGTCAAATCCCTGACCCAGTCGGTGACCCACGCCAGCCAATCGACCCGGATCGGCACCCCGCTGTACATGTCCCCCGAGCAGGCCTCGGGCCGTGCAGTCGGCCCGCTCTCCGATGTCTTTTCCCTCGGCTCCGTCCTCTACTTCCTCGCTACGGGTCAGCAGGCGTTCGCTGCGGAGAACGAATGGGCGGTCGCTCACCGCGTCGTCGCCGACACCCTCGACTTTTCTCCCATCGCCCCGCCGCTGCGCCGGCTGATCACCTCCTGCCTCAGCAAGGACCCGCAGCGACGCCCGTCCCCGGAACGCGTGCGGCAGTGGTGTGAGGAGGAGCTCGGCACCACGTTCGGTCCCGGCGCCTGGATGGGCATCACCGGTGCCCGCACAGGAACTCGGCAGCGCACCGACGCCATGCGCGCACTCATCGCCCCCGGCACGAGAAGGGCGGAGAAGACAGCCATAGCCGTCGCCTACCGGCATGTCGCTTCCACCCTGGCAGCCGTCACCCGCAAAGCGTCCCCGGCGGTCTTGGGTAACAGCGAGCCGCTAGCGGCTGGATCCGCTGAGTACCTACCACCAGACCGGAACCCCGATGCACAGCAAGAGCGGAAGCCAGTTCTGGGGGCAGTGGCACGGAGGATCGCAAGTAGCCTCGGCAAGAACCTTCTGGCGGCGGGATTTCTGGTCTGGGCCAGCTTCATGCCGTTCATGAGGGAGAGCTGGAAGGACAAGACCACCGGCCAACTTGCGGCCAGCGTGCTCGAGTCCTTCGACTGGCACCACCCCTGGCAAGCCATTCCCAGCGGGCTGCCTGGGGTGGAGACACAGTGGGAGTTTATGTCGTATGGGATCACCGGGACGGCGGCCTGCCTCGTCCTCAACGTCGTCGACACGTTCGCCAGGGAGGGCCGGAGGACAAAGAACCTGAGTGGGTGGGCGGTTTTCCTCAGTTATCCCTGGTACTTTGCGGTCCTGCTCGGTGGTCTTATCATGACCGCGCATTTCATTTTCGGGTTCGGTGAGCCTTCAGGTGCCCTCCCGGACTACACGTCCAGCGCCGAGGGCATGGCTGGTTTTTGGCTCTTGCTCGTGGCGAACATCCTGTCGTTCGTTGCCCTGGTCACATCGGCCGGCAAGGAGTCGAAATCTGCACATTAGCCCGTTCCCGGGCCTGCGCGGCACGGGCCGACGGCCATGCAGGCTCATTGCCGACCGCGGCTACGACTACGGCAAGTACCGCCGCATCCTCCGCTGCCGCGGCATCGCCCACGGCTTCAGGCGCGGCAAGACCCGATGGGCGGTCGAGCGGACCCTAGCGGTTCCAGACCGGCATCGCGTGGCAGTGGCAGGGGTCATCCCCGCGGGTGCGGGGATGAGCCTTGGCACACCTCCACCGCTTGGATCAAGCAGGGTCATCCCCGCAGGCCGGGAGCAGAAGATGGGGCCGACCCCGAACGTCAGCACCAGCTCACCTGTCCTGTCCGCTGTCAGCCGCGGACAGGGGCATACCCACCGGGGCTCCGTCGTCAGCGCTCAGATCGAAGGTGCCGATCGGTGCCCACTCATGCTCCAGGATCGAGTAGGTGATCCATCCCGCCAGGCGCCGTGCACGAAGACGTGGTCGCGGATCCGTCCGTCCTCGGTCATGCCCGCCCGCAGAAGGGTACGCGCGGATGCCTCGTTGAGCGGCGAGCGTGCGGCCCATATGCGGTGCAGGCCCAAGGCCTTAAAGCCGAGTGCGCAGAGCAGGTGGACGGTCTCCGTGCCGAGGCCCTTGCCCCACTCGGCGGGGTTCAGGGCGAACCCGATGGGGGCCGCCTGCTGGGGTTCGGTCGCCAGGCGTGCGTAGCCGATCAGCCGGTGTTCACCACGTGGGGTGATGGCCAGGCAGTACTCGGTCCGGGGGGTGTCCTCTGCGGAGGCGATGGACCGGTCGACGATCGCCTGGACCTGGTCGGGGGTGCGGGGCTCGAAGCTGAGGTGCCGGGTGGCCTCGGGGTCTCCGTAGATGGCCAGGACGGCGGCCGCATCCTCGAGTTCGACTTCGCGCAGCGCCAGGCGGGGGCCGGCCAGGTGGACTGGGGTCATGGCTGCGGAGCCTATCGGCGGGGTCACCGGACGAGGACGGACGTCGGGGTGGCCGTGAAGGCTTCGATCTCCTCGCGGAGGCCGACCACCGCCGCGCCTCGGTTGCGCCTACCTTCGGCCTGGAGTGCGGCGTGGACCCGCTGGGCGCTGCTGGTGATGCCGAAGTTGCGCTGCTCGACGGGGAGGTCGAGTACCGGCTGGACGGCTTCGATGGCGCCCTCGATCTCGCCGCGGGCGATGCGGGCGAGGGCAAGGTCGGTCTGCGCGCCGGCTTCGTCGCCGAAGGCCCATTCGTCCTCCGTGGCGATGCGGTACGCGGCGACGGCGGCCTCGGACTGGGTCTCACCGAGTGCGGGGTCCTCGCCGAGGTGCACGGTGGCCTCAGCGACGTAGTACAGCTGCCGGGGCACCGGGAAGGTCATGATGCCGCCGAAGGCATCGAGGCCGTCGGGCTCGGCGGCCGTACGGGCTTCCTCGGCCTGCTGGATAGCGGCACGGGTGCCCTCTCCGTCACCGAGGAGGGCGTGGGCGCGGGCGGAGAGACAGGCCAGCCAGACGCTGGTGGTGCCGCGGACGTTGCCCGCCGCACCGAGGCCGAGGGTGGCGTAGTCGGCGGCCTCGGACGGGCGCCCGGCCCAGTAGGAGATGAGCGACTGCAGGGAACGGACCCAGGCACGCATGGCGTGGTGATCGGCGTTGTCGGCGCAGACGAAGGCAGTACGGGCCTGCATCATCGCGGCGCTGGGGTTCCCCAGGCCGGCGCGCAACGACGTGGTCGCAAGCTGCGAAAAAACCGTCCACCCCTTGGGAGACGAACCGGAGACAGGCTCAGGCTGCCCACACAGGTCGGTGGGGGCAGCGCTCTGCAGCCGCCGCCTCACGAAGGCCGAACAGACCATGCCGCCAGCGGACATGACCGACCGGGACGCAGCCCGCGAACTCCTCTGGCGCCTACATGTCATGCAGCCGCAGATCACCCAGGTCTGGGCCGACTCCGCTTACGCCCGCCAGCTCGTGAACCGGTCCGCCGACTTCCTCGAGATGACCCACAAGACGATCTCCCGCCCTCGCGGCGCGAAGGGATTCGTCGTCCTGCCCCGGCGCTGGAAAGACCAACACACCCCCGGCCCGTGGCTGCGCGATGCCCTGCGGCCCGGGTAGGCCGTCCTCGCGGATGGCTCCAGCCCAGCGCTGAGGCCGCGGGCTCCGGGCACGCCGCATCTCTCGCCGAGCTTCGTGAAAGGTGTTCTTAGCGTACTTTCGATCCGGCCGCCACTTCCACACAATGAGGCGTGGCCGAAACCGAGCGGGAAATGCGTTCGAATTCGTGAGCCCATAGCGCTCCGGCAAGCCTCCGACCTCCCCCGACGCCGTTCCTTTCCGTGGACGGTTCTCGGCGACGCCCAGATTTCTTCCTGTCGTTGGCGCGTAATCGGCCCTCCGGTCCGATGAACCTCGAAGAAAGCGGCCTTACGGGCAGTTGGCCGTAGTTATGCTCCCGCCCACTGGTCAGGAGATCCCACTTTCGATGGTTCGAGGATGCTGATGGCGCCAGAAAACACTCCACCCGAAGCCGCGCACACGGAGGCGGCGACAAGCCGGATGATGCCCGGGGTCGCAGCCGTGGCCGCCGTGTGCGTCGTGGGGGCGCTCGCTTCCTCCTCGGAACCGGTGCGCACCGTCTGGATCGCCGCGAGTGCCGCGTGCACCGTGCTGGCCTTCGTCGAAGTGATCCGGCGCGGCCGCGCGCTCACCGCCCGGCGCGTCCAGGTCGCGGCGCTCGAGCACGCCCTGTCCCAGCAGGAAGCCGCGGCGGTGCACCTGTGCGAGGTGGTGCTGACCGAGGCGATCGAGCGGCTGCGCAAGGGCGAGCTGCCCGAGGAGATCCTGACCTCCCTGGGTGGGCGCGGGGGGCACGGCAACCGCTGGGGCGACGACGCCTCCCTCACCCCGCGGTTCAGAGCCGCCCTGCAGACCGTGCTGGCCCGGGTCGTCGACGCGGTCGACAACGAGGAAAGCCTCCGCGACTCCGCACAACGGGCCTTCGTGAACATCGCCCGGCGCGTGCAGGCGATCGTTCACCAGCAGGCGCACGAGATGCGGGAGATGGAGGACCGGCACGGCCGCGACCCGGACGTGTTCGGCGACCTCCTCCGACTGGACCACGGCACCGCCCTGATCGGTCGGCTCGCCGACTCCATCTCGGTCCTCGGCGGGGCGCGCCCCGGCCGCCAGTGGAGCAGGGCCGTCACGCTCTACAGCGTGCTGCGCGGTGCGATGTCACGGATCATCGACTACCAGCGGGTGGAGCTCCACTCGGTCTCCGAGGTGGCCGTCGTCGGCCCCGTCGTGGAGCCGTTGATCCACACCTTGGCGGAGCTGCTGGACAACGCCACGCGGTATTCGCCGCCGCACACCCGGGTCCACCTCACGGCCGTCGAGGTGCAGTCGGGCATCGCCGTGGAGATCGAGGACGGCGGTCTGAGCATGAGCGAGGAGGCCCGTCGGCGTGCCGAGACGATGCTGGCGCAGGCACAGACGGGCATCGACCTCAACGACCTCGGCGAGACGCCGAGGCTCGGCCTCGCGGTGGTCGGTCGGCTGGCGCAGGCGTACGGGTTCCAGGTGTCCCTGCGCTCGTCCGCGTACGGCGGCGTCCGGGCTGTGGTCATCGTCCCGCAGCATCTGATCACCACGGCGTCCGCGGCGACCGGGTTCGCCCACGGCATCGGTTCCTCCTCGGGCCCCCGGGCCGTCGCTCCGGCGTCGCGCGAGCACCCGCCCGGCCGTCACTCCGCCGGGGTGTCCGCACCACGGCAGGCACCGGCACCCACACCCGCACGGGACCCGGCAGCCCGGCCGGCGCCCGACGCCGCCCGGCCGGCCGAGGAGCGCACGGCGAACGGGCTGCCTCAGCGGCGGCGGAAGGACCGGGCCACCACCTCCCCCATCCGGCCGCCGGTGGAACGGCAATCGGCGGAGGACCCGGGCCCCGGCATGTGGCTGGAGGCCTTCCACAGCGGACTGTCCGGCGCGCCCGGCCAACCCACTCAGGACGCCCAGGATGCGTCGGGCACAACGACCAAAGGGGCGTGAATGATGATGACCCAGCGAAGCGGCATGGACTGGATGCTCAAGGACCTGGCCGTCGGAGTGCCGCAAGTCCGGCACGTGATCGTCCTCTCCGCAGACGGCCTCTGCGTGGCGCAGTACGGAGCCGAGACCGACACGGCCGACCGTCTTGCGGCGGCCTGCGCCGGCCTGCAGAGCCTCGCCGGAGCGGTGGCGGCGGAACTGCCCCGCTCGGAGGGCAGAATGCGCCTGGTCGTGATCGAGATGGACGGCGGGTTCTTCTACCTGATGGCCGCCGGCGACGGCTCCTACCTGGCGGTCCTCGCCGACGAGGGCGTCGACGCCGGCCTGATGGGTGCACAGATGCGGAACCTGGTGACCCGGATGGGGGACCACCTGAGCAGTCCGCCCCGGCACGACGGGCAGCCGGCGTGAGTGAGCCCCCGACCAGTTGGGAGGACGGCAGTCCCGAGCGGCTCTACGTCATCACCGGCGGACGCAGCGGACCCTCCACCACCGTCCCTCTCGACCTCGTGACCCTGGTCGTGGCCAAGGCACCCGTGAGACCCGCGATGCAGCCGGAGCAGGCGGCCATCCTGCGGATGTGCCGGGCACCGCTGTCGGTGGCCGAGATCGCCGCGTACTCAGGCCTGCCCGTGAGCGCCGTGACCGTGCTGGTCGGGGACCTGATCGCGGACCGGTTCGTGTCCGTCCGCCCGCCCGTCCCCGCCGCCCAGCTCCCCGACCTAGCTCTGATCGAGGCAGTGATCGATGGACTTCAGAAGCTCTGAGCCGCCTGCAGGGCCGCGACAGGAGGACATACTCCCCCAGAGCGCCGCGGCCGCCGTCAAAGTCGTCATCGTCGGCGGTTTCGGCGTGGGCAAGACGACGATGGTCGGCGCGGTCAGTGAGATCAGGCCGCTGACGACCGAGGAGACGATGACCAAGGCGGGCGTCGGCGTCGACGACACCCGGGGCGTGGCGCGCAAGACGACCACGACCGTGGCCATGGACTTCGGCCGCATCAGCATCAACGACGAGCTGGTGCTCTACCTGTTCGGGACACCCGGTCAGGAGCGGTTCTGGTTCCTGTGGCGCGGTCTGTTCGAGGGCGCGCTGGGGGCGGTCGTGCTCGTCGACACCCGGCGGCTGGAGATCAGCTTCGACGTCATCGGCCGGCTGGAGGAACGCGGCGTCCCCTTCGTCGTGGCCGTCAATTCCTTCCCCGGCGCCCCCGAGCATCCGCTGGCGGAACTCCGTGAGGCCCTCGACCTTCCCCCCGACGTACCGATCCTCGTCTGCGACGCCAGACGACGGGACTCGTCCCGCGATGTCCTGCTGACCCTCATGCGCTACCTGTACTCCCAGGCAGCAACCCAGGAGGCAATGTGACCACCCACTCCACCCCTCCGCCGGAGTGCCCCGCCCACGCGGCGCGCGCCCAAGGCGGCCTGTACCGACTCCACGGGCCGGAGGCCCAAGCCGACCCCCTGGGCCTGTACGAGAAGCTGCGGGCCGAGTACGGGCCGGTGGCGCCCGTGCTGGTCAGCGGGGACCTGCCGGCCTGGCTGGTCCTCGGCCACCGGGAGAACCTGGACGTGGCGCGCACCCCTTCGCGCTTCGCCCGCGACCCTCGCGGCTGGCGCGACATGCGTGAGGGCCGGGTGCCGGCCGACACCCCGCTCGGCCCGATGGTCACCTGGGTACCGGTGTGCAACTTCACCGACGGGCCCGTCCAGGAGCGGCTGCGCGGAGCCGTGGTGGAGTCCCTGGAACGCTTCGACAAGCGCGGCATCCGCCGCTACGTGACGCGGTTCGCCAACCAGCTCGTCGACCGGATCGCCGGCGAGGGATACGCCGACCTCGTGTCCGCCTTCTCCGACCAGCTCCCCATGCTGGTCATGACGCAGCTCGTCGGGGCTCCCGACGAGCACGGGCCCAGACTGGTCAACGCGGCACGCGACATGCTCCAGGGGACCGAGACGGCTCTGCAGAGCGACCGCTACGTCACCCGGACGCTGGAGCAGCTGGTCGTCGAACGCAAGGCCAAGCCCGCGCACGACCTCGCCTCCTGGCTGATCGAGCACCCGGCGAACCTGACCGACACCGAGGTGCTGATGCACCTGCGCGTCGTCCTGATCGCGGCGTACGAGACCACCGCCAACCTGATCGCCAACACCCTGCGGACCGTACTGACCGACCCGCGGTTCCGGGCGAGTCTGTCGGGAGGGCAGATGACCCTGCCCGACGCGCTGGAGCAAGTGCTGTGGGACGACCCGCCGATCAACACGGTCATCGGGCGCTGGGCCACCGGGGACACCGAACTCGCCGGCCAGCAGATCAAGGCCGGCGACATGCTCCTGCTCGGCCTGGCCGCGGGCAACGCCGACCCGCAGATCCGCCCCGACCGCAGCGTCTCCGTTTTCGGCAACCGCTCCCACCTGGCGTTCAGCAGCGGAGCACACGAGTGTCCGGGCCAGGACATCGGCCGGGCCATCGCCGACACCGGGATCGAAGTCCTGCTCGACCGGCTGCCGGACCTGCAGCTGGCCGTCGGCGCGAGCGAGCTCCAGTGGCGCGGCACCCTCATGTCGCGCCATCTGCTGTCACTGCCGGTTCGGTTCACCCCGCGTTCCGTGTCCTCGGCGCAACCGGACCCCGCGCAGGCGTACGGGGTCCCGCCCATCCCGCCGCAGCAGCCCGCGGTGCCCGCGGCCGCCGGCTCCCGGCGCCGCGCCGGCTGGTGGCGGCGGCTGTTCGGGCTCCGCTGAGCCGATGGTGCGGGCCGAAGGCCCCCCGGCCGCGCCGGCCGGGGGGCCTTCGGCGCACCGCTCAGTGCCGCAGCCACTGCCACCAGGCGGCGAGGGCCGGCAGGTCTGGTGGTTCGGTCGCGGCGTCGCTGGGCGCATCGGCGAACCGGATCGCGAACCGGGCCTCCTCGACCGGGAGCCCGTACCGGTTGCGTGGGCTCGCGTACCGGGGCGCCCGGCTCTGCCACGCGATGCAGCCGGCCACGTAGTGGTCCAGAGCCCGCAGGTGGGAGCGCAGCTCCGCGCCCGCTCCCTGCGCCAGCCGGGCACGGAGCCGGACGTAGAGGACCATCACCCGGTCCCGCAGGGCCACCGCGAGCGGGACGGCCTCGGCGGGTGAGCAGTCCTCCTGGTGGGCGAAGACGTTGACGAGGTTGATCTCCTTGGGCTCCAGGTGGTCGTCCTTGTCGTAGGAGAACAGGTCGTTGTCCGCACTGACGATGAATCCCGCCGCGTCCGTCAACGCGGTCAGGGCGGGGTTGCAGAGCAGTTCCACGGGCAGCCGGCCCCGGCGTACGACGTCGGACCACGTCATCGAGAAGCGGGTACCGTTCGCCAGCGGCCCCATGGCGACGAAGTCGTTCAGCCCCGGCATGCTCCCGGCCTCGGCGCGGGCAGCCCGCCAGGCGGCACCGAGCAGCCAGTCCCGTGTCCCCTCCGTGAACCTGCGCAGCTCGAACGCGGACAGCATGGCGTGAGTACGGATCACCAGGTCCACCAGCGCGCGGGTCATGGGACCCTCGGGCAGCACCGACGCCCCGGGGTTCTCGATGGTCCGCAGCAGCCGCACGCCGTGCTCGACGACGGCACCCGCCCCCACGTCGTCGGAGCCGGAGTCCTGCCAGTCGTCGACGGCGTTGGCCCAGTAGTTCCACTCGGTGAACAGCAGCAGGGCCTCCACGTCCCCTTCGGGGATGATGCGGCAGGAGAAGTCCGCGCTGCGGGTGGCGAGACCCCACGCGCGCTCCACCGGATCCGGGTAGAGGCCGAAGGCGTCGACCCACTCGACCGCCCGTTCCTCGACCTGCTTGGCCTGCGGATGGAGGAGGTCCCGCCGCAGCGGACAGAAGAAGGCGGGGAGTTGCGTACCGAGGAGCGAGGGGCGCGGCGGGACGGTCATCGGCCGCCCCCGGCCCGGAAGCGCATCAGACGCGTCTCCACCGCGTGCTCACGCCAGAGCCGGAAGAGGCTGCTGTGCGTGATCGTCGACTGCTCCAGACGCGCGGTGCTCCAGGCGCCGGTTTCGCCGCCCGCCCGGAGCCGGTCGAGTTCGGCGGTGTTCCATGCCATGGACTGCACCCAGAATTCCGCCACACGGTCGGTCACGTCCTCCTCGTGCGTCAGCTCGAAGCCGGACGCCTCGGCCGCAGCCAGGTACTCCTGGCGTGTTCCCAGTCTCGTTCTGTAGTAGCCGTCCACGAACTCGCGGTGCCCGGGGCGGCACAGGAAGTGCTCCTGGATGCCGAACCATCCGCCGGGCCTGAGCGCCTTGGCGACGACGTCGAAGAGGCGGGCCCGGTCGGTGTAGCCGCTGCTCTCGTTGGCGTACGCGGCATCGTAGGCATGGGTGACGTCCAGGTCATGGACGTCCATCGGGAGGAGGTCCACGAGCTCCTCGGCCCCTGCCCGCCGGGCGAAGCGCCGGACGATCGGGATGTGGTCCGCCGCGACGGTGAGGCCGGTGACCGCCGCCCGGTGCTCCTGCGCCCAGTACAGCGAGGTGCCGCCGAGGCCGCAGCCGATGTCAAGGAGCGTGCGGGGTGGTTCCTCGTACGCGCCCCAGGAACGGGCCGCGTGCTCGACTATGCGTTCCTGGGCGTCGAGCAGGTGCTGCTTCAGCGTGCTCTGGGAGACGGCTGTGTGGGGCGGGAGCCGGTCGGGGAAGAGGCCCACGTGGAAGTGCACGCGGGGCCCCGGGCCGTACTTCTGGAGGATCTCCTGTGTCTTGCGGCTGTAGTAGAGCCGCACCTGGTCGTCTTCGGCTAAGCCGCGACCACTGCTTAAGAACGCTCCACGGGGTGTAACGCGCATGTGATGTCCGCCTTTTCGTGGCATAGGGCTGGTCTCGGTGACGCGACATCACCGCTCTCGCCGCGTCCCGAACGGGCACACTGTTGAAGCACGGATCATCGTGGCACCTCGCGCGTCCCACGTCAGCCCGGTGGATCGGTCCGGATCATCTGGGGGTGGGGGCACTTGAGTTCTGTCCCGCTTGGGGGATGGGGCCGGCGCCGGTCGGTCCCGGAGCCGGAGCATCGCCGTCACCGCCGGCATCGCCGGGGGGAGTCAGGTCCGGTCGTTGAAGCGGCACTTGAGGTACCAGAGCCCGCCACGGCCGCGGACACCGGGGTGATCCGGCGCGTGGGAGCAGGGTCGGAGTCGTCGAGGACAGACGGGAGCCCATCACCGGCGGGGACGAGGACACCGTCCGGGCCGTCATGGCCACGCTGGAAGAACGCTGGGCGACCTCGGGCATCGGCCCGATGCGCCGGGGCCCCGGCGAGCCCGGTGTCCGGGCCCGGATCTACGCCGACGTCCTGCGCCCGGGACGGGAAGGCCCGTAGCCGCAGTGCCTGGGCAAGTCCTCCTCGCGGTACGGCCTTGCCCAGGCTCCCTCAGCTCGCCCGGGGCGCTCAGGCCTGCCGCTACTTCAGCAGGGTGCGAAACTCTTCGAAGTCGAGGACCCCGTCGTGGTTCACGTCGGCCGTCATAGCCTTTTTGACCTCTTCAGCGAGGTGCCCCTGGGCGCCCTCGGCCTTGAACCCCTCCGCCAGTTCGACGACGTTTATCCGCCCGTCGCCGTCCGTGTCGATCTTGTCGAACAGCGCCCTGAGCTCGGCCTCGTTCATGACGTATCCCTCTCGCGTTCACAGGCCCCAAAGGCCCACATGCCTCACCACCCTGCCACACCACCAACTCCGAGCAGGCGCCCTGGTCCCCGTAGAGGGCGTCACCGTCGGGTTGTCGAGTGCGGCCGTCGGCGCCTACTCGCCCGTCCGTCCCAGCCTCCGCCTGACGGCCGCGTCGGCGCCGTGCTCCTGGAGCTGCTGCAGGGTGGGACGACGAGGGGCACCGCCTGCCCGTATCCCGCGCGGTGATCCCCCGGTGGTGGGTGTCGTACCGGCGCGGCGCCCCATAGCGGCGGCCGGGCTCCTCCAGCACGGCGACCGCGCTGGCGACCTCCACCGCAGTGGTGTCCGCAAACACGAACGCCACCGGCACCAGGCCCTCCCGGCCGGTCCACGGGTGGACCCGGCGCCACGGCCGCCCCTCGTCGTCGCCCCTCTCCATCGCGTCCGGCCGGGACCGCACCAGGTCCACGGCGTCCTTGTCCGTGTCTGACGGCAGCAACCGGTTCTACTCCCGGTACCCGCGCAGGTTCTGGACCAGGTCGCAGGTGAGTAACGGTCGGTTCCAGGTTGGCGTGGACGCGGCCCGGCACGAGGCCGGCCGCCACGCCCTCGGCCGGCCCGTACGCGGACCCGCCGCCCGCCCCGAGGCGGCCGAACTCCACAACGGCAGGGCGCTGTCCACACCCTCCTGCGCGGGCCGGCCCATGGCATGGGGCAGCAGGCCGCCCACCAACTCCACGTGGTCAAGGTCCGGCCGCCGGCGGCTGTTGTCGAAGTCGGAGCAGAGCCGGCGTCGGCGGCAGACGCCGGCTGCTTGCTCCGGACGCGGGAGCGCGGTCCGGACGGGACGCCGATCGCGGCTCAGCAGGTCAGTCGTTTCAAGACCTCGTAGGCGCTCTGGACGAAGCGGCTGCCGAGGCCGGGGCCGGTGTTGGCCAAGGCTGCGACGCCGGTGCCGGTGCCGGGGGCGAAGCCGAGGAAGGTGGTGAATCCGCGGGTGCCGCCTGAGTGGAAGAGGTACGTGCGTTCACCCACCTGGCGCAGGTTCCAGGCCAGGCAGACGTGGTCGCGGGAGCCTCGGGCGCGCAGGCGGGGTGTCTGCACGTCCCGCAGGGCCTGGGCCAAAGAGGTGCCGTCGGGGTGGAGGTGGGCGTGGAGGTAGCGGAGGAGGTCCTCTCCGGTGGAGCGCAGCGCGCCCGCCGCGGGCAGGGCCGGCACGGCGAACGGCGGTAGCGGCCTGCCGGCGCGGTGACCGGTCGCCTGGCCCTCGGGCGAGGGGCGGCAATGGGTGGCGTGCAGGCCCAGGGGACGGCAGACGCGTTCGGCGAGGAGGGTCGGGTAGTCGGTCTTGGTGGTTGCGGCCAGGGCTCGGCCGAGGAGCGCCATGCCGTAGTTGGAGTAGGTGAGGCGGGTGCCCGGGCGGTGGCGGGTGCGGGTTCGCCGTAGGGCGGAGAGGAGGTGCTCCTCGCCGAAGGCGGAGTAGGGATTGGTGAACCAGAGGGGCAGGGCCCGGGTGATCAGGCCGGGGGGCAGGCGCGGGAGGCCGGAGGTGTGGGTGGCCAGGTGGAGCAGGGTGATCGGCACGCCGTCCTTCGTTCGCGGCCGGTGGGCCGGAGGAAGGTGGGCGTCGAGCGGATCGTGGAGGCCGATCCGGCCCTCCGCAGCCAGTTGCGCCAGGAGCAGCGCGGTGAAGGTCTTGGTGACGGAGCCGATCTCGTAGGCGGTTGCCGGGGTGGTGGGGCGGCCGCCTCGGGATTGACTGCCGTGGCACCACACGTGGCGGCGTCCGCCCTGGATGACGGCGAGGGTGACCGAGGTGGCACCGGAGGCTGCGCGGACCAGCTTCGCCAGGTCCGAGACGGGACCGGAACCGGTCGTGTCGGTATCGGAGCGGGCCGCGTCGGGGTCGGAACCGGCCACGGGGGTACCTGGGCCGGAGTGGGTGAAGCCGAGGTCGACGCCGGTCGCGCCGTGGCCGGAGCCGGTCATGCCGCGGTGCGCGCGGCGGCGCCGAGCGCGCGGGACAGGGTGAGGGTGCCAGCGATCGTGGCGACGACGGCGGTGTGTTCGTTGTCCTTGAAGGCGCGGTCGGGATCGTCCGCCACCGGGTCGCCGTCGCGGGGCGTCAGTCCGTCGTCGTGCTGTACCGCCAGGAGCTGCTGCCAAGGCTCCGTTCCGCACACCGGGTGGGCGAGGCACGCGTCGACGATGAGCAGTTCGGCGACGAGGTCCCATTGCCCGACTTCGAGCCAGACGTCCACCCATACCGGCAGCCAGTCCCTCAAATAGGAGGCCATGTGGGTGGGCAGCCCTTCGGGGACGGCCCCCCAGTCGGTGAGGTGGAAGACGGTGTGGGTGACGTCGTAGCCGGTGCTCCAGTCCACCGCCCAGGGTTCGGGCGTGGCGCCGAGCCAGGTCCGTGCGGCGAGCGCTGTCCAGTCGGTTCGTTCGCCGATGCCGACGATGCGGCGGGCGTTGGCCACCGCCAGCCGACGGTTGGGTACCAACTCCACGGCGTCCGGGGCGCGCAGTCCCGCGTAGTCGGTGAGTAGTCGGTCCAGCAGTTGGTGACGATATCCGGCGCGGGTGAAGTGGGCGTACAGCTCCAGCGGGTCGGTGATCGTCATGTAGCGCAACTGCCGCTCGTAGAGGAGGTTGCCCTGGTGCAGTTGCTGCCAGCAGGAGTCGATCAGGTCGCGCGCCGCCTGGATGTCGTGGGAGCCGGCGACACCTTCGCGCAGGACCAGGGAGGTGGCGAGCGCGGCTTCCCCGAGCGGCTTGTAGACGCCGTTCGGGTCGGTGAGGTCGATCGTGGCGTCTGCCGGGAGGTGCCCGTGGCCCTGCTGGTGGGTGGTGTGCAGCCAGTGCAGAGCCCGGGAGGACCAGCGCTGCACTGTGGTGAGGTGGTCGGTGGTGTCGGTCATCGGGGATCCGTCTCCAGCAGGCGTTCGGCGACCGCCAGGTCGAGGGCGGTGCGGGCGCTGCCGTCACCGACCTGCTTGAGGCGGGTGATCAGGGGTTCGATCTCCAGGGGGGCGGTGAAGGGCATTGCCGGCGTGACCGGTGGAAGGGCGCTGGGCGGCGCGGCCGGCCCGGCGGTCCCGGCCGCCCGGGAGGGCTGTGCCGTCCGGGACATACGTAGGTGAAAGTCCAGCCAGGCCAGCCAGCGGACCAGGCGGGCGGCGGTGCGGTGGTCGCGGCGCAGCATGGCGCGGACGGTTCCGCGGGCGAGAGCGAGCGGGTCGGCGCGCACGGCGTGGTGGACCGGGCCGTCGAGGCCGGGGAGAGCCAGTGGGGCGAGCCGGGCCGCAACCAATGACCGGGGGCGCCAGCCGCCGGCGAGCGGAAGACGGTCAGGGACCGGCAGGGGCGTCGGTGCTTTGGCCGACGCTGCTGATGGGAGTCCCGTCCCCGGCGGGGTTCTCGCGGCGTCGGCGGAACCCGTACGGGACGCGAGCGCCCAGGTGGCCCAGTCGAGCCACTGGGCCGCCGCGTCGCCGCCTTCGGCCGCGGGGAAGACGCGGTACGCCTCCGACACTGCCCGTGCCGTGTCCTGAGCGGACATCGCGGTCCCTGAGGCCCCAAGGAGCCCCCGCCATGCGGAGGGATGGGCTACGAAGGCGTCCGGCCCCAGAACGCGCAGGGCGGCCAGTTCCGCCCTGGACAGAGGGTGGGCGAAGCCGCACGTGTCCTCGACGCCCTTCAGGGCGTCGAGGACACGCCCCGCCATCCGCTCAGCGGCGGCGCCGTACTCGGCACGCAGCGTCGCATCGGTAACTGACATGCGGGATGAACTCTCCTGTCACGGCCGGTCGGCGGGCGGGTCGTGCGTCACGGACAGCGGCGTGAGGCCGCGGCCGCTGTCAGACGGTGTTCTTCGGCTCCTTGGGGGCGAGGAGGATGAGGACGAGGCCGGCCGCGGCCGGGCTGAACACCGGCGCGTCACTGACCGGCGCCTCGCCCTCGCTGAGCAGGGCGGTCAAAGCGGCCTCTTCGGCGGGAGAGGCGGTCGGCGCGAGCGCCGGGAGAAGTGCGGTGTGCATCAGATGTCTCCTAGTCGGTCAGACGGCGCCACGGAAGCAGCACCAAACTCGCTGAACGTTGCAAATGCTTACATTCAGTGATGAGCCAGAGTCGACGAACCACCTGGTACCCACACTGCTGGCCGACGACAGTCACCCGTTCCGCGCTGCGGTCGGCAAACATTGCCTCGAACCTGAGCAGCCGGTTCGCGTGCCGGTTCCGGGGAGGCCATGCCGCAGGTCCAGCCGTTCAGACGAAGAGTCAGCGGGGTCGTCGCGGACCAGGAGCCTGTCATCGCCGCGGGTCTCGACGCCCACAGCGGCCGGGTCGGCTCCTGCAGCCGCAGTACGGTCCGGTTGGGGCCGCGGGCGCCGATGAGCTGGCGTCGAAGACACTGGTGAACGGGCCGGTCATCAGCAGCAGGGTGCGGTGATCTCGCAGCCAAGCCCGACGGCCCCCTCGGGACGGGGTGAACCGCTCCAGACCCTGGCCGACGCGAAAGGCGCGATCACGTGGGACCTGAGCGTCGACTCCACGGTGTGCCGCGCCCATCAGCATGCGGCCGGGGCCCGCAAGCAGGGCGAGCTGCAGAAAGAACCACCGGGCGGTGCGTTCACCGAGCCCGGGGACCACGGACTGGGACGCTCGCGCGGCGGATTCACCACCAAACTGCACCTTGCCGTCGAACAGGGCCAGAGGCCCATGTCGATCGTGATCACGGCCGGGCAGCGCGGCG
This sequence comes from Streptomyces sp. NPDC029122, assembly GCF_055569445.1. Lineage (NCBI taxonomy): Bacteria > Bacillati > Actinomycetota > Actinomycetes > Kitasatosporales > Streptomycetaceae > Streptomyces > Streptomyces sp. NPDC029122. The sequence continues at coordinate 78,859 of NZ_JBVHWK010000010.1, read as the reverse complement.
ACTCGCCGCAGTTTGAAGCCGTGCTGGAAGCCGGGCTGCGTCACGCCAGATCACCGGCGTACAGATCGACTTTCGGCAGCACCAGGCCCTCGTCCAACAGAGCACAACCATGGTCCCGAAGCGAGCACTCAGGTGTTTCCAGAACTCGGCGACAGGACTTTCCCGTGGAAGCGAGGGCTTCGCCGTCGCCGGCGAAGACGTTCGCCACGCCTCCACCCTCGCGCTGGCCGGCAAGGACTTCTGGCCCATCGACGACCGGGTCCTCGACGCCTCGACCATCCGTGCCGCCGCGGCACGACCCGACGCGCAGGACGAGGATCAGCCTGTGAAGGCGGGGAGCACGAGCTGGTACGTCCCGTAGTTCATGAACCCCGCGATGACGGCGGCGACCATGGAAACGACGAGCATGAGCACCTTTTCGCCCGTCGGAGGGCAGACGGCGGCGTACGCGGGGCTTTTCGGGTGGTAGGCGATGCGGACAGTCTTGCCCTTGTTGTGGCCGAGGATGTAGCGCGTCACGCCGTCGGTGGCCGAGAACGCGTGGACGGTGTCGCCGTCGTCCTCCCGGAACACCTGCCGCCCCTCCACAGTGATGCCGTAGCGGGGCAGGTACCAGTCCCGCCACACCATCGCGAACAGCATCACAACGAAGTAGGAGCAGGCCACGCCCGTCGCCCCGAGCAGCAGTGTCGCGATGGCCCGACTCCAGTCCCCGCCCAGCACACCGACGACGACGGCCAGGGCTGCGATGGCCGCGCAGCCGGTGTGTATCAGCCGCATGCCGTGGGAGGGCAATCCGACTTGGACCAGGTTCTCGTCCGCTTCGTCTTCGCCCTCGTCACCGATGACCAGGCTCCGGATCACGACAAGCGTGGAGCCGTCGGCTGTCTCCTCGTCCGCGGTCTGTTCCGGCAGAGCGGCGTTCACCGCGTCGGCGAAGACGCCTGCGGCGGCCGCGCTGACGTCGCTGACGCGGTACACCGTCGGATCGACTCCCGCCGGAGCGGTCAGCTCCAGGTGGATGTCGCGCCGTTCGGCGTGGACCCGGGCGATCGCGGCGAACGGTATGCGCAGCTCGGCGTCCGGACGCCGCAGCAGCAGCTCCTCACCGGTGGAGCGGAGTTCGATGCCCCTGTCGCCACGGAGGACGGGGGCGGGCGAAGAGATCGACATGCGCGTGATCGTAGGTGGCGAAGTCCCTGCTGGTGAAGAGTCTGCGGGGCTTTCGGATTGAACCCGTGGTGCCGTACCGTCCGTCCGTGAACCTGGTGATGACCGTGCTCCTCCTTGCCGTCCTCGCATCCGCGGCCTTCTGCTTCTTCGGCCTGATGCTGATCAAAGGCGAGGGAGCGGAGCTCAAGAAGATGACGGAGCTGTACGAATCCGGCGTCGAGGTGCGAGCGGAGCTGGTGAGCCTAGTGCCGTTCGGCACCAACGGTTACGCGAGCGCTGTCTACGAATGGCAGTCCCCGGAAGGCTCCGGCCGGCACCAGAAGGGTGCGAGCGTGGGCCACGCCCACGTCGTCGGACAGAGCTACCCCCTCGTCTTCGACCCGCAGAACACCAGGCGGGTGCACCTGGGGACGAAGGTCGCGGTCCGCCGGGAGCGCAAGCGCCGCCACGGCTACGTACGCAACGCCCGGCGAATGGTGCTCCTGGCCCTCGCGGGCGGCGCCTTGGCGACGGTGGGGCTGATCATCGGCCCCTGACGGCCGTCAAGGTTCGAACGCGGGCAGCTGGTGACGAGTACGGGCGGGCTAGCTGTCCGGCGGATCTTGGGGGACGAGGTCGCCGTCGCACAGTTCGCCCAGCGCGACCGCGAGCGGCTGGGGCTCCTGCGGGTCAAGGGGCCCACCACGGGGGCCTACCACCATCCCGGGCCCGATCGGCGAGGGCGGCGTCATTCCCGGGGTGCCCGCGGCGCCAGTTCACCACCGCGGCCCGGCCCACCCGAGCCGTCCGCGCCACCTCCCCGAGCTGCACCCAGTCCCGGCCCGCGATCACCGGGGCGAGAGCGGCGAGCGGGGACCGGGTGCCCGCAGGCGCGGCGTACACTGCCCGCCAGTCGACCAGGGGGCGGACGACGGGGAGCAGGGCGACGTCCTCAGCCGAGTACAACAGGACCGTGGTGACGCCGCCGGGGCACTGATCTCCGTCACCGCCTCCGGGCGGACCAGGACCGCGTCGAGGACGTCGCGGGGGCCCACGCGGCCGTGAACCGCACGCCGGTCCAGGGATGCCCGGGGAGCCGCGGCATCCGGTCGGATAGCGCTGGTTCATGCCCTTGACCACGATGCCTTGTGCACAGACGGTCACCGACCGCGCCTGCCGGAACGGGTGGACTCAGGCCCAGGGATCATCGTCCCCAACGCCGGGCGGCGCGTTGTTCAGCATCTGATCGAGGGTGCGGTCAAGTCCGTTGTCGCCAACATGTGCGATCCACGGAACACCGTTGAGGGCATCTGCCAGATCATCCGTCAGCAGCAGGGCGAGCGTCGTCCGCAGTTCGTCCGGGACGGGTTCGTCCACGAGGCAAAGCCAGGCCAGTGCGGCAGACACTCGGACCGCTGCGTGCTGTGAGGGATCCACCCAGAGAGCATGGGTCCAGGCGCCGGTATCGGCGACAGCGTGCTCGCGGCCCAGCTCTGCGGCGGCCAGCACAAGGCTCGCGCGGACCTGTGGAGTCCTCTCAATGGTCAAGCGGGCACGCAGGGCGTCCGTGATGCGGCGTGCCTCGCCCGAGGCGGTGGCCAGGGTGTAGCAGGCGGAGGTACGAGTGTCGGGGTCCGCATCGTCGAGGAGCGGAAGGATCAGGTCGACATCGACGGTTACGGCGTTCCGTGACGCTTCGATGGACCAGTTCATCAAGTAGCCGCTGCAGTCGCACCGTAGTTCCTGCGTGGCCACCCTGAGGAAGGTACTGCGAGTGCCGTATCCCCAGTGCTCTTGTCGTGCTGCCGCGGCGGCCAGACCGAGTACGCCCGCGCGTCCATGCGTCGAGGGGTCGGCAGCGATCCGCAGAAGGAACGGCACCGTCAATGGGGCCACCGAGCCGACCGTGCCCTGGTGAACGATACTGCCCCACAGCCGGTCCAGGGCCAACCCGGCCGAGTCGACGTCCTGGGAGCGCAAGCGGGTCAGTCGCTCAGGCACATCGTGACCCGAACCGTAGGCGTGCCGGAAGCGGCTCCAGGCCACCTCTTCCAGGAGGAACCCGTCCTTGACGTCCTCCGGCATGCCCGCGATCACCGCGCGTACGTCGAGCTGCGTTCCCTCGTACAGCTCGAATCCGTGAATCTGTACCTGCTCGAGATCGAATACGAGCTCCTCAGACGTCACGCTTCCCCCTGTTTGCGCCGCCGGTCACACATCACCTCTGTCGTATCACGCAGCTCCGACACCGCCCGCCGCGCGCCCTCGGCTCACCTCCCACTCCTCAGTGGATGCCAGATAACCTTTACTCCCGACGGCCGACTGCGGTCATACGGACAGTTTCAGACCCTGTCCACCACAAGCCTTCGACGCCGGACACGTCATTCCAGGACTCCAGCGACTCCCGCGCCTGGACCAGGTCCGTCGTCATCGGAACGAGCGTTCACGGCGCCGTCAGAGCATGGTCGGTGAACAGCGCCTCCAACAGTGCGCACCGCTCCTTGGGAGGCCGGTGCAGCAGCTCCTGGCCGTCCTGCCGCAAGACGTCGAACGCCACGAAGCAGGCCGGCCCCGTGCGGTCAGGCCGGCGGCGCCGCGGGCACGGGCGGTGGCCCGGCGCTGCAACGCCTAGAACGAGAGACGGCCCGCCTCCACATCCCACACGAGCAGTTCGGCATCGAGGACCAGGCCGCCCGGCAACTGCTGCTCCGCGGCCGCCACCAGGTCCGGGAACCGGTCCTGCACGTGCGATCCGCGGCGGGTCTGCAACACCATCCGCCCTCCCCGGGAGGCCGGGGTGAAGAGGAGCGCGCGGTGCCCGTCGAACTTCTGCTCGCAGGCGGCGGCGCCCTCTTCCAAGGGTCCGCCGGACGGGCGGGCCCGGCAGGTCCTGGGGCGCCGTTCACCCGAGGGACGGGCGCGGCTCCGCCCCGGCACAGTGACAACATCCGTACCGGGGCGGCATGGTCTGGCCGAGGTGGAACGGCCTCTAGGTGAGCTGGTTGCCTGTCCCTTGAAGGTCAGCGACTGCGTTGATCACGTTTCCGATCCCGTTGTGCACCGAGTCGCCGAAGGTCTGCGAGTTGAAGTTGAACGACTCGTCCCGTGCAACGCTGCCGATGTTCCCGAGAGCGTCGCCCTGGTCAGCCATTGCGGTGCCCGTGAACGACAGAGCGGCCCCCGCGAGGGCGAATGCGGCAAGTACCCGCTTGGTGTTGTTCATGCTCAGCCAACGCTCTTGAATCCAGCCGGGTTACGGCCGGCGGTCATGAAGCCGCTCGACGAGCAGCACATCGCGGGAGGGAGACGAAGAGGCTGGGCGCATACACGTCCTCTTTCGGTCTGCTCGCGGCCCCGGCTGTCCCCCGCTGGGGGCTGCTCCGGCTTGCCCTCCGGATGGCTGCCCCAGGGTGCCCTGCCATCGGTCCGGGCGCAGGCTGGACGCATGCCCGACCAGACGGAGATCGTCATCCACCCCGTTTCGCCCAAGGGCGGGCGGAAAGTGACCGTGCACGCCCTCGGCGTGGACGCCGACCTCGGCCGCGCTTACACGCCCTCCGACGTATCTGAGTTCCTTCGCCGGGCCGGCCTGGAGGACGTGGACCTCTCCGAGGACGGGCCCATCCGCTGGGAAGGCGGCGGCCCCGAAGTCTGGAGCACCGACATCTGATCTCGGACCTGGGGGCGAAGAATCATGCTCCGGACACTCGGCCATCGGTCGCGGAGCACCCTCCCCTGGTCCCGCATGTCTGCCGCTGGCCGGTTCACGGTTCAGTCCGTCATGTGCCGGGCGAAGCGCTCGTGCGCGGACTGCCGGCTGCAGCCCAGCGCCCCGCCGACCGCTTCCCACGAAACCATGGCCGCTCGAGCCGCTCGCACCGTGTCGATCGCCAGGGCCGGCGCCGTGTCCTGCCTGGACGGTCTCCCGCGCCGACAGGGTCCCGCCCGAAGCCCTCGACGATAGGCCGGAGGGGCTCTTGTCAACTGCTCAACCGATGACCCGCACCGATTGAGGGCCTCCGACGTGGGACACCCCCCGGCCGGGGTCCAGGGTCGTGACGAACGTATTGCAGGCGGTTCCGAGATATACGCTCACCGACTTGTTCGTGTCGTTGTCGATCTCGGCCGCCCGGACCTGAAGGGTGAGACAGACGTTGTCCGGGGGGTTGGTGACGCGGAACTCCTGACCGCTCACATCGAAGTACTGGATCGTTCCCGTGGCGGCCTGCGCGCTCGTGGCCAGGCCGGTGGCCACCACTGTTGCCGTGCCGACTGCCAGGCCGATCCTGCCCATACGTGTGAGTACATGACGGAGACGCATAGAGAAGTCCATTTCTTGTAAGCCCAGTTCGAACCTCCTAACGATCACCCGCCAGGGCTCCTCCAACCAATCCGATCACCCGGATGCAGCAAGAGGAATCGTTCGCTCATCCGCCGATGGGATTAATGCCCCGCCATCCGGGCGCAGGAGCCTTAGCCGTCACCGGCCCCCGCCCCGAGGTCCTGGCCGCGCCCGCTGCCGGTGCGCGGGAACAGCAGGCTCCGCGTGGCGCGGCCTGCCCGGGCGCGGAGCCGGTGGGGGTGGTGGTGTAGCGGACCGGACCGCGGTGGCGGAGACGCGGGGGCCGTCGTGGGCCGGAGGCTGGGCCGGGTGGTCAGGTCGCGCGCAGGGTCGCGCCGACCGATGTCTCCACTTGAGCGTGCAGCGCGTCCCCGGATGGCTCGTCGCCCTGATCACCACGGTCGGTGGGGTGACGTCGACCTGGAGGGCTGTCGTAGGTGGAAACGGGCTCTGGTCCACTTTCTGTGGAGGCTCACGGATAGTGATGTCAGTGTTCTGTGGTGGGATGGCCGGACTCTGCTGTTGATCTGCTGGGAGACCGTTGTGACGTCTTCGTATCCGTCCCTGACTCGTGCCTTGGCCGAGGCTTTGGTCGATGTCCTGTGGTTCGTCGACGGCAGCGAAGACGAGCAGATGGATCAGGACGATGCGGTCAAGGCGATGGAGGGCGTCGCGCACGTGCTCAGCACGCTGTCGAGTGATCAGCAGCTGGAGCTGATCGTCCTGCTCGGGGAGATGGCAGCTGCCGAGACCAACCCCGCTCGACGTGAGTTCCTGGAGGAGTTCCCGGAGGGCTTCGGACTCATCGACGAGCTGTCCTGAAGGATAGTTGGTGGCCTTGCAGCTGGGTGATCATGTGGGCGAAGGAGCGCACCTTCTCGGTGAGTGCGTCCAGGTCGGGGCAGCTGGCCAGTACGGCCTTGAGCTGGAGCTGGTCGCTCGGCCAGGGCGTCGGGGGGGGGGAGGATGCAGCGGGTGACGGCGCGGGCGGGTTGGCGGCCGGGGCCGACCGGCTGGGGCTTGCCGCGTAGGTTCCGGCTGGCGTAGGCGCGGACGTTGCCATAGCCGTCCGGGTAGCCCTGTGCCTTGATCTCTTCCCACAAATTCCAGGCGTTGGCGCAGCCTTCCTGCCATCGCTGGTCGAGGTAGGGCTTGTAGGCGTCGAGCTCGGTGAGGCAGCTTTGCCTCTGTCCGGTGAACAGTTGCTCCGGCTCGGTGGCGCGGGAGAAGCGGAGGACGGTGTTGAGGCCCATGCCGAGCCGCCGGGCGATGGCCCGCTTGCTACGACCGGCCGCCAGCAGCGCGCAGATGGTGGCGCGCTTGGCGCGAGTGCGTTCGGCGAACCGGTGGCCCGTTGGCCACGGCGAGGACGCGGCGACTCCGACACCTGGTCTGGCTCCCCCGGTGACTCGGGTGTAGGTCGCAGGCAGGCACGGTGCCGGTAGACGCACTTCTCGGCGGCTTCGCCGAGGTTGTGCCAGACGTTCCATCGGTCGGAGACCTGGAGGGCTTCATGGGCGCCGCGCGTAGCGCCCTCGGTGTAGAAGAGGGCCCGGGCCCGGCAGATGATCTCGATTTCGGGCCGTTCGGACAGGCAGGCCGCGAGGGTGTCCGGTTCCCGGTCCGGAAGGAGGTCCACCGGACGGCGTGTCTCGACGTCGACGCGTACGGTTCCGTAGATCCGGCCCCTGCGCTGAGCGTATTCGTCGACGCCGAGCACGCGCGGCGTGGCGGTGGGCGGATCCGGCAGCGAGGTGGTCAGCCTCAACAAGGCGTTCCGGCTGACCCGCGCCCCGAAGGCGTCCGACATTCGGGCGCCGGCCGGTCCCGCGCGCGCAAGACCGACCGAGACGAGCGTCGATCGCAACCGTTCCGTCCGACGACCGAACCGAGGGGTGAGGCCGGGCACCTGCTCGGCGAACGTCTTGCGCGGGCAGGAGCCCTCGACGCAGAGGAACCGACGCACCCGCAACGATGTCACCCGCCCCTCGAACGACGACCAACCCCCACGCTGCGTACGCGACCACGAGAAGTGGACCAGAGCCGCACCTGGCTCTGATCCACTTCTGGTGGTGCGGCCACGCGGTGTGAGCAGTCGATGATTCGGAGCGTTGGACCTTGAGTCAGAACGGCGGGTCTTCGCTGTAGCCGCCGCCTACCCAGTTGCCGCCCCAAGAAGCGCGTGCGGCTCTCAGGCGGGCATAGTGCTCGCGGGCTGCGATGTCGGACGCGTTCTCCCATCCGCTGGTGTCGTGACCCCATGCCTTCAGCGCGTCCAGGACGCGGTCGCGATGGCGCCGGTCAGTGCTGGTGGCCAGGAGACGTCGTGCGTGGTCGGCCAGATCAGCCTGGTGCTGGGTGAGAAGTGGGTGCTCTATGAGGGGAATGGCAGCGATCAGAGCGGCGTGGCGCACGCCCGCGTTGTCATGGCCGAGGAGGGCTTCAACTGCGGAGAAGATCGCCGGCCGTGCGTCCCGAAACGCTTTCATCTCCGCGTACTCATCGAGACATCCCTTCCCGTAGAGACGTTCGTCAATGGCAACGCACTCGTCGTCGGCGTCGTAGGCGGTGTCGCCGAGCCAGTCGAGGAGCTGCACGAGGGTCGGGTGGGTCGGGGGCGTCGTGGCGTCGTGGCTGCAGTCGCCTGCCGTGATGGCCGGGTGGTTGAGGATCGCCGCGACGAAGAGCGCCACGGGCACGGTGGCCTCGTAGATGCTGTTCTGGTGGGTTACGGGGCTCAGCGCATCCTGGAGAGCGGACTTCCTGATGATCGGGTCAGAGCTGGTCAGGAGTGTCAGCGCCGCCGGCAGGGAATCGCCCGTGCCGCAGGCTGTGGCGAGTGACGCCCAGTCTGTGCTGTCCAGCAGTGTCTGAAAGGGAGGAAGCTCGGCGGGGCGAGGCTGCTCGGTCTGTCTGCGGCTGCGGGTCACAGGCTGAGGCTATTGCGTTGACGAGCCGGAGCTGTGCCCGGGGGTAACGTACAGCGCAGGACGCATCAAGTACCTGATGCCGCGCGGCCTGCCCGCGCTCGCCCTCTGCCTCCCTTGCCTCGCTGCCGCTCCCGGCGCGCGCTCCGCTGCCGCCACGGACACGGGGCACCCCGTGCTTCTCGGCGTGATGCCGCGGCTGGCCGACGACGAGGCCGTCGTCCAGGATCTGATCGAGGGCCATAGGGAGGCCTCGCTGGGGGTGCGGGCCTGGCGAGCGAATACAGCACCGGCCCCGTGCACGGGGGCAGGATCGACTCTCTCGGTCTGGAGGGGAACGTGCTCCGGTCATCGATCTGATGCTGGCGCGGACCCGGGAGATCCGGATGTCCGAGACGGCGGTGCAGCGCTCCATGCTGGCGTCCGCTCCTTTGGCGGGAGCAGCGGCTGCTCCCGCCCGCACGACGACACCGGCATGGCGCGCAGAGCGGTCCGCACGTCGGTCGGTACGCGCTGACCTCGCCGGTCGCCCCCTCCCCCCGTGGTTGCCGAGTCCCCGGGTTCCCCACCCGGGCTCGCCAGTGTGTGCGTACGGGCGGGCACGGACCGGTCGGGTCAGTCGAACCCCTCGGCGACCAGCTCGGTCGACCGGACGGTGATGCGGTGGCGTCGGCCCGAGCCGCCGACGACGCGGCTGGAACTCTCGGTGACGAGGCTGTCGCCGTCCAGCCAGTAGCGGAAGCCGCCGTACATGCCGGGAACGGGGAAGTACATCTGCGGGTCGGCGAGTTCGGTCAGGACGGCCAGCGTCGGCAGCCTCAGGCGGTGCTGGTCGGCGAGGCCGTGACTGTCCGCGCGGATCAGCGCGTGCAGCCGGCCTTCCAGCGCGTTCAGCGTCGGGGACGGCACGGGGTGGTGCGCCACGGGCTGGAGCAGGCCCGACATCTCCTTGTGGCCGCGGGCCAGGGCGATGTCCCGGGCTCGCTCCCCCGCCGCGGTCGGCAGGGTACGCCAGGCCCCGCAGCCGACGAGCATGGCGGCAGCGGCCTCCGCCCCGTGCCAGGCCGCCTGGTGCAGCGGGGTGAACCCGCTGGGGCCGCCCACCCTGGTCGCGTTGACCCAGTCGGGGTTCTGCGCCAGTTGCTCGAACACCTGCGGCCAGTCGCCGTCGCGGGCCGCGTCGGCCAGCAGGTCCCGCCGGGCCAGGACGTCCTCGGGGTACACGTCGCGGCTGGTGACGCCGTCCCACCGCATGCGTTCTGTATTCGCCATGCCCCGATCCTAAGGAGGGCTGCCTTCCGGCCGGGCGCCGGAGCCTCCGCCACGGCCCGCCTGGGCGAGGGCGACCTCCCCGCATGCACCCCGGCCCAGGCGAAAGCATCCCTCCGGCTTGGCACCCCCCTTGGAGCGCCCTGTGATCAGCGTGATCATCCCGACCCCCGACCGGCCTGGCCCGCTCCACCGCACCCTGCGCAGCGTCGCCCGCCAGACCTGCCCTCACTTCGAGATCATCCTCGCCCGCGACGGCGGAACCCACGGCCGGACGCCCTGTTCTCCAAGGGCTCCTACGTCTCCCTGCCCGTCGGCATCGCCGCCGCCCTCAGCCGCATCCCCCTGGTCATCCCCGCGGACCTCGCCACTCCTCACGTGCCGATCGTGAACACCGGCGCCGCGGTGAAGGAGTCGCGGAGAGCCCACCGTCCGTGGAGGCTGGCCGTATCGGCCGAGTGGGGTGACCTCGGCCTGCCTCGCGAACGGTCAGATGCGGTGGAGCGGCGCGGAGTGCGTCCAGTGCCAGTTGACCGGGGCCCACTGCTTCTTCAGGGCCGTGCGCTGCCGGGTGTAGGCGCACAACGCTTCCTCGACCGTGGCCGCGAGGGTGGTGAGGTCGTCGGGGGCGGGGACGCGCAGGATGAGGTGCTGCTTGGTGTGGACGAGCAGCAGGTCGCCGCCTGGGGTGCAGGCGCCCAGGGTGAAGTGGGTCAGCGGTTTGAAGGTCTTGGTGTCGGTGTCCAGCTTGGCGCGGAGCACTCCTGCCTTGTTCCAGGCGTAGAGGCCGTAGCGGTTGAGGTGGAAGGCGTGGCCGCGGTGTGGGTCGGCGGCGAGGTTGAAGTTGAAGCCGGTGAAGGGCGAGTCGCGCCACTCGTGGAGGCCGTGGAGGCGCCCGGTCATCTCGCCCCGGTCGTCGACGAGGGCGAAGACGAAGGGCTGTCCGCGGCTGCCGCCCCGGAACGTCCGCGCGAAGAAGGGGACGACGAAGAGGTGGTCGGAGAGTGCCGCGGGGCGGCCGAGGCGAGAGCGCTCCCAGTTCGACAGGGGGTCCTCGCCGGCGGCGAGTTCGGTGAGTGCGGGGCGGGGCCGGTTCGTCATGCCGACAGGCGCGCCCTGGTACGCGGCGTGCGGGCGCAGGTCCACGGTGCCCTGGTGCGCCGGTTCGGGGTCGAGGGAGGCGAGCGTGCGGATGGCCGGTTTGGCGTCTGTGGTCAGGGGGCCGTCGGCGATGCCGACGAGGTTGGTGATGACGTTGCCGTACCTCCACACGCCGTACTCGGCGACCGTGCACAGCAGTCGGCCCGAGGGCGTGACGCTGATGGACCCGGCGAAGGGGTCGCCCTCCCCCGGCGTGAACTCCCGGTAGGGGCGCCCGTCCTTCGAGTCGTAGACGGCCAGGACCCGGCTCAGGTCCGATGCGACGAGGGTGGTCAGGTCCGGCGTCGCGGTGATGGCGAGGACCCCGTCCGGCAGGACGCACAGGCCCAGGTCCCCGCCGTCGGCGACGGCCGAGTCCCCCTCTCTCGCTCCGCCCGTACGGAACAGGGCGCTGGCCAGGACCTCGCCCTCCGCGGAGTACCGGGTGATGATGCGGTAGCCGAAGTTCGCGGTCTGCGGGTCCTGCTCTTCGTCGGCGACCCCGTAGGTGTGGCGGTAGAGGGTGGAAAGGGCGTAGACCTCGCCGTTCGGTGAGCCGGCGGCATCGACGAAGCTCAGGCCCCAACCCTTGGAGTAGAGGGCGGTCAGGTCGATGCGGTGGTGGTCCACCAGCGTGCCCGGCAGGGCCAGGGGAAGAGTCTGGATCATGCCCTTCATCCTGGGCCACGGTACTGACATCCACAGGCCCGGCCCGGCTGCCCGGCAAGCAGCCATCACCTGCGCCTCGATGGCCGGCTGCAGCCAGTCGCCTGCTGTCGAGGATCATCCCGGCAATGCGGGGCTGCAGGGGCCGGGGAAGGCCGAAGCCGCGAGCCGGATCATGACGCAGGACGTGCTGGAGGCTGCTCTCCCCCAAGGCATCAACCTGCCCCGGCTCGAGGGGAACGGAGGTGCCTCGGTCCACGCCTGGGACATGTCGAATCCGGCGATCTGCCAGTCGGAAGCCTGGCTCGATGACGAGTGCGCCGACGCCCTCGCCCTGGGCGTGAGCGGCCTGTCCGGCGGGAATGAGCGGATCGTCATCCAGTTGATGTCGTTCAACGACGAGACCACGTCCAAAGCCCACTTCGCCGGCCGGGGCACGCCTGACGAGGTGGGAACCAATCCGCCAGGTGACGCCATCGACGGCTACACACTGCCCGATGGTGCCATGGGCTGGACGGGGGAGGCATCAGGGTCCGGAAGGGCACGGTCATCGCGAAAATCGAGTACGCCTGGTCTCCGGGGCATGAGGTGCCGAACCGTCTGATGGACATCACCACCATGGTCGTCGAGCGTCTGAAGCAGTCCCAGAGCGGCAAGAACCCGACCGCCTCGCTTCGGTAGACCGGAGTCACAGTGGCGGTTGTGGGCCCGCTGTCTCCTCAGTGGGGCGCGGAAGATGTCCCTCGTCGGTCACATGGCGCCGCATCAGCCGTGATGCCCAAATCAGTCGCGGGGCGTCGGGGTTGAGGTGTGCAGCACGCTGCGGCCCCGGGCCCAGGGTGAGGGCCTTGAGCTCACCTGGTTCGCGAAGCCGGCCTTGGCGTCGCGCGGCCCACTCGTCCAAGGGTTCGTCATCCGTGGTCCTACCTCCGTCGAGCAAGGGCAGCACCCTACCGGCCGGGGTGTGTCACGGCCCGCTTGAGCGCTTGGAGGCCGCCGCCTGCCGGCTGCGGTGAACCCGGGGTCCGCGTCCTCGGACCATCCGAGCCCGGCGTATCGACGAGCGATTAGACTGACTGTCTAGATCTGGAAAACAGGTCTAGCATGGGGAGGGCAGGGTGCCTGCGGGTCGCGAGACCCAGCGACAGCACGTCGAGCGAGTAGAAGGCGGAACCGTCCATGAACGCCGAACAGCACTCACCCGTCACCGCCCCCGGCCTGTACGACCGGTCCGGAAGGCGCTACTCCCTGGACGACCCCCGCTGGCGGGGCGAGGACGGCAGCCCCCTCGCCGTCAGTGCACTGCCGGGCCTGCGTCCCGAGCAGATCGACACATCCGAACGGTCCCTGTGGCGCTACCACGCGGCCCTGCCCGTCCCGGCCGCCCGCCGGGTGAGCCTGGGTGAAGGGTGTACGCCGATGGTCCCGGTCGACTGGGCCGGCCGGCGCGTCCACTTCAAGCTGGAGTGGTTCAACCCGACCTCCAGCTTCAAGGACCGGGGGGTATCGGTGATGATGTCCCACCTGGCGGCGCACGGTGCCGAGCACGTACTCGAAGACAGTTCGGGCAACGGCGGTTCCGCGGTGGCCGCCTACGCCGCAGCTGCCGGTATCCGCGCCAAGATCATCGTTCCCGCCGCCACCTCGGCGGCCAAGATCCTCCAGGCCCGCGCCTACGGAGCCGAGATCGAACTCGTGAACGGCACCCGCGACGAGGTCTCGGACGAGGCGATCCGGCAGTCGGAGCAGATCCACTACGCCAGCCACAACTGGCACCCCATGTTCATCCAGGGCACCAAGACCATCGCCTACGAGATGTGGGAGTCCCTCGGCTTCACCGCGCCCGACAACGTCGTCCTCGTGGCCGGGGCCGGCAGCAACATCATCGGATGCGACCTCGCGTTCGGCGAACTGCTCGACGCCGGCCAGATCGACGGTCGCCCGCGCCTGTTCGTCGGACAGCCCGAGCACTGGGCGACCATCGCCGACACGTTCAACGGCGTCGACCCGGCCGGCCGCAGAGAGCGGGCGCCGACGATCGCCGAGGGTGCGTCCATCGCCCACCCCGTCCGGCTGCCCGAGGCAGTGGCGGCCATCCGCCGCTCCGACGGCGCCGCCTACGCCGTCCCCGAGGCAGAGATCCACGCCGCCGTCCGCGCGCTGAGCGCGCGGGGCCTGTACGCCGAACCGACCAGCAGCGTCGCCGCGGCGACCCTCGACCACTTCATCGCGACGGGCGACATCGCGCCGGGCGAGACGACCGTGGTCGTGCTCACCGGCGCGGGGCTGAAGTCCGCCGAGAAGATGGCCTCGGTGTTCGCCGGGCCCGCCGACTGAGCCCGTACCAGGAAAGGAGAGCGCGATGGCACACCCCTCCGAAGACGATCTCACCGACGAACACCCCGTACAGGAGGACGAGCACCTCGTACGGGAAGCCGAGCGCATCGCCGTCGCCATCGGGCGCATGTTCCCGGGCCTGTGCGAAGTCGTCCTGCACGACCTGCGCCGGCCCGACAACGCCATCCGCGCCATCGAGAACAACCTGTCCGGGCGGCGGGTCGGCGATTCCGCCACCGAGCTGGGGCTGCGCCGTATCGCGGACCCCGACTACCCCAGCGTCATCCAGAACTACAGCAACCGGTTCCCCGACGGACGCCCGGCCAAGAGCACCTCGATCGGGATCAAGAACGCCGAGGGACGTTACGTCGCGGCCCTCTGCCTGAACCTCGACGTCAGCACGCTGTCCCCGCTGGCGCTGACCCTGGCCAACCTCGTCGCCACGGACGTCGAACACCGGGGTGAGGCCCTGGAGACGCTGCGCGACCGCACCGGACGCGAACTCCGGTCGGCCATCGACTCCTTCGCCGCCCAGCGCTCCAGCACCCCCCGCGGCCTCAACCGCGACCAGAAGCGCGAACTGGTCCGGCAGCTACATCGCGAGGGGTTCTTCGAGACCCGGAGTTCCGCACAGCTCATCGCCGACCGGCTCGGCGTCTCACGGGCGACCGTCTACAACTACACGAAATAGCGTCGCGGGGCTGCAGGCACACCGAACGGCACACCCGCCCCGCTCACTGGAGCGGCTGACGGAACGGGAACGCGAGGTGCCGGCCGCCCTCGGGACGGGGCTCTCCAACGCGGGGATCGCGAGCCGGCTGCACCGCGTCGACGGCACGGTGAAGGCACGCGTCAGCGCGGTGCTTCGCCCGCGGAGGAGCGGATCGCTGTCCGTCGGCTTCCGCCCCCGTGTGCCCGCGGCGGTCGAGGTCCGCGCTGAGCAGCCCGGGCCGGGCGCCGTCCTTCGTGGCGACGCCGGTCAGGGAGTACTTGCTGCCGGTCGGTCGCGACGGCCCGCAGCTTGCCGATGAAGTCCTGCTGGCGTCCTGGTCGTCTGCCAGGACCTTCAGACGCTGCTGGAGTGGGGGGTCTTCAAGTCGTGCTCAGAGTCTCCCAAGGGCTGTAGACCGTGCCACCGTCCGGTTTCTCCAGGCCCTCCAACGTCCTGGTGAGCGACCGCTCCGAGTCGCCGCAGTGGAAGTTGCACTCCTCGCCGTCGGCGAGGAGCGTGCCGTCGCAGCCACGACACACCCGCGGACCTGTCCTCGTCGGTGCAACGCCAGGGCCAGAGCCAGCGAACGACTTCCTCGCCACGCCTTCGGCCGGGGCCGGCCATCCGAACGCCGCCCCTCGGCCGTGATCCCGTCCTCTTCCCGGCGCGGGCCGGACGTCCTCAGTGCGGCTCGAACGGCGAGCTCGGATACGCGACTGCGGTGATCCCGGCATGGTCGAGCTGCGCGGGAAGGTCGACGGGGCCGTCGACGTAGACGACCTTCTCGTCGGTCCCATGGGGAACGGGAGCCCGATCACTGATCAAGGCCACACCGGCCAGCTGTGCGGCGAGCAGGTCAACGTCCACGTCGGCAGCGACAACGAGCAGCCATTTCATCGGTGTTTCCCTCCGGATCGCACCGCGAGGTACCCCACCGGCATGAGTCAGTTGGTGCCTCAGCACTTGCGCAGCAGGTGCCAGTAGGAGGCGGCCACATTCAGGATGCCGCGCCCGTATCCCGCGTCCCAGGCTGACCCGGTGACGTTGATGAGGCCGGCCGTGAGCGCGTCGCGCAGCTCCTGCGGGGACATCCCTGGGAAGGCGGACAGCAACAGAGCCGCTGCCCCCGCCGCGAGCGGAGCGGAGGCCGACGTCCCGTTGTCGAACTCGGCCACGTCCGTGCCGCCGGGCCGGCCGGGTCCGAAATTTCCGTAGAAATGTGTGTAGGTGGCGAGGTCGGGCTTCTCGGGTTCGAACATTCCGGGGCCTTCGGCGGAGTAACCGATGCGTTCGTGGCAGCTGTTCACTGCCGCGACGGTGATGACCTCGGCGAGACTGTTCGACGCATGGATCGACTTCCCTGGCCCGATGCCGCTCGGTTTGCATCTGCTGCTGGGGCATTGTGAACCGCAGTTGCCTGCCGAGAAGAACGCGGCCGCGCCGGACGCCACGACCTCGCGCACCTTGCGGTGGAGGGGGTGATCGATGTCGTGGATTTCGCTTCCGGGTGACTCTTCGGGGGGAGGGACCGAGGCGTAGCCGTAGCTGCTGGTGGTCAAGTGGGGCGTCCCGTCGATGCGGCGCTGGTCGAGGACGGCCTGGAACATCGCAAGGGCGCCCCCCGAGTCCGGGACTCCGATGAACGGGTAGTCGTACAGGCGTGCCGCCGGCGCGGCGACCAGTACGTCCGCGGCGCACATGGACCCGTGACTGGTGACCGGTGCCGAACCGGGGTAGGTGTCGCTGCCGACGTGCGTGAAGCCGCCCACTACCGGGTACACCACTCCATTTACACCTTCATCGAGGATACCGACCGTGACGTTCTGGCCGCGCAAGCCTTCCCGCCACAATGCGGACACACCGAGAAGGTCTCGGACCACCTCGGTGTCGACCGCAGGCCGGAAGGGCCGGCAGTCGACACCGACGCGGGATCGGGCGCGGTCGAAGGCTTCGGCTGCGGTCCGCTTCGTCCCCGGACATGCCGGGATCCCCTCATCGCTGTGAAGCTGCAGACGCGAGTTCGGCCAGACCCCCACCACGCCACCGCGCTCGCTGAGGGTCTCCAGGTTGCCCCGGTCGACCTCCACGGGCAGCACAAGGGTGACGGCAGGCATGTCGTCGTTGGTCTCCGCCCGCCCGAAGGCGGAGAGCCCAGAGGGGGGAGGGGCGGAGGAGCGGCCTCCTGGCATCGGCGGGGTGAACATCGGGATCACCAGCAAGCTCGGATCCGGCTCCACCCCGAGCCCGGCAACCGGTGCGAGCGCACGGGTGATCTGTGCGTAGGCACTGCTCTCCGATCCGGCAGCGTCCTCGAAGGCGGCGAAACCGCGGGTGTAAGCGTCCTGCACCTGCACCTCCAGCAACACTCTGGTTTTCGCCATGCGGACTCTTCCTCGTGCGGTGACACCTGGCCGTGACGGGGTATGGGTACCTTTCCCTGCTGGTAGCCGTCACGACCCAAGGATCTGCGCGTCGGACGCCGTACTCACCCGGATGGCGTCCTCGACGAGCCTGGCCGTCGATGTGCTGAGCTGTGGCTGCTGCCGCTACGCCCGAAAGACGTGGCAGCCGGCCCGGGGCGGCTGCCGTTCGGGGTATCTCGTGCGGCTGTCCGAGGGAGTGGCAGGCGCCGCGGTGGCTGGAGGACAGGCTTCCACCTAGTTTGGGGCTCATGGGCCCATGACCCGATAGCGGCCCGAGCGTCATGAATTCGCCGGTGGATGCCAGGCAGCCGCTCTCCAGGATCCCCCTCCCCCCATCGTTGGCACAGTGCCAGAGCTCGAAAGGCAGCACACGTGCGGATCAGCACCTATGTCATTGGGGCGCCGCTTCCAGACAGGAGATTCACCCTTCTCCTGCATGGGCTCCGAGGCAGTTTGGACAAAGTCCCGGCGAGCGTCGGGAACTATCTCGTCGAGCATCGCGGCAAGGACGTGGGGGCCCCTCCGTGGAATCCGGGAGACGAGGCGGAGCTGCATCTCCAGGAACGCGGCTACCTCACGGATTCCTCCGTAGAGGAGGAGCGCCTGCTGATGGTGGACATGGCAGCCGCACTGCATGAGGCCGACCTCGCGTCCAGTCCGCCGAGTTTTTGCTTCGTCCCCGCCTACACCTGCAACCTGCGCTGCCCGTACTGCTTCCAGTCTCACGAGATGCACGCCGGCAAGGGCAGCTACGCCACCATCATGACGCGGGAGCGGGTCGACGATGCCTTCCGGGTCATCGACCGGTTCGACCGTCCCGGAGCCGTGGCCCGCGAACTGGGAATGTGTCCGCCCCCGCAGCCCTCCGCAAGCGATTCCGAGCGTGCCACCGCCGCTCCGTTGCTGGGCCTGTTCGGCGGAGAACCATTGGACGAGACGACCCGCGACATCGTCGAGTACATCGTCGGCGAGGCCCGCAACCGAGGCTCGGCTCTGTGGGCCATCACCAACGGTGTGCAGCTTGACTTGTTCGCTGACCTGCTGGGCCCCGACGGCCTGGCGGAGCTCCAGATCACCCTCGACGGAATGCCGGAACTGCACGACCGCCGCCGGGTCGGACCGCGCTTCCGGGAGACGTTCCATCGCATCGTCGGCAACATCGACCTGGCGCTGGAGGCAGGCGCGCAGGTGAAGGCCCGCATCAACGTCGACAGCAGCAACGTCGACCACGTGGCGATGCTCAACGACCTCTTCGCCGAGCGCGGCTGGCTCGGGCATCCGTCCTTCTCGGCCGGTGCTGCCGTGGTGACAGGGGAGGCGAAGCACGAGCCGCTCGTATCCCATGCAGACCTCGTCAAGCTGACCAGCACCTTCCGTGCCGAGAACACGAACTGCGTGAACAGCTACGAGCACTACGCCATGAACACCCTCGTGCGTGCTCTGAGCAGTAAGTACCCGTTCCAGCGAGTGGCCCACTGCGCCGCAGAGACGGGATTGCTGATGTTCGATCCCCGCGGCGACCTGTACGGCTGCTGGGAGGAGATCGGGCTGGCCGACCGCAGGATCGGTCATTACCGTGGCGGAACGCTGAGCCTGGACCGGAAGGCCGCAGGTGCCTGGCTCTCTCGCTTCCCCGGCTCCATCGAGCAGTGTTCGAGCTGCCCCTACGCCCTCATCCACACTTCCGGATGCGGCAATCATGCCCGCAACGACAGCGGCACCCTCTTCGCGGCCGCCTGCGAGGGCTTCCAGACCTACTTCCCCCACACACTCGCGGAGTCCTACACCGAGATCGAACAGCAGTTGCTCGACGGACCCCTGCCGACCCGGAGGCATCTCCGTAGGCTGCCGTTGGTCCAGGTAACCAACGGCCGGGCCGGTAGCGCCGAAGAAGGCGCACTGCTGCACGTTCGTTCGACCTGAGCCGGGGTCAAGAGGAGAGTGCTCGGCACCGAGAGAAAGTTGCTCACCCGTGGCCAGTAACAACAACCCTTCCCAGGGCCTCGTCGCTCTCAACGAAATCGCCGACCTCATCCAGTTGCTCAAGTACGGCGGCTTGGCCGAACTACTGGGCGAACCCGGTGTCGGAACGGACTGCGACGTCCGGTGCGAGTGCAAGACCACGCATTGCACGTGTGCCGGCTCGGTTCAGCAGTTGACGCTCGCAGACGCGAGGCCGCCCGGCGGGAAGGTCTTGAAGGCGGAGCGGATCGCCGAACTTCAACGCCAGCTCGAGCAGGCTGAGAGACCAGTCTCCGAAGCCGGCCCCGACCAGTCCAGAGGCGGCGAAACGTCGGGCTGAGGGGGTTCGGTGGCGACTGCTTGAGCCCAGCTCCCGTACACGTTCGTTCAACCTGGGGTGGGATCCAGAGGAGAGTCCCCGGCACCCGAGAGAAAGTTGCTCACCCGTGGCCAGTAACAACAACCCTTCCCAGGGTTTCGTCGCTCTCAACGAAATCGCTGAGCTCATCCAGTTGCTCAAGTACGGCGGTTTGGCCGAACTACTGGGCGAACCGGGTGTCGGAACGGACTGCGACGTCCGGTGCGAGTGCAAGACCACACGGTGCTCGTGTGCCGGCAGCGTGCAGGCGCTCACCTTCACCGACACGAATCCGGAGGCGGGTGAGGAACTCAAAGCACGGCGGGTCGACGAACTGCGTCGTCAACTCGCGCAGGCGGAAGGCGACATGGACACCGAGGGATCGGATGGCGAAGGGGAGGCATCCGCTGAACCGCAGGACGGGCCGGGAAGCAGGAAATGACCGCCTACCACTGCGCCCGTCCAACCGACTGGGAGCGGTCCGTACCTGGCGTCGCCTGGCTCGGCGGCGCCGCTCCCGAGGCCGCGCCGCCCTACCCTCCCGTGCTCGACGCAGTGGAGTCGGCACTGATTCTGCGGCCCACGCCCATGCTCCGAGCCGCAGCCGGTGCTCTGGCCCCGCGCTGGGAAGAACTGGGTCAAGCCCAGGAGCCGAGCGACCCCCACCGCGCGGACTCGACCGGCGAGGAGGACGACGCCGAGGAGCGGCTGGTGCTGTACGGAGCTGCTCGGGCGATCAGCGAGCTCGGCGCGGGCTTCGGCTACGCACTCGCCGTCAGCGCGGACTCCGGACCCAACCTCCGGTACTTCGCCACCCACCTGGCCCGCATGGCCCAGGGGACCGGCTTCAGCCTGGCTTGCGTCGGCGATGCCTCCGCCTTTCCGGCGACGGCGGTGGTGCGGCGTACCGCCCGCCCCCCGGATGAGGCAGTCGCTCCCCCCGAGACTTCCGTGACCGAGCTGGCAGCGGCGGACCGCCTGGCACTCACCATGGTGGCGATTTCCCACTGGGGTGCTCCCGTCACCGCTGCTCTGCGCTTGGGACTGAGCCGTGAGGCGGCCGATCAGCTGGGACGCCCGGGGCCCGGAGGCAACAGTTGGATCAGCCTCACCGCGACCGCACGGCACACGTTGCGCAGTGGTCTGGACGCCCGTGACTCTTCCCGCCACGCCGCCGCTCTCTTCGATGCCTGGCAGCCTGCCGGCTGGGACTACATCAGGCGCGCCGAACTGGCCGTCATGAGCGGCGACAGGGCCCGCCTGCGCGCACAGCACGCTGCCCTGTTCGCAGGGTGCGCCATCATCGGACGAGACCTCCTCCAGCGACATGCCGCCGCGACGGCCATCGCGCTCGAGGTCCCCAGCGGCGATCCCCCGGTGTCTCCTGACCAGCGGGTCGCCGCACACCTGGCGGCCGCCCGACTGGCACCTCGACTTCGGCCGGAGAGCCTGGGAGAAGCGGAGGCCACAAAGCACTTCCGCTCTGCCCTCCGTCTGTCGACAGAACCGGTCGAGCGGCTGGACCTCACCTACGAACTGGCCAATCATCTGGCCAAACAGCGGACGCCGGACTCGCTGAACCGTGCCAGAAGACTGTACGCCGAGGGTCTGGAAGAGCTGCGCACCGTCGAGGACACCGCCCAACGCGCGAGGCTGGAGATCACGCTGCTCAACGGCCTGGCCCTGGTCGACTACTTCGAGGGGAAGAACGAGTCCGCGCTGAGCCTGGAGCAACAGGCGGAGGTGACGGCCGGCAGCCTGACTGAGACGCGGCCCGATCTGGCGCGCTGGGCTTTCGCGTTGCTGGGCGTCAACATCGCGAAGCTCCTGGCGGCCAGGTTCGGCGACCGCCAAGGTGCGATCAGGAAGCTCGCTGTCGCTTTGAAGACGAGCGGCGCCGACCCCGAACGTGCTGACAAGATCCGTCGCAGCCTGGGGCGGCTGTACTTCAAGGAAGGCGACTACCCTCAGGTGATCGCGATGCTCTACAGCCTGTGCCCGCCGGGCCGGCTGGGCAACGTCAGCTCCCGTGAGGACTTCCAGGACCGCCTGCTGCTGGCCGTGGCCCACCTCACCCTGGGCCGGATGCAGGAGTGCCGCGCGCAGCTACCGCAGCTGCGCGTACTGGCGAACCGTGAGGGGAGCGACGCGGCGGCATCCGCGTTGGACGTTCTCGCACAGGCATCGCTAGCGCCCGTGCCCCCTTCACCGGAGACCTCACCCCTCGGTGTTTAGTGCTGTACCCGCGAACCTCGCCGGGCTGCTCGTCGCAGGCTGTGATCCACCGCCTCGACGAGATAGGTCACTGGACGATCAGCGCAGCAAGGAGCATCCCGCAGACGCGGGAGCAGCGACCGCCGACCGCGCCGTACATAGCCGGAGCGGGGCATCCCCGCGGGTGCGGGGAGCAGCCTCGGCCAATGCGGCGCAGGTCGTACACGGCGGGTTCATCCCCGCGAGTGCGGGGAGCAGTTGGACGAGGAGCTGGTCCCGCGCGGCCTGGAGGGTTCATCCCCGCAGGTGCGGGGAGCAGTGCTCTCCGGTCCGCATCGTACGCCCGGGCTACCGGCCCGGCTGGTGTCACCCGCCGACCTGATGCCTCCGCCCCGGGGCGTCCAGCCTCGGAGAGGAAGACCTCGAACCGCAAATGCAGTGTCGAGGATCGCCTGGGTGCCCGGGCGGGGCTCGGTTAACGCTTGAGGCTTCTCCCACTTGGAGACGGTCCGCACGCCGACACCAAGGTGCTCCGCGAACGCGCGACCGCTCAGCCTCACCGCCTTCCGCAGGGCCTTGGCCTCCAGTCCGGTCCAGTGGTGCACGGTCAGGCTTCATCCTCGGGGGTGCGGGGAGCAGGTAGTCAGGTGACGGGTCGCCGTGCGTGTAGGTGGGTTCATCCCCACGGTGCGCGGAGCAGCAGCAGTGACCGCTGCCGGCCTCCCGGCCGTCGGGTTCTGTCGGCGTACACCTGAACGCGGACAGTCCGGTACAGCAATACGTCCCCCGCTCTGAAGCCGGTTGAGTATCTGAGGAGGACCGGGGCCGCCAGATCCCTCAGGGGACGGGACATGTCGGGCCGGCAAGGGCCGCCCTACGCTTCAGTGCGCCGCAGAGAGGCAGGCGTACGCCCTATGAAGTCCCGCGCCGTACGGGTGAAGTGGGCCTGGTCGGCGAAGCCGGCGGTGGCTGCGGCCAAGGCGGCAGTCGAATCCGGCAGACCGGCGATCGCGGTGCGGAGCCGGCCCCATCGGCGCAGGCGGATCAGCGCAATGCCCACGTCCTGCCGGACCAGGGCGCGCAGCCGGGGGGCCGACAGGCCGACCTCGCTGGCGATGGAGGTGATGGGCATGTCCGGATCGCGAAACGTGCACAGATGGACGGCGTGAGCCACTCGCGGATCGAGCGGGGGCGGGTACCCGGCGAGTGCCCGCAGCTCGATGTGTACGGCGGCCAGGTCCACACCGGTGCCGGGGCCGTCGGAATCGGTGGCGCCGAGCGCGGCGAGCAGGCGGCGGACCTCGCCGGCACCGAGCCGTACCGGTTCCGGGCAGGAGGGCAGCAGCCAGGAGTCGATGAACAGGGCGATGTAGGGCGAGGTCGCCGCACAGCTGTGGGTCAGCTGGGGCGGAACGATCAGCCCGGGCGCCGTCACCATGGGCCGTCCCGCCTGGAGGAGTTCGGCGTGGCCGCCGATCGGCAGCACGGCTTTCCACGCGGGCAGCTGGTGTGGGGCAACGCGGAACGGGCGGGATTCGGCGAACATCGTCGCCTCGGCGCCGGAGGCGAAGACGATGCGGCGATCGTTTTGTTCAAGTGCCCATGTGCGAGGTGAATGGATCATCGTGCCATGCACGCTATCGCTGCCGTCGCCTTGGCGGTGTTCCTGATCGTCACGGGGGTCATGCATTTCCTAGCCCCCGGCTACTTCCGCATGTTGGTGCCCGTCTGGCTCCGCCGGGAGAGGTTCCTCGTGGCGGTCACGGGGGCGGCGGAGGTGGTGGTGGGTGCGCTGGTGCTGGTTCCGTGCAGCCGGCCGACCGGAGGCTGGGCCGCCGCCGTCCTGATCGGCTGTTACCTGGTGTCCCACGTGGACGCGCTGCGACGCGCGCGGCCGGACCGGCCCCGGCTGCTGGAACGGCCGGCCGGCGCGGTGGCTCGGCTGGTGGTGAACGTGCTGTACATCGCCTGGGCAGTCGCCGTGTCCAGATCCGCGGTCTGACACCGATGTGCGGCCAATTGTCCAAGGTGGCACCGAAGCCGCCCATCCTCCCAGAGGAAGTCATGCCATGAGCCATCGCCTCGTCGTCGTGGGCGCCGGTTACGCCGGTCTGCTGGCGGCCAAGCGCCTCGCCCGCAAGCTGCGCCGCAGTGATGTCGCCATCACACTGGTCAATGCCTCAGACCGGTTCGTGGAACGGGTCCGGCTCCATCAGCTGGCCGCCGGGCAGAGATGGGCGGCGCCATCGTTGCGTCAGCAGCTCAGCGGTACATCGATCCAACTGGTCGTCGGTCGTGTGACCTCGATCGACACCACTGACCGAACCGTGTATCTGGACCTCGCGCCCGGAGCGATCGGCTACGACACCCTGGTGTATGCGGTGGGCAGCGGGGCGCGGCTCGACGAGGCCCCGGGGGCAGTCGAGCATGCGTACACCGTCGCCACCCCTGAGCAGGCGACGCGGTTGCGGCACAAGGTTGCCGAGATTGCGCCAGGCGGCACTGTTGCGGTGGTCGGCGGAGGGCTGACCGGTCTGGAAACCGCCTCGGAGCTGGCCGAGAGCTACCCCGATCTGCGAGTCCGGCTGTTCACCGATGCCGATGACGTCGGGTCCGGGCTCACGCCGCGGGCCCGGACCCACCTACGGCGTGCTCTCAAGCGACTGGATGTCTCGCTTCATCCGAAGACCGTCGTCGCCGCAGTGCGCGAGGACGGCTTGGACCTCCGCGATGGCGCACCGTTCGCCGCTGACGCCGTTGTATGGACCACCGGGTTCCGTGCGCCGGAGCTGGCTCGCGCGGCGGGGTTCGCCACAGATGAGAGCGGCCGGATGCTCGTCGACGCCACCCTGCGCTCGGTCTCGCACCCCGAGGTGTACGCCGTCGGCGACGCGGCAGCCGGGATGTCGATGAGCGGGGCACCGTGCCGAATGTCCTGCCAGACAGCCCTGCACATGGGCCGAGGTGTGGCCGATGTCATCGCGGCTCGGCTGGCAGGGAGGGAACCCGGGCCCGTTCGGATCGGTTACGCCTTCACCAACATCAGCCTTGGCAGGCGTGACGGTGTCGTCCAGTTCACCCATGCCGACGACCGCCCGCGCAGGTTCGTCGTGACAGGACGCGCTGCGGCGGCTTTCAAGGAGGCTGTCGTGCGAAGCACGGTACGTTCCTGGGGGCGCGGCGAGTCGGGCAGTGATGAGTCGGATTCCTGAGCAGACAATCCGACTACCGCAGACGTTCTTGCGACCTTACGAGGTCCGCTCACGAACGCGTACCAGCACCTGGGGACGTTCACCTGTACGCGGCTGGGGAGCCAAAGCCGTACGCCGACAGGTTCATCCCCGCGGATGCGGGGAGCAGGAGTTCCTCGCAACTCAGATCCGCTGCCTGTCGGGTTCATCCCCGCGGGTGCGGGGAGCAGATCTCAGCGCGCGGCGCGTAGAAGGCGAAGTGGGGTTCATCCCCGCGGGTTCGGGGAGCAGGCGTCGACCGTCGTCGGGCTCTTCACGAACCTGGGTTCATCCCCGCGGGTGCGGGGAGCAGAGGAGGACCCTGCGGTCGAAGTGGGCGGCGCCGGGTTCATCCCCGCGGGTGCGGGGAGCAGTACAAGCACGCGACTCAGGGCCGCTCGATTGAGGGTTCATCCCCGCGGGTGCGGGGAGCAGGGCCAACGGCGGTAGCGGGGCGGGATTGTCGGGGGTTCATCCCCGCGGGTGCGGGGAGCAGTGCCCGCGTGACGGTGCTTGTCGCGGCCCCGGTGGTTCATCCCCGCGGGTGCGGGGAGCAGTGGGAATGACTGATCGGAGGAGTCGATTGCCGAGGGTTCATCCCCGCGGGTGCGGGGAGCAGCCCGACCACCAGCACCGTTACCGCCGGGTCGAGGGTTCATCCCCGCGGGTGCGGGGAGCGGCAGAACGACTCGTTCGTCATGGACGAGGGCCGGGGTTCATCCCCGCGGGTGCGGGGAGCAGTCCAGTTCCTCGACTGCCTTGGTCAGCAGGGAGGGTTCATCCCCGCGGGTGCGGGGAGCAGCAGGCGACCAGGTAGGGCATGCCCGGGGAGCCGGGTTCATCCCCGCGGGTGCGGGGAGCAGCATCGAGTGCGAGGCCGGCGTAACGCCGTCACGGGTTCATCCCCGCGGGTGCGGGGAGCAGAGCAGAGGACGGATGAGTGTCTGGGCAGCAGTGGGGTTCATCCCCGCGGGTGCGGGGAGCAGAGCCGGCCTCCCCGGAGTAGACCCCGAGCCATGGGTTCATCCCCGCGGGTGCGGGGAGCAGTGCAGGCGTCTGCGGCTGTGAGGCGGCGGTGCGGGTTCATCCCCGCGGGTGCGGGGAGCAGCAGTCCTTGACCCGGGTGTCGTACCAGCCGTCGGGTTCATCCCCGCGGGTGCGGGGAGCAGCGCCGTCGTGGACGTCACCGGCACCCCGGACAGGGTTCATCCCCGCGGGTGCGGGGAGCAGCCGGCCGCCTCCACGGCCTGGAGCAAGGCCTTGGGTTCATCCCCGCGGGTGCGGGGAGCAGCCGAGGAGGAAGGCCCGCAGGTCGTCGTCCTCGGGTTCATCCCCGCGGGTGCGGGGAGCAGACAGCAGCCCTCGGGCTTGATGGCCGCATGCAGGGTTCATCCCCGCGGGTGCGGGGAGCAGAAAGCCGTGGCTTGAATTCCTCTCCATGGCTTGGGTTCATCCCCGCGGGTGCGGGGAGCAGGGCTCTTCCTGAACGGCGGCAGGCGGTGCGGTGGGTTCATCCCCGCGGGTGCGGGGAGCAGGCTTCCTGAGCTGGGACTCTACGCGGGCAGGGACCTGTTTTCAGGCACTTTCAAAGATTCCGGCAATTCGGACACAGGCTCATATCGAGGTCACAGCAAGCCACCGGCAGGGGCACAAACGGCCGATGCCCTCGGGGCATGTCCCGCCCGGGCATGTCGCGCGCCCTGGACCACCCGAAGCGCCTGACTCGTGAGTGATCACCGGCGGCGGAGCAGGCATGACAGGGGTCGGGGGCGAGCTGTGCCGGCGGAGCGGACGGTCTGCTGCGCGGACCACCGCCCGCGACGAGCGTCAGCACCCGCGAGCGGTCCCACCAGCCCCTTGACCGTCCACATAAAGGTGGCAGAGCTCAATGGGACGTGTACAAGCCGGAGCAGGCAGCGACGCCCAAGTCCTACCGTGCTGCGGCATCGCCAGGCGCTCGGTCCGGCACCGGGTGCTACGGGGGACCCTAGGTGATGCCCACCCTCGGCGCGGGCATACGAGGGGGGTCACGAAGGACGGGCACAGCTGCACCGCCCGATACGCGAGCGGGTAGACGTACATCCGGCATTGGAAGAACGTCGACCAGGCGGAGAGGAAGGCCTCGCGCCACCACCAAACGCGTGGCTCGATGCTCCAGCTGGCCGGTAGCACCGCACGCACTCGCAGGTGCAGGGAACGGGGTCCCCAGAGCCGCCCCTACCGCCTCATGGTGGAAGCGCGCCGCGTCCAGGGGACCCGCACGAAGGGATGTACGGAAGGCATCCCCGCGGGTCCGGGGAGGAGCCGGTGGTGAGGCCGACCGTGCTGGCCATGCGGGGGTCGTCCCCTTGGTGCGGGAGGAGCAGGTCCAGGCCTTATTCGGGACGGCCTTCTCCGAGGTCGCTTTGTACACGTCGAAGGGCTCAGGCCCAACGTCGGCGGACCCGTGGCAACGGTCTCCGGCTTCCCAGACAAAGGTTCGCCCGCAGAGAACGGTCTCTCTACCCTGAGTCGCAGCGGGAGTGCGCGCATTCCCGCAGGTTGCGGTGCCGTGGCAGAGCGGCCCATTGCGATCGACGTGGGGGAGGTCCCTCCCACGGCGACTGGCGGAGACGGGGCGGACCTGCTCCTATCTGTCCGCGGGTTCGAATGCCGTCGACACTGCAGCCGACCTGGACTTGGTCCAGCGCATGGACCCGCCACATCGCATCAGGTCCGCAGAAGTGGTGCCGGAGCCCGCCGAAGAGCAGCGTTTCGACAGAGTTCAGGAGTGACCCTGGCCATCGCGCCGAGCCGTTGTTCATGACTACGGGAGGCACCGCCCACCGCTGGAAAGTCGTACCGCCGGTCGGGGCGTCCCCCGGGCCGGGGGCGGCCTTCGGAGAGCACCGGTACAGCGGTGCTCCAGGGCAACGGCTGCCTCGACGAGGGGCGGGTCTTCTGTGCCGTCGGCCTGTGGCCCGGCTACGCCATCGGACGAGGCAGCTGGGCGACACGGCGGCTTCGGACTTCTATCCCCGTATTCGGTACGGCCGCGTGCTAGAGATGGAGGGCAAATACTCCCAAATCAGGAGGTATAGGACCATGCGCACAACTCTTCTCCGTGCGACGGCGGCGCTGGGTGCCGCGGCGGTGCTGGCCATCTGCGGCGCCACCGCGGCCAGCGCCGACGGCCTGGGCAACGCAGGCATCGGCAACGACGGCATCGGCAACGCAGGCGTTTTCAACGACGGCATCGGCAACGCGGGCGCCTTCAACGACGGCATCGGCAACGCGGGCATCGCCAACACGGGTCTGGGCACCGCGGGCATCGCCAACACGGGCATCGGCAGCGCCGGCATCGGAAACTCAGGCATCGGCAGCGCCGGTATCGGCAACTGAGCGGGCTCACAGCCCCCGCACCACCAGGCCGCACGACGCGCCCGGCTGACGCCGGGGCCGGTTCACCCGGGCTGCCCCCTCCACCAGCGGGCGGCCCGGGTGTACAGCGTCGAGCGGCCGGCCCGCGAGGATGGCGAACCACACGCGGAATCGGCTTCGCCTCCTCGCACGAGAACCCCGCCGCCCGCGAGCGCCCCTCGGGTGCGGGGAGCATGACGGCGTCGTGACTGCCGACGTACGCGGGTGCGGGAAACAGGGCACCCCCATGTCCACCGCGCAGGCGGCGCCGGGGTCATCCCAGGTCGCGCCGTCCCAACGGTCGAGGCCGGTCCGGGGTCATCCCCGAGAGTCCGGGGAGCAGTTTCCGGTGAGCAGTCCCTGGCCCAGCGGCTTGGGGTCATCCCTGCGGGTGCGGGGAACAGAGAGGCTTGCCCTCCTCGTTGAGGAACCGGATGGGGTCATCCCCGCGGGTGCGGGGAGCAGCGGCCGTACTGCCGGGCCGCCACGAGGCGGCGGGGGTCATCCCCGCGGGTGCAGGAAGCAGTCCAGGCTCGGCTTGCTCTTGCCGTCCCGCAGGGGGGTCATCCCCGCGGGTGCAGGAAACAGTCCAGGCTCGGCTTGCTCTTGTCGTCCCGCAGGGGGGTCATCCCCGCGGGTGCGGGGAGCAGAAGGTCCGCGACATCGCTCAGGCCTGCGGCCAGGGGCATCCCCGCCGGGTGCGGGGAGCAGCCACGAGTTCGTCGACACGGACGGGCCGCGCACGGGGTCATCCCCGCGGGTGCGGGGAGCAGAGTACGCGGCGGCGGACAAGCTCCTGTCGGCGGGGGTCATCCCCGCGGGTGCGGGGAGCAGCAGCACAACGGCTGGTGGATGGCCCTGACCGGCGGGGTCATCCCCGCGGGTGCGGGGAGCAGAAACTGCGCACCGCCAGCGCGGAGTTCGACCAGGGGTCATCCCCGCGGGTGCGGGGAGCAGGGCAGCACCTTCGACAAGCCCACGAAGGAGCAGGGGTCATCCCCGCGGGTGCGGGGAGCAGGCAGAACGCCCCCACCCGCGAGGGGTGGGGGCGGGGTCATCCCCGCGGGTGCGGGGAGCAGAGAAGTAGTGGGCGGGCAGGGAGGCCAGACCCGGGGTCATCCCCGCGGGTGCGGGGAGCAGAAAGCGGGGCGGCATGAACACCGTTCACATCGGGGGTCATCCCCGCGGGTGCGGGGAGCAGCACTCGGACACTGTCCGCTGGGACATGGTCCCGGGGTCATCCCCGCGGGTGCGGGGAGCAGTGCCCCCGCCAGCTCAGGGGAAGGAGTTGCCCGGGGTCATCCCCGCGGGTGCGGGGAGCAGCCGGCCGACCAGGAGACCGCGAAGTGAGCGCCGGGGTCATCCCCGCGGGTGCGGGGAGCAGGCGTCCTCCGCGCTGACCAGTCTGCTTACTCAGGGGTCATCCCCGCGGGTGCGGGGAGCAGAATGGGACTGGGCCCGGTGGCAGCCGGGCCCTGGGGTCATCCCCGCGGGTGCGGGGAGCAGTTCACCCGCCTTATTCAGGAGTGGTGGAATTCGGGGGTCATCCCCGCGGGTGCGGGGAGCAGCCCCCGGGACTGGCTGTCGCCGACGGAGGCCCGGGGGTCATCCCCGCGGGTGCGGGGAGCAGAAGAGCGGTGCCAGTGAGGCGGTCACGGCCGCGGGGTCATCCCCGCGGGTGCGGGGAGCAGGCTTCGTGAGCTGCAACGTTAGACGAGCAGTCGGCTGTTCTGAAGCACTTCTGCTGATACCGGCATTCCAGGCAAACCTGCGTGAATGCTCCACAAGCTGCCTTCTTCAGCCGGGTGCTTCGCCAGCCTCCCTCCCGACGATGATCATCGACCGCAGCGCCTTCGGCGCAGGATCCCCGGCACAGGCACAGGCTTCGGCGCCCCGGCTCCTCGACATCGGCTGCGGGGACGGGGGGCTCGTCCGGCATCTCCACCACCGGCTCGGCTACCGCGACACCGGGGTCGACTGCGCCCCCAGCGCCCTCGCCGCCGCGCGGTGCTCCGAGCAGGGTTCCGGGCCGGAGTAGCGGCTGGTGGACTTCGCCGACGACGACCTCGGGGAACTGCCAGAGCCCGCGTACGCGGCGGTGACCTGGCGCCTGGTCTACCGGTGGGTTGACGACAAGCCCGCCTTCCTGGACCGCGTACGGCGCGTCCTCGCGCCCGGCGGTGTCTTCTGGGTCGTCACCGAAGTAGTCGGCCCGGGAGCTTCCCGCGTTCGCGGAGCCGCTGCGCGGGCTGCTCGTGGGCGGCGTGGGGGGTGTGGCAGCCGGAGCAGCTGCCCGCCTTCCCGGCGCTCCTGCCCCCTCGGCTGCTCTGACGGCGGCAGACCCTGCGGCCGACAGGGACTCGGTGGCCGTCGGCGACGGTTGGCGGCGAAGCGCCGTTTACCGGGTATATCGCCCGAACGGAACAGGCCCGTACCGGACATACCCCTTAGCTACTTCTGAGTCACCCACGCGGTCATGTAGCGTCCGGAAGCGCTTGATCCGTTTCCCTGACGCCAGCCCGATGAGGACTCATGCTCGCCAACTGCGACGCCCCGATCGCCGCTGCCCTGAGACGAGGGTTCCCCGCGGGTCCCGCCCTCAGCACGTTGCGACAGCCCGCCCCGAAGACCGGTGCCGACCCCCGCTCTGAGGGCAGGTCATCCCGCATAGCGGATGGAGGAGCGCTGGTCCCTTGAGATTCCGGCTGAATCGCCCGAGCGGCCCGCCCGCGCCGCCATCTCCGGAGTTCCCGGTACCCACCCCGG
The DNA here is from genome assembly GCF_055569445.1 of Streptomyces sp. NPDC029122. Lineage (NCBI taxonomy): Bacteria > Bacillati > Actinomycetota > Actinomycetes > Kitasatosporales > Streptomycetaceae > Streptomyces > Streptomyces sp. NPDC029122. The sequence continues at coordinate 47,962 of NZ_JBVHWK010000010.1, read as the reverse complement.
CCGTACCCGCCCAGGAGCCGACGGCCGTCGAAGCACCTCTGTCGGCCCACGAGATAGAGCTCATACGTGCCTCGGTCTCTGTGGTGGAGCCCCTCGCCGCAGACATGACGGTCTACTTCTACGCGATCCTCTTCGCCCGCTACCCCGAGGTCCGTCCGATGTTCCCGCCCGGGATGGACGCCCAGCGCGGCCGCCTGTTGCGCGCGCTGCTGCGCATCGTGGACCTGGTCGACGATGCCGAGGGCCTCGTGCGCTTCTGCGGACACCTGGGGCGCGATCACCGCAAGTTCGGCACGCTCAGCGCGCACTTCCCAGCCGTGGGCGAGTGCCTCCTCGCCTCCCTGGCCCGCTACGCCGGCCCCGCGTGGACCGCGGACATCGCGGCCGCCTGGACCAAGGCCTACGGCGCGGTCGCCCAGGTGATGATCAGTGCTGCCGAGCAGGACGAAGCGGTACGTCCCGCCGTATGGCCCGCTACGGTCGTGCACCACCTCTCACGCGGACACGGCCTGGCCGAGATCACGGTGCGCCCCCACATTCCCTACGCGTACGCCGCCGGGCAGTACGTCAGCGTCGAGACCCCGTGGTGGCCGAAGGCGTGGCGCTACTACTCCCCCGCCAACGCGCCCCGCGAGGACGGCACCCTCACCTTTCACGTACGCGCGGTGGCCGGCGGTACCGTCAGCAGCGCGCTGGTACACCGGGCCGTGGTCGGCAGCGTCATCCAGCTGGGGCCCCCGATGGGGGACATGGTCCTGGACACCGCCATGTACGGCGACCTGCTGTGCGTCGCCGGCGGCACCGGACTCGCTCCGATCCGCGCGCTCGTCGAAGAGGTCGCCCGGCGCGGCGAACGCCACCAGGTCGACCTGTTCCTCGGAGCCCGCACCGGCGCCGAGCTGTACGGGGTCGACGACATGCTGCGGATGGCACAGCGGTACCACTGGCTGACCGTCAGGGGTGCGGTGTCCGACGAGTACATCCCCGGCATCAGGGGGTCCCTGCCGGAGGTACTGGCCGAGTACGGACCGTGGTACCAGCACGACGTCTATCTCAGCGGCCCGGCGCAGATGGTCGTCTCCGCCACCGAGACGCTCACTCTGGGCGGCACCTCGCCCGACCGCATCCATCACGACCCGTTCGAGACGCCCGTCCTGTCCCTTCCCTGAGCCAAGCGCTCGCCCGTCCTGCCAGGAGTACGCCCCGTGAGCTTGCCCCCGACGCACTTTGGATCAGCAGGTGAACACCGGTTGCAGCGGCAACTGGGCACCGGCGACCGCGCTGCGCGGTTCTACGATCAGCAGGTACGCCCCTGCCTCACGCCCGACATGCGGGACTTCATAGGCCGTCAGTCCATGGTCTTCCTCGCCACCGCCGACGCCCGTGGAGAATGCGACGCCAGCTTCCGCGCCGGGCCGCCGGGGTTCGTCCACGTCATTGACGACCGCACGCTCGCCTACCCCGAATTCCGCGGAAACGGGGTGTTCGCCAGCGCCGGCAACATGACGCAGAACCCCCACCTGGGCATGCTGTTCGTGGACTTCACCCACCACCGCGTGGGTCTCCACGTCAACGGCGTGGCCCGGCTCTACACCGACGCGGGCCTGCGCGCCCTCCACCCCGGCCTGCCCACCGACGTCTCACCCGGGCGTGATCCCGAGATGTGGGTCCACCTGAGCGTCGAGGAGGCCTACATCCACTGCTCGAAGTACATACCCCACCTGGAACCGGCCCCACACGCCACCGGCCATGACCCCGCGCGTCCCAAAGACGCGAACTACTTCACCGGGCCACGGCACGGCGCAGGCCGGTCCGTCCCCGCACAGGGCGCCTCGCAACCGGCAGGGTGACCGTAGCGGACGAGAGACGCGGGCTCGAGCCGCCGTTGATTCGGGCCCGCGACCCGCCGGACAGGACCTGCCCCGTGGGCTACGGTCCTGCCGTGGAGCCATTGATCGCTGAAGACCCGTCCCGCATAGGCCCGTACCGCCTCATCGCCCGCCTCGGCGCCGGCGGCATGGGGCTGGTCTATGTGGGCCGTTCGGACGTCGGCCGGACCGTCGCGGTCAGGGTCGTGCAGGCCGAGTACGCCAAGAACGCCGAGTTCCGGCGGCGGTTCGCCCACGAGGTGGCCGCCGCGCGGAGGGTGGGCGGGACCTGGACGGCGGCGGTGCTCGTCGCCGACACCGACGAGGCTGTGCCGTGGGTGGCGACGCAGTACGTCGCCGGTCCGTCGCTGCGGGACGTGGTGGTCCGGGACTTCGGTCCGCTGCCGGAGGCCTCGGTACGTTCCCTCGAGAGCGGTCTGGCACGGGCGTTGACCGAGATCCATGCGGCGCGCCTGATCCACCGGGACCTCAAACCGCAGAACGTCCTGGTGACGGTGGACGGGCGGGGAGACGGCCTCACCTGCGCCGCCGAGCACGCCGCCCTCCCTGCCCGGCGCGCCTGACAGTGCGGCCTCCGACCGTCCGGCCCCCAAGAGGCTGCCTGCCTGGCTCCGCCTCATCGTGGCCGTCGCCGCCGTCCTCGTCACCGCCTTCATCGTGACCAGGATCGCCTAGGGCGGTCGCCCGCTCGCGCGTCCCACTGGCCGATGGACTCGCCCAGGGCTCGGCGCTGCTGTTCCTCGCGGGTGATCTGTTTCATGAGCATGCCACGGCCGGTGTACAGGTCGACGGGGGCAGCCTCGTAACGGCCGCGCATTCTGGGCGTGCGGGAACGGCAGCGATCACCGCCTCGCTGGTGGCGGGCAGGGTCTCGTAGTCCCGGGCCGGACGGCGGCAGTTCATCAACCACGCGAACGTGCGCTCTACCACCCACCGCCTCGGAAGCACCACGAACCCTGCCATGTCGTCGGTGCGCTTGACGATCTCCAAGGTCAGGGCGAGTTCGTCCCGGCACCAGCCGACGGGGGAGCCGGTGTAGCCGCCGTCGGCCAGCACGAGGGTGATGTCGCGGTGCAGACGGCGCAGCCGCATCAGCAGGCCCGCCGACGCGGCGGGCGGGTTGAAGCCAACATGCTCGGGAACGTACAAGAAAGACAACAGGGCCTCCTGGAACCACTCGGAATGGAATCGCACCCCGAGCTACCAGGAGGCCCTGCTTTCACGCGCGGAAACCGCCGCAGTCACCCGATCAAGACTCCCGTTCGATCGACGGCCTTCGAGATCGGTACGGGCAACAACCACTTACGTGTCCGGATGCTCCGGCAGGGCGAGCCAGTCCGACCAGGAGATCTCGCGGCCGAGGAAGCGCGGCTGCTCGAACGGCCAGTCCGCGGCGATCCACTGCGGCACCAGCGCGTCGAGGGCCTGCTCGACCTTGCTGCCCACCAGCTCGTCCACCACCCACCAGGAGATCTCACCGTCCGCGCCGGCCCTCTCCGGCGGGTCGATGTAGACACAGCCGAGCAGAGCTGTCTCCGCCGCGTCGAACAGCGCGTAGTTGAAGGACTGGTGTGCGGCGATCTCCTTCTCGTGCCGCAACAGGTCAGCCCGGTCGGCCTCATAGGTCATGGTGGCCGCGGGCCAGCCCCAGGCCGGGCCGAAGATGGTCCACAGCCGCTCGCGCGAACCCATCACAGCCGGATAGTCGAGCGGGATGTCCGCCTCCCGGATCGGCCGCAGGTGATGGCCACCGCCCGGCAGCGGTACCAGGACGGGGTGGACGAAGTCATCGGGAAGCCAGCTCATGGCGCCCGACCGTAGCAGCGCGCGGCCGTCCGCTCTTCTGGATTTTCCCCGTATACCGCCAGGCCCTGCTCTCATGCCGGGCAGGGCCCGCGATCACCCGATCGAGACCCCCGTTCGATCGACAGACTCCGTGATCGGTATGGCAACGGCTTCTCACACGCTCCACCGCGGCGACGCCCCTCCTCCTCCCCCCGGGCGCAAGCTGGGGCGCGGGCTCGGAGTGGTCGTCACGGCGACGGTGCGCGGCCGGGCCCGGGAATTCAGGCGGTCCGCGCCGGTAGACGGTGCAGGCGCCGAACGCGGCGACGGCTGAGGCCCGCCAGCGCTCGCGCAGCTCGGTCAGCGACAGCGGCACCGTTCGCTTCGGTGCGCGGGTCGGGTCGGCGGCCTGGCAGGCCAGCGCGTAGGCGGCCCGCTCCCCCGGCGGGTGCCCCTGCCACTCCTCCTACTCGGCGGTGAGGACGGGCAGCGCGTCCTCGATCTGCTGGCGGCTGGTGGACTGCCAGCCGATGAGCCGCTGGTCCATCCCGGCGATCTCCCTGACCGGGCGGCGACCGGGCGGCACCTCCCGCGGTTCGCACGCCCACCCGAGCCGTGCCGAGACCTCCTTCGTCATCAGGAGGGTGTAGAGGGCGTCGGCCGCGACGATGTGCGTCATCAAAGGAGCCGGCCGTCTGGTTGCCCACCGTGCCGTCCGGCCGCCGGGTGCGGATGGACCGCAGGGTGTGGGGCTGCAAACAGCCCAGCCGGAGGTGTGCGGGATTCCTCGTGGGGTGACATTGGGTCCTGGATGAGTCTTGGGACCAGGGAGGTGCTCGATGCGCATAGCCAGTCGCACCAAGTGGGCCGCTGGGGTGGTGACTGTCGCCCTCGCAGCGACGGCATGCGGCGGCGGGAGTGGCGCCGACGGCGGTGACGGCGGCGACACTGACATCGTCCGTAGCTGACCAGCTCGCCGGGTCGATCGCTGGACTTTGTGACGAACACCGAGCGCGTTGAGCGCATCGTCAGCACGGGAACGGGTCTGCCGACGCACGGGGCTTCGATCGCTGAAGCGCCGGCCTGTCGCCGAACCCGGATCAGAGTGCCGACGAGGTGCGGTGCGGCCCGGAACGCGGTGGCGAGCTGACAGTTGCACCGACCTCCCGGCGGGCCGTCCGCCAGTACGTGGACGGCAGGCCGCTCAGGGGTGTGCGAGGCCAGGTTGCCCGCGGCCGGGGGCGGGCGCAGGGTGGAGGTGAAGGCCAGACGTCGGGAGATTGTCATGCGATGCTGCAAAGGGCTCGTCGGCGTGTGCTCGGGATTGCTCGCCGCGCTGGTCGTGGTGACGGGCGTTTCGCCCGGTGCGGCCGCCGCACCCGTGCCGCCACCCACTCCCACCGGCCCGCCAGCGCACGCGCAGGACATTCCCACCGGAACGCCCGAGGGACTCGCCGAGTACCTGCGCTTTTCCTACGGCAACATCGCCGTCTACTGGGCAGAGCACTTCAAGAAGCTCGGCCTGACCGGGTCCTCCGCCTTCTACACCATCCCGATGGCCGGTGAAACCTACCGCAGCGCCTGCGCGGCGGAACCGATCACATCGAACACGCAAAGCGTCTTCTACTGCCCGGCGGACCGCTTCACCAACGACAACGGCATCACATACACCGGCGGGATCTTCTTCCCGATCAACGAGGCGGTGAAGCTGCGCGACGCGAACGGCGACTTCGCGGCCGCGACCGTAATGGCCCATGAGTACGGCCACGAGGTCCAGCAGGCCTACATGGAGCAGAGGCGCTGGCGGGACATCGTGTTGATGAGGAACAACGAGCCCGTCCTGGACCAGCAGGGCCGCCCGGTACCGGTGAAGGAGTTGGAGCTGATCGCGGACTGCTTCAGCGGTGCGTGGAGCCGTCACGCCAAGGAGCAGGGATATGTGGACCGGGCCGATCTGAATGCGGCCGTCAACGCCCTGATATCCGTCGCCGACCAGGTGGTCGGCGGAGTCAGGCACCCCCACGGCAGCAAGTACGAACGGACCACGGCCTACGCCCTGGGGTACGACCGGGGCGACCCGGAGCAGTGCGTAAAGCAGTACTGGTCCAGCGAAATCTTCGATTGACCCCCGCCTGGCCTGGGTCGGAAGCTGACGTGGCTTCGCGGTACTGCCCATGATCACCGGGCCACCTGCGGTCCCTGTGTCCAGCGCACCTGGAGACAGGACGACTCCCCGATATCGGACCGCCCCGGCCGCCGCCCCTTCCACGGCGGCACCCCGCAGGTGGGCTGGCCATGCCAGTGGCACCCGCAGTCCACCCGACCGCTGGAATTTGGTCGAGGAGCCAGGCGATGACCGCGCACCGGTCGAACTACGGGTGCGTGTCCGTGCCGGCCACCGGGGCGGGGAAGTCGATCTGCCGGCAGCGCCAGTTCACCACCGGGGTCCGGCCCACCCTGTCAATTCGCGCCACCTCCGCCAGGACCACCCGGTCGCTGGCCGGGGCGAACGGGTGGACGCCGGCGAGCGGAGGGCGGCAGCCCGCCGCATGGGCGCACGGCTACCCGTCCACGCGGGGACGGGTTCCCGGCGTGCACATGACGGGCTCTTTTCCACCTTCTGGTTTGGGCACGCAGGGCGCCCGCCGGTCGGGCGGCCTTGAGTCGTATCCCCATCCCCTGCATGCCGTGACCGTCTCGCACATTGGTCACCAGGTGCGGGCGGGCGCCACATGCTGCTCAGACGGTCGTGGACGGGCGTTGGTGCGGCATGTTCCAGCCCTCGGCGAGCCTCGAGGGGTGGATGTTGTGCCCACCGCCGAAGAACTCGCAGAACTTCATGATCAGTGGGTCCCAGCCGAGCGGGTCCATGTAGCGCGTGCCGGGGATGACCAGATGTTCCTCAACATGGGCACGAAGGACCTCGACCTCGAAGGCGGTGGCGTGTGACTCGGGGCCGCCGAACGGATGGGTGGCGACCACCCGGCACTCCAACTGAACCGCACATTCCGAGATTCTGGGCGCCCGGACCAGGTCAGACGCCTGCTCGGTCAGTCGGGCTGCCAAGAACTTGTCCGGCTCGTACCGGTAACCCTGCTTCGTCTTGTGGTCCGGCACGGCCGGCTTCCCGGTGGTGAGCGCGATCCGGTCGACGGCATCGACCATCGCCGACGAGGGCAGGTTGAGCACGCACTCGCCTTCTCGCAGCAAATTCGCTGTGGTCTGGGCGCTGTTGCCAAGACCGAGCATGCATGACTGGCCCAGCCACCACGCCGAGGACATCGGCGCGAGGTTCGCGGTGCCGTCCTCGTTGAGCGAGCTGATCAGCACCACTGGGGTTCCGAAGTAGAGGACCTTGAGTCCCGGGACGACGTGCATGCGCTGCGCCTTTCGCCAAGTGCCAAATGAACAGGAGCGCGATCGGGTACGCGAGCCTTCGCCGACTCTCTCGTGAGCGACACCACCGACGCTGGCGGAAATACGCCATCTCGTTCGCCGCCTTGTGTTGCACGGCACCGGGAAATGGGGGCTCGACCGGCAAGAGTCGTAGGCCCCCATTGGCCGCGGCGGCGTCACGTTCCCCGGTCGATGGACCACGGGGCCGACGTTCAGCATCCGCGGTTGTGAAGGCTGGGCCAGCCCCGCACGGTCAGGCGCTTCACCAGGTAGGCGGCACCTCCGGAGTGCCCTCGAAGCCTTCTGCGCCGCTGCGCGCAGCGCGTCGTTGCTCGCGGGGGTCGGCGACGATCCGCCTGATCGCCACGCGGTCGTCCTCGGTCTGCCCGATCCGCAGACCCGTCTGCAGGAAGTACGAGCGGTCTGCGGCGGTCATCTGCCACCGCCGTCTGGCCAAGACCTAACCCTGACGACGGCAACGATTCGGCTGGATACGCTGGCCTGTCATGACCAGCTGAAAGGTGCCGCGATGAGCCAGTACTTCGACCTCGGCGACGAGACTCTGTGGAACCCGTCCAACGGAGCTTCCCGCATGTTCCAGCGCCAGATAGCGGTCTTCGAAGCGGAGCTGGAACTCCCATCGGGCATCGGGCCGATGGAGAACGACGAGTGCCAGATCAGCCCCGACACCTTCGAAACATTCGTCAACGCCCTCCTGACGCAGCACCGAAGATCAGGCCACGCCATCTGGCTCGCGCTCTCCGAAGGCTTCACTGCCACCGTGCTCGTTCTCGCAGAACGCGCCGCGGTCAAGGTGGACTGGGCACGACACGGAGCCGCTCCGGAAGGCCCGCTCCAAGACGTGCAGGTTTCCACCGTCACCGGGATGTCCGCCCCTGCGGGAGGGGCGGCCTGGGCTGCGGGCCTGCGCGAGAGGGCACGGGAGCTGGGATCCCGCATGCCCCGTTGACCGGAGCAGCCGCGTCCGGCGAACCGATCGCGATCCCTCACCGCTGAAAGCACGCCGTAAGTAGCGACGTCCTTAGCTGGCAAGTGCCTTGAACAGGCCGCGGATCGTGTCCTGGTCCGCGATCACCGGCAGGGTGTCGAAGTAGAGCTCCCATTCCCCCTTCGGGCCGATCCGCTCGACGATCCCGAAGGGGATGCCGGTGCCACTGGGGTCGCCGGGGTCGTTCATCGTGCCGTGCCACTCGACGTATGTGGTGGTGCGGCCGAATGCGACCTGGCCGGCCTTGAACTCGACGTCGGCGTTCTCGAACAGCCGCTGCAGGTAGGCTGTCTTACCCGCCTGGGTGGTCAGCGGCCGGTCCAGGCCCGGTCCCGCCAACTCGGCATTTCCGGTACGGGCGGCCAGCGCGGCCGAGTCCCCGCTGTTCCAGGCGGCGAGGCGGGCGGCGATCTCCTGGGCGTGGAACCGGTCGGGGGCCGCTCCACGGGGCCCGGGGCCGGCGGGGTCGGCGATGCCGGTGAAGAGGGGACGGGGCCGCTGGGACTCGGGCAGGACCTCGAACAGCTCGTAGCGGTCGTAGTAGCGGCGGGCCTGGATGGTCTTGCCGTCGTCGCCGAGGACGTTGCGGGCGATCTGCGGGTAGCTGACCTTCTGGCCCTTGAGGGTGACCGTGTTCTGCTGGCCGAACATCATCACCGAGCCGTCGGCGACCACGTTCGTGCCGCGGTAGCGCAGATCCGGGGCGAGGCGGAGCGAGTTGGTGATCGAGGCGCCGATGGCGTCGTGGCCGCGCTGGGGCTTGCCGCCGGCCTCCCAGAGGCTGGCCTCCTCGTCGAAGATGTCCAGGTAGGTCTGGAGGCTGGGGGCCTCGCCGAAGGCGATCTGCCGCTTCATGAAGGCGCAGGCGTTCGGGGTGATCCGGCCTTCGAGGCGGTCCACCTTCTCGCGGACCTCGGCGCACTCGCCGCCCTCGGCGGTCGCGGCGGCGATGGCCGGCGCGCCGATGGTGAGGCCGGCGAGGAGAGTCGCCACCGCGAGCAGTCCGGTGCGCGTGTGCCGCCGTAGGTTCATGTTGTTCCTCGTTCCTGATCGCTTGATTGTCCGATCGCTTCGATGGATCAAGCTTCATCGAGGGCGCCGGGGAAAACGATTACCTGCCAGGTAATGCCGGGCGTGGACTGCGCGGATGCCGCTCGATCACCTTGAGGCCAGGTCCCCGAAGTTGAGCGGCAGCGCCTTGCCGCGCCCGCTCTGGAGGATTCTCTGGCCGTCGATCCCCAGTACGGGGTCAGCAGGTAGCGGGAGATGCGGACAAGTAGGTGCAGAGCAGGGTCTGCTTGGAGTCGGCGATCTCGCTGTCGGAGCCGAGTTCGCGGCCCAAGCTGCCACGTTCGGCGATGGAGACGGTCCACATGCGGACCTGTCGCGATTGGGTCGCCACCAAACTCCGCTGGGGCATGTCCGCCGACCAGGACGAGATCGACACCATCAGGTGTCTGGGCCGCCGGCCCCTGCGACGAGCAAGTCGTCCACTACAACCCCGCCCCTTAGCACATCGCCATGAGGGGCCCCGCCACCGGGTTGGTCCGGCCCCCCTGAGCTGCCGGTTTCGGCGGGAGCCCAGCGAGTGGTCTGCAGTGGGGTGCGCCTGGTCGAGTGGTACTGCTTCGCGGGCAACGGGATTCTCGACGGAACTGCGGTCCTCTGCTGCAGCGGACGGCCGCGCTGGCGCGACCACCACCTGGCCCCACTTCCACAAGTGCCTGCCAGGGCAGGAACCGAGCGACGGTCGTATCGGGCGGCGGGGCCGGTTCATCTAGAGTGATCTACATGGATATGCGGAGGATCGTCGCGGTGCTGGCCGAGGAAGCTGTACAGCAGGTCCAAGACCAGGTGTGGAAACTCGCGCCGAGCGACCGTGCGCTCGCCCTTGAGGCCGCGGCCGGTCTGCGCGGCGTCGTCGGCCCGCCGGACGTCCAGGAGGCCTTGCCGCAGATCAAGCGGCTCGAACACCTGCGGGAAACTCTCGCCGTCCTGGCCATCTCCCTCGCGCGTACTCACGGCCGTATGGCCTGGTTCATCTCCGGAGCTCTCAACGCGCTCGAACCGGTCCTGCGCTGGCGCGCCCTGCCGGCTGACCGTGGCGGCACCTTCGGCACCGTCCTCCCGAGTCCCGAGGAATACACGGAAGCGGAGGATGCCGTCCGCCGACTCCAGGACGCCCTTGCGCAGATCACCGCGTCGGTTGATCTCGATGGCGTTCGTCCGGATCAGGAAGCAACCGGAGCCTGAGCGACCACGGACGGTAGGAGTCGCGCCTGGGCGCAACCGGTGCAGCCCTTGATGCTGAGATCCCCGGGTAATCCACCTGTCCACCGACAAGCCGGCGCGCACGTCGAGGTCCACCGGTACGGGACCCCCCGCGCCGGTCAGCTTGCCGCTGGTGAACAGCACCTTCCCGTCGCCCCGCACCGAGGCCTTCGTCGCGCCGGTGGCCGCCTGGTTCGTGGAGAGTCGTCGATGCCGACGAGTGCGGTGAAGCGGTCCGCCGCTCCGCCGAGGTGGTAGACGATCTCGGAGGGCGCGTGGACGCCGAGGCCCTTCGCGTACGTCACTCCGCCGAAGGAGATCGGCGTGCCGTCTCCGGCCGCCTTGCGCCCGTTGGACCGGTCTTAACCTCATCGGCATGGCAGCAGTAAGCCTTCTCACCGCTCGCCGCCGCCTCGGTCGGGGCAGGCCGGCGAGCTGTCCGTATCCGGTCACCCCGGCATGACGGTCAGCACGCCTCTCCCCCGTACGAGCTGACGAACAGGCTGGACTCCGGGCACCCGCCCACACACACCCGTACGGAGCCGCCCCATGCGTTCCTGCTGCACCCCCGGACACCGTGACGCCACCACCGTCGTGCTCTCCCCGGCACCCCGGCCGCCGGCCCCCGCCGCGCAGCGGGCCTCCCGGCTGCTGGCCGACCTGCCGGGCTGGCGGTTCCTCATGGGCACCGACGACCCGGACGGCTTCGCGGCCGACGGTGAAGGGCCGGTGCGCGAGGTCTCCGTCGAGCCGTTCCGCATCGCCCCGACGACGGTGACCAACGCCCAGTTCGCCACCTTCGTCAAGGCCACCGGTCACGTCACCGAAGCCGAACGCTTCGGCTTCTCCTTCGTCTTCGGCGGCTTCCTGTCCGACGACGTCGCCGCCGTGTCCCGGCCGGTGGCGGCCGTCCCCTGGTGGCGGGCCGTCCCCGGCGCGAGCTGGTGCCACCCCGAGGGCGACGGCTCGTCCGTCACCGCACGCCGGAACCACCCAGTGGTGCACGTCTCCTGGAACGACGCCCAGGCGTACTGCGCACGGTCCGGCACCCGCCTGCCCACCGAGGCCGAATGGGAGTACGCGGCACGCGGCGGCCTCGAGCAGCGACGCTACCCGTGGGGCGACGAACTCACCCCCCACGGGCGGCACATGTGCACCATCTGGCGCGGCGACTTCCCCACCCTGAACACCGCGGGGGACGGCTACGAGGGCACGGCACCGGCGAGGTCCTTCCGCCCCAACGGCTTCGGCCTCTACAACATGGTCGGCGACGTGTGGGAATGGTGCGCCGACTGGTTCACGCCCGGAACCAGCCGTGTGATGCGCGGCGGCTCCCACCTCTGCCACGACTCGTACTGCAACCGCTACCGCGTCGCGGCCCGCAGCTCCAAGACCCCCGACAGCTCCACCGGCAACATCGGCTTCCGCGTGGCCCCGGACAGCGCCGCAGCGCGGCCGCCAGGCTGACACGGCGGGCGCGGCGCGGCGAGCCGCCCGCACCCCGGTATCCGCACAGAGCCCCGGCCGCGGGCCGACTCCGGGCGTGGTGATGCGCTTGCCCACTGTGGGGGCGTCTTCTGGGGCCGCATCGCAGGAGCTATGCGGCGCGGTGGGCTTTGTGCGGGGACACCTGCAGGCGCGCCCTTGCCGGAAGGGTCCGGCCGGTGGACTGGCGCGCACGTTCCAGCGGTCCGTCGCACAGCGCCTGCAGGACCGGCCCCGGCTCGGTGTCGGGAGTGAGGGCGAGGTCGAAGTGCGCTTCGGGACGGCGGGAGGAGCCGGTCATGCGTGCGCGGGCCTGCTGGACGCCGGGCAGGCGCCGGGCGTCGGCTGTCATGGCGTCGCTGAGGGCACGCTCGCTCAGTTCCACTGCCTCCACGGGGTCTGCGCCGACGGGTAGGGGGCCGGGATGAGTGCGGCGCAGTTGTGCCAGCAGCCACCACAGGGCGAGCAGGACGACGATGGCCAGGACGGCGATGACTGCGGGCCACCACCATCCCTCGCCGACCCAGCGCGTGCGGGTGGCGTCATCGAGCAGGACACCCTCGGACGTGGTCAGGGGCCAACCGTCGGGTGGTGTCATGCGCCAGCGCCGGTAGAGGTCGAAACTGCCCGCCAGGATCAGGAGGCCGGTGCCGAGCAGGATGATGCCGGCCAAGGCCAGAAGGACTCGGTTGACTGCGGTTTTCCTCTTCATGGGATCCCCATCCTGTCTCTCGCTCAGCGGCAGGCGCGCACCGGTGCGGACTACTTGCGGCGGGGGCGCACCTTGACGGCGAGCCGAGGAGGACGTGCGAGTTCGAGCCGGTCGCGCTCCGCCAGGAGAGCCACCAAGAGATCGGCCTTGACGTCGGCGGGGGCGCGGTAGCGCACGTCCGCGCGCGCCCCGAGGCGGTGGTGGCGCATCCGGACCCTGGCCGCGCTGACACCGGGGACCCGCATCGCTGCGTCCCGCAGCAGGAGCTCTGCGCTGGCGCGGTCCAGGACGGCGTGCGTCTGCGCGTCGGGAGCCTTCAGGGGCAGCTTGTGGCGCAGACCATGGGTGAGTGCCATGACGAGCATCCAGATGCCGAGGACGGCGATGACGGCGGCACCGACCCGTATCCAGATGTCATCCAAGGGGCGGGTGGCCAACTCGTCGGCCAGGCGCGCGCGCCAGGCCGCGGCACTCCGACCGGCACGGACCCTGACGACGTCGAACAAGAGGGTGCCTGCCGCGGCCCCGACGAGCAGGGCCGTGAGCGCGGCGGGTATCCGGCGCGCGGACCAAGGGCGGGGAGTCGGCCGGCCTTCGGCCGCAGGCTGTTTGCCCAGCTGCTCCACGGTGCGTGAGGTTACCTCGTCCGTCGCGGTGAGCTGTTGCGTTGCGGCCGGGGGTTCGGGGTGGCGTTCCATACCGGCTCTCCTTCCCGGGGGATGCGCTCCGGTTCACTGCACGCGCCGGTGTTCCCGGCCATCGGCGGATATCAGGTGCTCGATGGCGAGGGTCACCTCGGTGACGCGCATCCCCGTGAGGTGGGCGACCCGCTCGCTGACGTAGTGCTGCATCTGCTGCGAGACAGTGGCGAGGTCTGTCGGGTAGGGCAGGTCCACGGTCAGCCTCAGCCGGGCCGAGCCGCTGCCGGTGGTCGCGGAGGCGTGCGGGGCCGCCGGCTTCCCGTGCGCGGCCGAGGCGCCTGCGTGTGCGGCCAGTGCCTCCTTCGCGGCGCGGGCCGCGATGCGGGCCACCACCTTCTCCGGAATCACGGTGGCACCGCGCTCGGCCGCCGGCAGGACCGCCGCCTGGGCGGGAGCTGCCGCCCTGGGCAGAGAAGCGCCGGGTTGCGTTGTCACTGCCGGTCCCGGGAACGGGTGAAGTCGGACAGTTCGAGGTCACCCTGCAGCATGCGGCCGATGATCAGGCCCACCAGGCCCAAAAACGCCACCAGCAGGAACGCCCAGAAGCCGCCGAAATAGGCAGCGAAGCCCAGGGCCATGCCTGCAAGCAAGCCCACGGTTGCTGCGCTCATGTCACTCACCTGTACTTTCACGTCGGTCGTTTTCGACCCGGGGGCTGTGCCGGGTCGAGGGGTCACTGCACGCGGCCCGCGGATTCCTGGTCGTCCTCCTCGTCGGGCAGGTGGACGTCGTCGACGGCGATGTTCACCTCGACGACTTCGAGGCCCGTCATGCGCTCCACGGCTGTGATGACACTGGTGCGGACGTCGGCGGCGATGTCGACGATGGCGACGCCGTACTCGACGACGACATCGAGATCGACGGCGGCCTGCCGCTCCCCTACCTCGACCTTCACACCGCGGGACACGCTAGGGCGGCCGCCGGGGACCTTGTCCGTAACCGCCCCGAGCGTGCGGGACATGCCGGAGCCCAGGCTGTGGATGCCCGAAACCTCACGGGTGGCCATACCTGCAATCTTTTCGACCACACTGTCGGCGATGGTCGTCCGCCCCCGCGTCCCGGGCGCCGCGCCGGCGCCGCTCTGGCCCGTAAGGGCATCGCCCGCAGGAAGTGAGGCACTCGCGGCGGGGTTGGTGGTGTCCGACATGAGGACCTCCCCAGGATGTCCATCCATTTCGGCGCCGATGCGACGCCCTCACTGCTTAGACCCACCGCGAGGACATTCCTCACCCCCGTTCCCGCAGCGCGCCGATTTACCATCGAGGAGTGCGTACGCAAGCCGCGGCGACCGTCCTCGGCAGAAAGTGAACGGCGCATGCGCTCACGGACTAGCCCCTCTCCCCCGCATGACGCGGGCCTCCCATCGCGACCGGCATCATCCCCGGTCGACGGTGTTGCGCCCGGCCCGGACGCTCCCGGCGACCTGGACGACGGCGTGCTGGCGGTACGGGCGTGCGAAGGCGACGACGAAGCCTTCGCGGTCCTGGTCCGCCGACACAGCGGCCGTCTGCTCGCCCTCGGCCAGCACCTGCTCGGCAACCGTGCAGACGCCGAGGACGCGGTCCAGGACGCTTTCCTCAGCGCCTGGAGGCAGCTGCCTGAATTCCGCCACGGCGCCTCGTTCGGCACATGGATGTACCGGATCGTGACAAACCGCTGCCTCAACATGTTGCGCCGTCGGCCCCCACTGCCCCTGGAAAGCGTCCCGGAACCCGCTGCCGCGGACGCGGACAGCTCACCGCCCCACGTGGCCGAGACAGAAGCAGCCACTGCCGCTCTGAGGCGAGCGCTCATGGACATACGCCCCGAGCTACGCGTGTGCTGGGTCCTGCGGGAACTCCACGGCCTGCGCTACGAAGAAATCGCCCACATGGTGGGCAGCAGCGAGCAAACGGTGCGCGGCAGACTCTCCCGCGCCCGACGCGCTCTGATGGAGGCGATGCGCCCATGGCGCTAGACAATCCTCACCTGACCTCCGGCGGCCAGCCCGAAAGCGCAAGCGCCACACCCACCCGCGGCAACACCAAGCTGCTGGCCGGCGCGGCGTTCCTCCCCTGCGGGCGCCCCCTCGGCTGCGCCTGGGAACAGGTTCGCGCCCCGGCCAGCACGACCGACCCGCACAGCAGCCACTGCCCCTACTGCCGCGAAGCCATCGAAGGACTGACAGCCCTGGACCGGGCCACCCGTGCATTGCGCACGGCGGAACAACCCGACAGCCACCACCTGGCCAACCGCGTCATCAACGCGGTGCGCGCCGAGGTACGGCTGGGCATAGCCGAGAGCTCCGCCGCCAAGGTGCTGCGCCGGGCCGCCGACACCGTCCCCGGCGCCCGCGCCGCCAGCTGCCGACTGACTTCCTCCAAGGGCGGCCACGCCGTCCACATGGTCGCCATCACGGTCGCGGCCATGCTCGACAAGCCGCTGCCGGAGCGCGCCGAAGCAGTACGCCAAGCCGTCCTGCACGCCGCCGAGCACATCCCCGGCCTCGCCGTCACCACCGTCGACGTGGAAGTCAACGCCGTACTGGAGCCCTCCCGCGTGCCGAGCGGCGAACGGGCGAGCTGAGGGAAGGATGACCGCGTCGGCTCGGTGGAGACCGGCTACAAGACCACGGCGGCGTCACCGTGGTCCCCCGCACCACCTGGTCGAAGTCGCTACGCCGGACACCGAGCCGGCGGGCGGCCTCGTCCGGCCGAGAGACCAGCCGGCCCGCTCGGGCGAGGTGGCCCCCGCCGAGGCCGTCACACCCGGCCGGAGGAGCGGGAGCGGCACCCTGCGGAGCTGGTGTGACGCTCCGGCCCTGCTTCATGTTCGGCACGCGTGGAACGCGGCATAGTGAGGGGAGTGACCATCGAGCGTGATGACGTGAGCGGCGGCCGCGACCCCGAGACCAGCTCGCCGGGCCCGACGGGGAACGGGGATGATGACCATGCGCAGGTCATCGTGGTGGGGGCAGGGCCGGCCGGATCCGCTGCCGCCGTGCACTTGGCGCGCGCGGGGCTGGACGTGCTGCTGCTGGAGAAGAGCGGCTTCCCCCGGGAGAAGGTGTGCGGCGACGGGCTGACGCCGCGCGCCGTGGCCCAGCTGGTGCGGCTGGGCGTGGACATCAGCGCACCGGGATGGAAGCGCAACCGGGGAATGCGCTGGGTGTGTGAAGGCAGGCAGGTGGAGCTGGCCTGGCCCCGCCTGGGCAGCGCTCCCGACTTCGGGCTCACCCGCACCCGACACGACTTCGACGACCTTCTCGCCGCGCGCGCCAGGGCCGCCGGAGCGCGCCTGCATACCCACGTGAGGGTGACGGCCCCGCTCACCGACCGGGCCGGGCACATCACCGGGGTCACTGCCGTACGAGGGCCGGAGAAGCAGCCGGTTCGCTTCCGGGCGCCCCTGGTCGTCGCCGCCGACGGCGCCTCCGCCCGCACCGCGGTGGCTCTGGGCCTGTGCCGCGACGCGCGCCGGCCGGTCGCCGCGGCGGCCCGCCGCTACTACCGCAGCCCCGCGCGCACCCATGACGAATACCTGGAGCTGTGGGCAGATCTACGCTGTCCACCCGATGGGCAGGACCTCCCCGGCTACGGCTGGGTCTTCCCCCTCGGGGACGGCCGGGTAAACGTCGGCCTCGGTGCGCTGCCGCAGCGCCACGGCCGACCGGTGGACCTGCGCGCGGCCCTGCAGCACTGGCTCCCGCGTCTGCCCGAGGAGTGGGGCATCCGCGAGGAGAACGCCGACTCACCGCTGCGCAGCGCCCCCCTGCCGATGGGACTGAACCGGCGGCCCCAGTACCGTCGGGGTCTGCTGCTGGTCGGAGACAGCGCGGGCATGGTCAGTCCGTGGAGCGGTGAGGGCATCGCCCAGGCCATGGAGGCCGCGGAGGTGGCCGCCGAGATCATCGCCTTGGCTCTGGCCCGGCCGGCCGGACCGCGGCGGGAACACGCGCTGCACCAGTACCCGGCTGAGATCCACCGCCGCTGGGGGCGCTATTTCCGGCTGGGCAACCTCGCCGGAGACCTCATCTTCGCCCGGCACGGCTTCCGGCCGGTGCTCCATCCCCGCGTCATGGCCTCCCCGCCCCTGCTGCGTGCCCTGGCCCGCCTGCTCACCCACGTCACGCCCGAGGAACCAGCCCGCGACAGCATCGACGCCCTGCTGCACGCGGTGCTGCGCCTGGTGCCGCCCTCACGGCGCTGAGACCGCCTGCCGACCTCGACGAGGGCGGTGTCCGGGGTGCGCGCGACGGCGTCGCCGCACCGGCACAGCCTCCCCGCGCTCGTGGGCCTCGGCCGGGTACCGAGTCCGCGGGAAATTGCCACCACCCGGTGGCCCGGACCGTTTGCGAGGCGGTCACGGGGATACACGCCAAGCGGGTGCACCAGAAAGGGGACGGACATGAGTGCTGGCGAGAAGGCAAAGGCTGAGATCGAAGTAGTCGCCGGCAAGGCAGTGAGGAAGGCGGCCCACGCCATGGGCAAGGAGACCCTGGCGGCCAAGGGCGCCGCACTGGAGGCACGCGGTCAGGCGCGCCGGACCAAGGAAAAGGGCAAGGACAAGTTCCGATGACCGTGCTGAAGCTTTGACAGCCGCGGCCGACAGGATGGAAGTGTCCTGCCCTCCGGCCGACTGCGCCGGAAACGCCAACCCTGCCCGCGCCTCCCTGTACGGATCCCTCGTGCCGACGACCGGTTCCGGTCAGCTCCCTGCCCGCAGCAACAGAGCCGGACCGCCTGGCCAAGGAACACCGCGCGCAGCAGACGCCGGAGCGCCCGCCGCGTACCCCACAACATGAGGCGCACTCCCCACCCGGTCAGCCGCAAGAACATCCGGCGGATGACGGAGCGAGGTGTCCAGCGGGCATGGTTCCGGCGTCGGCGCCTACCCCACTTACGTCTACGCCGCCTCGGGACCAACATGACGACCGCCTCCTGCCGGCTTCAGAGGATGGGCAGCGACCGGCGGGCTCGCAAGAGACAGGCAGGATTCCGGAGAGGACCCGAGGCGCATGGCGGACCGGTCCGCCATGCGCGGCGCGGTGCGGTCGCGTCGGCTCAAGCGGCTTGCCGCCTGCGTCGCCGGGGCGGAGGGGCTTCGTATTCGTCCTC
This sequence comes from Streptomyces sp. NPDC029122, assembly GCF_055569445.1. Classification (NCBI taxonomy): domain Bacteria; kingdom Bacillati; phylum Actinomycetota; class Actinomycetes; order Kitasatosporales; family Streptomycetaceae; genus Streptomyces; species Streptomyces sp. NPDC029122. The sequence continues at coordinate 29,618 of NZ_JBVHWK010000010.1, read as the reverse complement.
GTCCTCTTCTTCTTCGGGTTCCTCGGCTTCCTCGTCCTCTTCACCAGGCTCGTCGGCGTAGTCCGTGTTGCCCTCGTCTTCGTCTTCGTCTTCGTACTCGTACTCGTACTCGTCAGATTCCTCGGCGCCCGCGGACGCGTCTTCGTACTGGTCCTCGCCCTCTTCTTCCTCGCCCTGTTCTTCCTCGCCTTGTTCTTCCTCCTCGAGGGCTTCTTCGTGGGTCTGGACCACTTCGCCGTCTCGGATTTCTCCGCGCCAGCCTTCCGGCTCGTCGGTGCTGAGGGTGGCGTAGCGCAGGAAGTTCTTGAGGTCCAGGCGCAGGCGGCGGCCCTGGGCCCGCCACAGGTTGCCGGTCTTCTCGAACAGGCCTGCCGGGTGGTACTCGACCACGATGACGATCCGGGTCAGCGCGGGAGCCAGTTCATGGAAGCTGACGCAGCCGCGGGTGGTTCCCTTGGCGCCCGCGGAGGTCCATACGACGCGGTCGTCGGGTATCTGTTCCTGGACGGTTGCCTTCCAGGCTCGGGTGGAGGGGCCGACCTTCACCTTCCAGTCGCTGGTGGTTTCGTCGTTGCGCGACACGTCGCGGACGCCCTTGGCGAAGCTGCTGAAGTTCTCGTACTGCGTCCAGTGGTCGTAGGTGGTGCGCAACGGCAGGCCCACGTCCAGCGTCTCGACGATGTTGACGACTTTGCCGCCGCTCTTGCGGCCCCGGCCCTTGCCGAACGCCTGTGACGCGGTGTCGACCACCTTGTCCTTCAGGTTCCCCAGGGCCTGGCCGGCGATGGCCTTCAACGGCGAGTCGCCCTGCAGGAGCCGGCCGCCGATCCCTCCGACATCGGAGAGCTTGCCGCCTTGCTCGGCGACGTCGTAGAGCTGGTCGGTTATGTCCCCGAGTTTGTCGGTCGCCTTCTCGGCCAGCTGGTCTGCCTGGGCGGCGAGGAAACCGGACAGTTCGGTGAGCAACTGGTCCAGCCCTGAGGTGGGTTCCTTCCCGCTGGCGCGGTGTGACGTTGCCATGGCCTACCTCCGCGCGGACTGCTTGCGGGTCGCCGTCTTCTTGGCGGCCGCCTTGCCGGCCGGGCTGCTGCCCGTGGTCTTCCTGGCTGCTGTCTTGCGCGCGCCGCTCTGAGGTGTGGTGCGCTTCTTCGGTGCCGCGCTGGTCTTCTTGGCGGCGGTCTTCGCGGCGGCGGTCTTGGAGGATGTGCTCTTCCTCCCGGGCGCGGCCTTGGCCGCCGGCTTTTCGCTCGGTGTCTTCTTCGCCGGCGCTTTCTTCGCCGCTGTCGTCCTGGCGGGCGTCGTCCTCTTCGCGGGTGCGGCCTTCTTGGCCTGAGCGCTCTTTCTGGGCTTGGAGGGTGCCGGCCGCTGCCCGGGCTTGCGGACGGGGCGGGTCTTGTCGGCGCGGCCGTCGGCTGTGGAGCGGGCCCGTCGGCGCGGTGGGGGTGGTTCCTCCTCCTCTTCTTCCTCTTCCTCCTCTTCCGGCTCTTCCGGCTCTGCCTCTTCCTCTTCCGGCTCCTCCTCGCCTTCTTCCGGTTCCTCTTCCTCTTCTTCCTCTTCCTCGGGTTCGGCGTAGTCCTCTTCTGCCCGGCCTTCCTCGTAGCCTTCGGCTTCTTCGTCCTCGTAGGGTTCCTCGTCTTCGTCGTCCTCGTCCCGACGTGCGCCTACACGTGAGAGCTCGAGCGTGCGCTCGTGCAGGGAGCCGGCGAGGTCGGCGAGCTTGCGGTTGGCCGCGGCGGTCAGGGCCTGCCGGCCGGCATCGAGGGCTTCTCCTCGGAGCTGGTCACCCAGGTCGGCGAACTGCGGCATCTCCTTGACCTTGGCGACGCCCTCCTTCAGCAGCTGTCCGGGCTCGAGGCCGAAACGACGGCCGGCGAGATAGGTCGCCGCGGCGAAAGCCATGCGCCCCTTCTTGGCCCGGCCGAGCACGTAGCCGCCGGCCAGGGCGGCTGCGAGCGCGATCTTGGTCGTGTCCTGCATGATCATCCCCTTTTACCAGGGCACTTGCGGACTCTTCGGTGCCACCCGCAGACAGCGGGCCACCGGGTTGGCGCTGCCAACCGACGACAGCAGGCATGCCGGGGCGCTCCTCGGAAAAGCTCCTGCCCCTACTGCGAGACTTATACGCATATTCAGTGACATTCTAGTTTCTGTGAGGCTGTCTCCCCAAGGGAGTGGCTTATGGCCGCAGCAGAACCCGCACGCCCGCGGCGGGTCTCTCCGCGAGCTGCCGGCGAGGGCGAAGAGCAGGACCGGCAACCGTCCCGCCGCGCTGCTTCCCGGCGGCGCTCCGGTGTACCAGGCGCCGCGTCGGCGATGCGGCTGGCGGTTGAACAGCTGGCTGAACTCCTTGGCCGGGCCCCTGATTCGGTCTCTTCGCTCAAGCCCACCGAGGACGGCTGGGAGGCGCAGGTGGAGGTGGTGGAGCTGGAACGCATTCCGGACACCACCAGCGTGATGGCCAGCTACAGAGTCGCTCTGGACGAGGAGGGCGAGCTGATCTCGTACGAACGGACCCGCCGCTACAGCCGAGGAATGATCGACCGGCCGACCTGAGAACAGGCCGCCGGGGAAAGGAGGCGCCATGACCATGGTGCCGCAAGGCGGCAGCGTCGCCAGAGGAGGAGGAGGCACGAGCAGCCTCTACGACGTCTTGGAGCTGATTCTCGACCGGGGCCTGGTCATCGACGTGTTCGTGCGGGTCTCCCTGGTGGGCATCGAGCTTCTCAAGATCGACGCACGGATCGTGGTGGCGAGTGTCGACACCTACCTGCGGTTCGCCGAGGCATGCAACCGCCTCGACCTCGAAGCAGGCCGCAAGGCACCGGCCCAGCTGCCCGATGTCATGGGCAACATGCTCGAAAGCGGCGCCCGCGGAAAGTCCAAGGGGGCGCTGAGCGGAGCCGTCGAAGCGGTGGCCGACTCCCTGACCGGCAAGTCGTCCCGACGTGAGGAGCCGGAGCCGGAAGAGGAAGAGGAAGAAGTGGAAGCGCCCCGGCGGCGGCGCCCCGCCCGGCGCCCGGTACGCCGGGAGAAGGAGTAACCGATGGCGCTCTACGTGTACTCGATCACTGCCAAGGCGCATCCCCACCGCCTCGACGGCATGGCCGGCGTGGGCAGCCACCCCACACCGTTGCGGACGGTCACCGCCGGATCCCTGTGCGCGGTCGTCAGCGACATCTCCGAGGAGATCCGGCCCAAGCGCCGTGACCTCCTCGTCCACCAGGAGGTGCAGGAGCGCCTGATGGCTGACGGCGTGGTCCTGCCGCTGCAGTTCGGCTACACCGCCCCCGATGATCTCGCGGTCCGGCAGGTCCTCCAGGAGAACGCCGACAGCTACCTGGCCACCCTCCAGCGCCTTGAGAGCTGCGCCGAGTACCACCTCAGAGCCTCCCAGCAGGACGAGGAACCGCTGCTGCGGCTGATCCTCCTGGAGTCGCCCGAGGCGAAGGACCTCAACGACCGGATCCGTGCCGGCGACCCAGATCCGCAGCTGCCGCTCGCTCTGGGGGAACTGGTGGCCCGAGAGGTGCGGGCACGCCAGGACACACTGGCTGCCGGCTTGGTCCAGGCCCTGCTGCCCTTCGCCCGCGAGCACGTCGCCCACCCGCCCTCCGGAAGCGACTTCCTCAACCTCTCGCTTCTGGTGCCAGACGATCAGAAGGACAATTTCCTTACCGCGCAGGCGAACCTGTCCCGCGAGATCGACAGCGGCATCGAGCTCCGCTTCAACGGCCCCCTGCCCCCCTACAGCTTCGTCCAGTGACCGCCGCCACCACTCGCCGGAAGGGAGGAAGACCATGGGACTGCTGACCCAACTGCTGACGCTTCCCCTCGCGCCGATGCGTGCCGTCACCTGGGTCGCCCAGCGGATCGTCGAACAGGCCGAAGAGCAGTACTACGACCCCGCCCCGATCTGGCGGGAGCTCGCCTCCCTGGAGCAGCAGCTGCTCCAGGGCGAGATCGACCAGGAAGAGTTCGACCTCCGGGAGAACGAGCTGATCGACCGACTGGCCGAGATCGCCGACTTCCGGAACCGGACACCCTGACGGGGAAGGGAGGCCGCCACCGTGACTGAACCCCTGCCCGGCCGAATGGGAGCCTTCCCCTCCCGCGCCCCGGTCCCGTACGGGTCGACTTCCTCGTCCAGCCTCGCCGACATCCTCGAGCGGGTCCTGGACAAGGGCATCGTCATAGCGGGCGACATCCGCATCAACCTGCTCGACATCGAGCTGCTCACCATCAAACTCCGGATCCTGATCGCCTCCGTGGACAAAGCCAAGGAAATGGGCATCGACTGGTGGGAGCACGACCCTTCCCTGTCCTCCCGGCACACCGGCAGCCCGCTGGAGCAGGAGAACCGCCGCCTGCGCGCCGAGCTCGAGACCCTCCGCCGCGACCGGCTCGAACAGCCGCAACCCACCGAACGCGGCGAAGAAGCCGGCGGATCTGCCGGCAGGAAGACACGGGGGCGTCCGCAGTGAACACCGGCCGGGACACCCTCACCTACGTCTACGCCGTCGCCCGGCCCACCGAGCCCCTGCGACAGCTCCTCCCCGACCTGCGCGGCATCGCACGAGCCCCCGTACAGCTCCTGGCCGACATCCCTGACGCCGGCCCCGCCGACCTCGGCTTCGTCATCAGCCCGGTCCCGTACCACGACTTCAACGAGACCGCCCTCAAAGATCACTTCGAGGATCTGCAGTGGCTCGAAAACGTCGCCCGCACCCACCACGACGTCGTGCAGGCCATCGCCGCCCGCACCACCGTCCTGCCCTTGCGCATGGCCACCGTCTACCAGGACGAAAACCGGGCCCGCCAAGCCCTCACCGAACAGCACCGCACCTTCACCCAGCGGCTGGCCCAGCTCGACGCCCACACCGAGTACGGCGTCAAGATCTACCTCCCAGCCCCCACCGCGCCCACCACGGCCAACCCTCCCGCCGACCCCGACGCTGCCGCCCCCACCACCCCCGGCAAGGCATACCTCCAGCGCCGCAGGGCCCAGCACCACGCACGCGAAAGGATCTACCAGCAAGCCCAGCGGGCCGCCGAGGACATCGAGGCCATCGCCTCCCGCTACACCTCCCAGCGCGTACGCCACGCCCCGCAGAGCGGTGCCCTGACCGGCCCCCAGGAGAACGTCCTCAACGACGCCTACCTCATCCCCGACCAGCACGCCGAGCAGTTCCAGACCGCCATCGCCCACGCCGCCCAGGACTTCCCCGACATCCGCATCGAGGTCACCGGTCCCTGGGCCCCGTACTCCTTCGCCATGCCACCGGCGGTGGAAGCGTCAGCCCCGGACGACGTCCCGGAGAGCACCTCATGACCCTCGCAGAGCACAGCGAACCGCTGCCCGGCCGCCAGGTCGCGCTGGTCGACCTCCTCGACCGGCTGCTCAGCGGAGGAGTGGTCGTCGCCGGCGACATCGTCCTGTCCATCGCGGACATCGACCTCGTCCGCATATCGCTGCGCGCCCTCATCGTGTCCGTCAGCTCCCAGAACGCCCCTCCCGAGGCGCAGGCCCCACCAGCAGGCAGCAGTGAGTACTGAGCATGGGGCGGGGCAGCCACACCGCTCCGGCCCGGCCCCGAGCCTCCAAGCCGTCGGCGACACCATGTCCCGGGCCTTCAGACTCATCCAGGCGCCGCCCGCCTCCCAGGGCGACCGGCCACCACGCCCGGCCCACCGCATCCACGCCGACAAGGACACCGTCGAAGAAGATCTCCTGAAACTGGTCCTCACCCTCGTCGAGCTCCTGCGCCAGCTCATCGAACGCCAAGCCCTGCGCCGGGTGGACGCCGGAGACCTCACCGACGAACAAGAAGAGGAACTCGGCGCGACCCTCATGGCCCTGCACGACAGTCTTGCCGACCTGTGCGCCCAGCACGGGTTCTGCCTGGAGGACCTGAATCTCGACCTGGGCCCGCTCGGCCCCTTGCTTCCGCCCCGCGACTGAAGCGGACCGGCGCCCTCGGCCCTCATCGTGCGTGTTGCCGGTCAATCCCTGGCGCGAGCGACAAGACGATAGGCGGCCAGGAGGATGAGGGAGCCGACAATGGCGGCGATCCACGTGGAGATCTCGAAGAACCCGTCAATGGAGTCGACTCCGAAGATGACCTTGCCGAGCCATCCTCCCAGAAGACCCCCGGCGATACCGATAAGGGGAGTCACGATGCAGCCGCCGGGGTCCCGCCCCGGCATCAGGAACTTTGCGATGAGTCCGGCGAGCAGTCCCATCAGAATCCAGCCGATGATGCCCATGGGGCACCTCTTCTCCACATAAGGCCGATATAAAAGCTTGTGCCCTTCCGTCGAATTCCAAAACTACCGGCATCGATCGCCCTGCCCGCCTGTCGGCCCCGCCAGGCGGCCCCGCCTTCAGCTGCCTGCCAGGAGGTCAAGCTCGGCTTGGAAGAGCAGCGCGGGATCCAAGCCCATACCGGTGAAATGACCACCGAGTTCCAGGGAAAGAACGCCATGCAACCGGGTCCAGAACGTGACGGCAAGGCGCAGGGCTCCAGGTCGCGCGAGATGCCCGGGCGCCCACTCACCGTGACCTTCCAAGTGCTGCTCAAACGCTGTCGGTGAAGCGTCCGGCGGAAGCGCGGCGCATGCATCGAGGAGGATCTGCATGATTTCCGACGCGCTCACCAGGACATCCGCCGGACCGCGGTAGCCCGGCACTGGTGTGCCGTAGATGAGAAAGTACCGCTGCGGATCATCAACAGCCCACTGGCGCAGCGCGTGAGCCAGACCGGAAAGGTCGGCGTCGCCTCTGGCGGCGGCTGCGCGAAACGCGCTGACCAGACTCTGGTGCGCGTCTCGTATCAGCTCCGTGAGCAGCTCGTCACGGTTGGCGAAGTACCGGTAGAGCGCAGCGCCGCTCAGCCCCATGTGCTTGGCGATCGCATTGAGAGAGAGCGCCGACGCCCCGGCGACGGCGATCTGTTCCCAGGCTCTTTCCTTGATCTCCGCGCGCACCTGCTGGCGGTATCGTTCGCGGGGGGTTGTCGCAGCTTCACCCATGACACCCTCCTCCTCGCGTTTCATACCCTATCGCCCGCACGAGGGCCGCTGTAGTTTCGCTCGCGTGCCTTTCCGGGGCTTTACGCCCGCTACTCCGCGCCGCTTGCGCGGGATGGGGCGTCGCGGGCCGTGAAGGCCAGGCCAGTGACGTAAAGCCGGGCATTTTCGGCAGGCGTCACCCACATCGCGTCTGGCCGGCTCGTTGAGGGATGCGCTTGCCGCCGTGGGGAAGACGCCGGGCAGGCGGGCAGGAGAGGGAACCATGGCAGACGACGCCGGCCCGGTGGTCCAGGCAATCCTCTACGAGACGACACACTTCGGCGGGACCGCTGTCAGGGTGCAGCCCGACAAGCGGGATCAAGGAGAAGCTGCCGTCGCCTACTCGCTCGCCCACCTGGGTCTGAGCCGGCTTGGCTCCCTACGGGCGCCGACCGTGCCTGCCGACGACCCGTTCCACCAAACACTGCGCTGGGTCACGAACGTCACCGTGTGGGAGTCAAGACCGGACTCCTGGCTCCCCGACGACGGCGAGCGGGGCAAGGCCTGGCAGGACTACAGCGCCGACACTTCGGACCTGGGAGCCTGGGCGCAGAAGGCCAAGTACGTTCGCGTGTGGAAGCAAACCGCAGAAGGCCCGCCCGACACGAACACCGTCTCTCCCGGCCGTGCGGCGATCCCCATCACCACGGTGGAATAGCCGCTACGACCATGTCCTGGGCGACGCCCCCGGATCGACCGGCGCGCGGAGCGACGAGACGCGATGGCGTGCGGGCCGACCGGTGGATCGCGCTCAGAGCCTTCCGCAACGGCACCGGGAGCCACAGAGCGGGCAGCAAGGAGGACGTCGTACGATCGTACGACGGCGGCCCGAAGGACTCGATGACGAAGACGGTCAGGCACGCCGACACCCCAGCACCGTCCTATTCGGGAGCGTCGTGGCCTTCAGCCGGTCTCAGTCCCAGGTCGGAGTTCCAGCGGCCCTGGCCGTCTCCCAGAACGGCGAGGCCTGGCGGGCATGGACCGCTGCCCTGCCGACCCTGGCCGAGGAGTTCTTGGACCGCTGGAGTCTGCGACTGGACGGGCCGCCCGTTCACGGGGCTGTCGCACTCGTACTGCCGGTGCTCCAAGCAGACAGCTCGCCCGCGGTACTCAAGCTTCAGCCCGTTGACGAGGAAACGCGAGACGAGCCGCTCGCCCTGCGCGTCTGGGGCGCCCGCCACGCGGTCGGACTTCTGAACACCGCCCCCGACTCCGGGGCCATGCTCCTGGAACGTCTCGATGCCGCCCGGTCCCTCGCGACGGTGCCCGACGGCACTGCGGCTCTCCAGCACCTTTCCGAGCTGCTGAAGCACCTGGCCGCCGTTCCGGCCCCCGCCGGCCTGCGGCTATTGGCCGACATTGCCCGGGCCATGCTCGAGCGGGTCCCCGCATACTCCCGCTCTCTGGCGGACCCCTCTGAGCGACGACTGCTCGCTACGTGCGCGGCTGCGGTGAGGGAACTACTCGACGAGCCCGGCGACCGGCTTCTGCACTGGGATCTGCACTACGACAACGTTCTCGCCCCTCTTCCGTCCTTGCAGGTCTCGGGACGGGCTCCCTGGCTCGCCATCGACCCCAAACCCCTTGCCGGCGACCCCGGCTTCGAGCTGTTGCCCGCCTTGCGAAACCGGTGGGACGACATCATCGGCACCGCAGACGTGCCCGGGGCCATACGCCATCGCTTCCACCCCATGACAGAAGTCGTCGGTCTGGACCGGGAGCGGGCCACCAGATGGACACTCGGCCGCGTCCTGCAGAACTGCCTCTGGGACATCGAGGACGGCGCGGTCACACTCCAGCCCGAGCAGAAAGCCATCGCCCAAGCGCTACTGGTCTCCTGACTCCGCCGGTCACGGGCAGCCAGTTCGGCCAGGGGGGTTGTGGAGTCGGGCGATGCGGAGCATGGCCTGGTGGACTCCGCCGCCTTCGAGACGGCGGTCGCGGAGGGTCTTCCAGGTCGGGTCGACGGCGGCCCGGCGGCTGGTCCAGCGGCACAGGCGGACCGGGTCAGACCAGGTGATGTCATGTCAGCCCGTGACCCGGGCACGACCAGGCCGGTTTCGTAGGCGATCACCACCGCGTGGGTCCGGTTCTGCGCGCCGAGTTTGGTCAGCACGTTCCCCACGTGCGTCTTCACCGTCTCCAGGCTCACCCTGCACGACTCCGCGATGTCCGGGTTGGACCTGCCGGTGGCCATCAGGCGCAGTACCTCTTCCTCCCGGCTCGTCAGCGCCGCCTGCGGCAGCGCCTCGGCGGATCCCAGTGGGCGGGCGGTGACCATCTGGCGCAGGGCCGCCGGGAAGAGGATGGCCTCGCCCACCGCGACCACCCGCACCGCCTCCGCGATCTTGGGGACGGGGAGCCGCTTGAGCACGAAGCCGCTGGCTCCGGCGCTGAGTGCGGCGGTGACGTAGTCGTCGTTCTCGAAGGTGGTGATCACCACGACTTTCGGCGGGTCGGCCGGCCCGGCGAGGAGCTCCCGGGTGGCCTCTATGCCGTTGCGGCGCGGCATCCGTACGTCCATCAGGACCACGTCCGGCCGCAACTGCCGCGCCCGCTCGACTGCTTCGATGCCGTCGACGGCCTCCCCGACAACGGTGATCCCTGGCTGCAGGGCGAGCAGCGTGCGCAGGCCGCTGCGGGTCACGTCGTCGTCGTCCGCGATCAGGAGGGTGGTGCAGCTGGAGGTGTCGGTTGGGACGGCTGCGTTCGCGTCGGGGCCGGTAGCGACCGCTGCGTGCGCTTGTGAGCCGATCATGCGGGCAAGCGCATCGGCAGCCGGACCGCGAGCCGCCAGTGCTCCGGTCCGTCCGGACCGGATTCGATGTCGCCGTGCAGGAGCCGTACGCGCTCCAGGAGGCCGGGCAGGCCGTGCCCGGACGTCGGGAAGGCACCCGGGCTCATCCGCCGCCGGCTCCGGTCCGGTTGACCACGCCGAGCTCCAGCGAGTCCGGCGCGGTCGCCGCCCTGACCCGGATCGGACCGCCCGCTCCGTGCCGCAGGGCGTTCGTCAGTCCTTCCTGCAGGATCCGGTACGCCGCCCGGGAGAGCGTCCCCTGCACTGTGCGTAGTCGCCCGGCAGCTCCGGCTCCACCACCGCGACCGCGTGCCGCAGCCGGTCGAGCAGCTCGGGCAGGTCGGCCAGGGTCCGGGCCGGCGCCGTGCCCGCCTTCTCCTCGCGCAGCATGCCCAGCACATGGTCCAGGTCTTCAAGGGCGGCCCGGGTCGACTCCTCGATGCTGCGCAGGGCGGCCCGCGCCGCCACGGGGTCGGCAGAGAGCATTTCGCCCGCCACCGCTGCCTGGATCGTGGCGGCCGTCAGGGTGTGCCCGATCGAGTCGTGCAACTCGTGGGCCGGTCTGTTGCGTTCGGCCAGTGCCCGTTCCCGCTCGGCCGCCAGCGCGAGCCGCTCGGCCGGCGACGGACCCAGCAGCCTGGGCGCCAGCCACCGCAGGGCGGAGGTCACCGCCAGGCACAGAGCTGACGCCAGCAGCAGGCAGCAGGCAGCAGAGCGCCGCTGCCCAGCTCTGCAAACAAGACGCAGGAGTGCTACCAGCCGGACGGCTTCCACCAGTACGCGCAGTGCGTCCGCGGGCATCTGAACGGAACCTGAACGGCCTTCCCGTTACCTCACCGGTGGACCGGCTGCCCACTCTCCCCGACAAGGACGAGCATCACCGTGCGAAGCGGAAACACCCGCAAGGTCCCCCTACTCGCCGCCAGCCTCGCGGCGGCCACCCTCTCGGCGCTGGCGCCCGCGACGGCCTCCGCCGCGCCCACGGCATCCGACACCTCCACTGCCAAGGACCCCCTGCGGCAGTCCACGCAGCAGAAGCTCCGATGGAAACGCTGCGACGCGAAGGGCCCCGACACCTTCCAGTGTGCGACGCTCAAAGTCCCGCTGGATTACAGCGACCCCGGCGGCAGGACGATCCGCCTCGCGATATCCCGGCTGAAGGCGGGCAGCGCGAAGGAACGCCACGGTGTTCTGCTGCTCAACCCGGGCGGCCCCGGCGCACCGGGACTGCAGTTGCCTGCCGACCCGCTCATGAAGTTCCCCGCGGAAGTGAAGCGGCGGTACGACCTCGTCGGCTTCGACCTGAGGGGCGTCGGGCAGAGCTCTCCCGTCAGCTGCGGGCTGACCGCCGAGGAACAGGCCGACCACCCCTACAAGGCGGAGACCTTCGCGAAGGACGTGGATCGGGCCCGTACCTTCGCCGGGAAGTGCCGGGCCCGGGCCGGTGACATGCTGCCGCACCTCACCACCCGCAATAACGCCCGTGACATGGACATCATCCGCGCTGCCCTGGGCGAGAAGAGAATCTCCTACCTGGGGATCTCCTACGGAACCCATCTCGGCGCTGTCTACATGCACCTGTTCCCGCAGCGGGCCGACCGGATCGTGCTGGACAGCGCGACCGACCCCACCCGGATCTACCGGGGGATGTTCCAGGACATGGCGAAGGCGGCCGAGCAGGCATTCACACCCCGAGCGGTACCGCCGCGAGGTGATCCGTGACGAGGCCCGGTATCCGCTGTACGGCGACTTCGCGGCTGCCATCGCGCCCTGTGCCTTCTGGCAGCGGGGCAGCGAGCCGCAGACCAGGATCGACAACACGGTCGGCGCGCTGATCACTCAGAACGAATGGGACTCCCAGACGCCCCTCTTCGCCGGCCGGGCCATGCATCTGGCCCTGCGCGGCTCCCGGATGCTCACCGTCGCCGGTGGTGAGGGACACGGCGTCCTCTACGCACCCGACGGCAATCCCTGCGCGGACCAGGCAGCAACGATCTACCTGACCACAGGCAGGCTCCCCGCCAAGGACCTGACCTGCCGGGCCGGCGAGGTGCGGCGCTAGCTCGGAGTGGCCGCCGCGGCCCGCGACCTGGAGGAGCCGCGCCAGCGCACTGTGAGCGGGAACCGGCGGTCAAGTCCGCTCGTCTCGGCTTGTCCGTCGCCTTCTGCCCGTCGACGGCCAGGTCTAGGCTGGATCGCATGACTGCCGGTGGGCCGGTGCGGCCTGGACCTGACGGTGACACAACCGACCTCGTCTTCCGCGAGACCGGTGGTTCGCGCGGCCATGCGGTGCTGATCGCGTTCGCGTCTCTGGTGCGGGTGCTGATCGTGTTCGGCTGTGTGGGAGTCGTGATCATGATTTTCATGGCTTTCTTCGGCGTCGATTTTCCCAGCGCGTTGATCGTGCCCGGCCTCGTGGCGGCGGCCGGCTCCCTGATCGCCGCTCCGTTCGCCGCTGCTGGTGCGCTGCGCCGTGTCCGTCGAGTTCGGTTCGCCCCGGCCGGGGACCTGCCCCGGTTTCGCTTGATCCGGGCGAGCCGGCCGGACCCCTGGATGCCGATCGCCGACCTGGCGCGCATAGATCTGGTCGAGAGCATCATCGAGCCGTACGAGGGCGACCCCCTGCCGGCCACCCGAACCCTGATGGTCGCATTGGTCGGGGCAGGCGACTCGGCCGAGCTGGCTTGTGGTCACCCGAGGCATACGGACGGGCGGCAGCTGAAGGAGGCCCTGGATGCGCTCCTGTCGGAGGCCGGGGTCTCCGTTCAGCTGCAGACACACCGAACCCGGCGGCCGAAGCCTCCGCCGAAGCCCCGTCGGTCAGGTTCGGCCCGTGCCGGCGTAATCGGCAATGCCGGGGGGTCGGGCAATCCGGGGTCCGGTAGCGCAACTGGCTCCGGCGGCTTCTGAGGACCCTCCCTGAACCGGGCCCATCTGAGCCCGCGCCGCTTCCGGCAACCGTGGCTGCCTGTGAAGACGTCGGCCCGACCTGTCCCCTCCCCTCGACTCACCCGTACGGTCAGTCGGCCAACCAGGCAGCTCAGCGGTCGGCTGCCGGTCAGTCAGCGGGCAGGCCGAACCAGCGGAGGAGTACGGGGCGTGCGTCGTCGGGGGCGTCCTCGGGCCCGCGGGCATAGCGCGCGAGGAGGGCTAGATAGTCGTCGTGGAACGCGTCCAGCTCACCCTTCGTGAGGTGGGTGAGGCTGCGTGAACCCCGCATCCAGCCTTCGGAGTCCGCCTGTTCGGCGGTGAACTGCCGGGCCAGCTCGAGGTCCTCCTCCATCCTCATCCTGTCCAGCTCGGCCGACATGACGCGCTCGGCCTCCGTCAGCTCACCCCGCGGCGGTCTGCGGATGTCGAGCCCGCGCACCCCGCGCCACCAGCGTTCACGCCCGGTGGAGCGCTCGGGGATGTCCTCGATGAGGCCACTGCGCTCCAGCATGCGCAGGTGGTAACTGAGCGTCCCGGTGTTCTCGCCGAGGGCGGCGGCCAGCGTGGTTGAGGTGGCCGGGCCCGCCGCGCCGAGGTGGCGCAGGATACGCAGGCGCAGAGGGTGCGAGAGGGCCTTGAGCACCTCGGGACTGTCGACCGTGCGCCGCTCTCGCGCTTCCGCTCTCCGCTCTTTCGTCATGACGGCAGTCTACCCAGAAAGCAGATTTTTCTCTGCAGACCTTTCTCTGCAGAGAAAGGTCTGCAATCCTGTGGCGTATGACGCCGAACCGAGTGACCTCGAATCGCACAGTCCGCCGCTTCACACGTGCTGTTGCGGGAGCCCTGCTTGCCGGACTCGTCCTGAGCGCCGCACCCGCGCATGGAGCCGAACGCGCCATGGATCTGCCCGAGTTCGACTTCTCCACCTGCCCGACCGTCGATGAGCTGCCCGCGGGCGCGGATCCCGGGACCTGGCGCTGCGAGGTCATGCACGCCACGGGGCATCTGCGCATGGGCGCCATAGACGAGCCGCTCACCGAGCCCATGAAGATCAGCTTTGCGGAAGGCCGTGTCGACGGCGAATTCCGCCAGGTCTTCGGGCAGATGACCGCTGCGCCGATCCGGGCGGGACGCACCCCGTTGACCCTGACTCCGCAGTACGGCGGCTACTCGGACTTCCTGTCCGACGACACCCGGCGCGGCGAGTTCGACCTCAGGTTCACCATAGGCTCGCCGCACGGGCTGCCGGCCCGGCCGTCGTCGGGCTGCTCGGTGGGCAGCGATCAGGACGCGGTCCACCTGGTGCTCAAGGACACCCATCTGACCCGGGTGATATCCAGGGATCCCCTGGTCGTCGCCTTCGGTGCCCAGGACGCGGCGTTCGCCGCCCCGGGCACCAGTGGCTGCGGCCCCCTGAGTCGCGCGCTCGACCGGGCCCTGGGTCTGCCGTCCGCGGCGGGGACGAACGTCTTCAACATGGATGTCACGGTGGCCATCCGGCCCTATACGTAGACCCTCCGGTGAGCAACCGCCAATACCCGGACGAGGGCGACGAGGGCAGGTTCGTTCACGGGCCGCCAGCGGACTCGGACGGACTCGACGAACGTGGAGACCATCGCCAGGGCCGCCACACGGGAGCCGGCCCCTTCGTGGCCTTCGTCCGAACCCAGCACCTTTGATGGCGGGTTTCGGGAAGACTTCGTTGATCGCGCTCCGGAAGCCGGGAGCGTCGTTACCGTCGACAGAGGGCGGGAGCGAGCACTTCACCGATTGTGCCGCACGCAGGAGGGGTGCGGTTCGCCCTGTTGGGTTGGCTCGCTGTCAGAGGGTGTTGGCAAGATCATTGCCATGAACGGCACACGCACCACCCCGCCGCGGCCGGTCGACATCGCCGCGCTCTTCCCCGCGCTGGCCCCGCTGGCCCGCCCCGCCGTCCGGTTGCACCCGCGACCCGGCTCTCCCACGGTGTACGACAGCTCGATCGGCGGGCCCCTGCTGTGGCCCGCACAGCAACCCTGGCCGTACTGCCGCATCGAGCACGATGGCCCGCACCCCCTGGTGCCAGTGGCCCAGTTGTACGCGCGGGACATACCCCTGCTGCGACCCCCCGGGCGGACCGACCTGCTGCAGGTCATGTGGTGCCCTTCGGAGCACGCGCCGGACTCAAGCATTCCGATCGCACTGTCCTGGCGGACCGCTGCGGATGTCACCGACGTGCTGGCCGCGCCGCCCGAGCCGTTCGACGCGGACGAGGACCTCTACGTGCCCGAGCCGTGCGTGCTCGCGCCGGAGCAGGTCACCGAGTACCCCGATTACCTGGAACTCCCCGCGGAGTTGAAGCAGCAGGTCACGGACCCCGCGCCCTGGCGGGCGGCGGGCATCGTGGTCGACGGTGCCGGCCCGGAGGAGCTCTATGACAGGGCGCTGTCCCACGCCCCCGGCTGGAAGATCGGCGGCTGGGCCCCCTGGGGGCTCACCGACCCCGTGCCACGGTTCTGTGTGGCCTGCAGTACCGCGATGACGCCGCTGCTGACCATCGCCTCCTCCGAATGGCACCGCCACAGCACGAGTTGGATACCGTACGAGGACCGGGTCCCCGGAGAGTCCGGCGACAGTTGGTCCAATCCGCCTGAGATCACGGTGCTGGACGCCAATCATCTCCAGCTGTACGCCTGCCCGGCGAGTGGAGGCCACCCGCACACCCAGCTGGTCCAGTAAGGGGCTGCCGCTTCTTCCCACCCCCGCTTCCGGCCGACCCGGTCGGCACTCCGCGGTGTACCGCATGCGCTCGGCCAGGGACGCGCCGTCGTGGTCGAGGTCGCGCAGGACCGCTGGTGATGCTCCGTCAACCGTTCTACGGGCTGGCTGTTTTCGACGGTGGCGCGGTGCGTCCCGCGCTGCGTGCCCGGCCGCCCGGCTCTCTGCCTCCTTCCCCTACCTCGTGCAGGGCGGCATGAGGATCCGTACTCGGACTGTCAGGCGAGCCAGCGGCCCTCCCGCATCAGGTCGCGGTCGGCCAGCTCGTTCTCCTCCCGCCACGCCTGGATGCGGTGCGGTGTGATGCGGAACCAGCGGTAGGCCCGGGCGAGTGCGCGCGGGTCGAAGCCGGTGCGTTCGGCGAAGCGGTCACCCTGTTCTTTCGGGAGGGCATCGATGGCGTGGACCTCGACGGTGCCGTCGATCATGGTGACGTCGCGGGTGGGGCCGAGTGCGAGGCGGACGGTCCCGGTGGCAGCCAGGTTCCTGCCGGTCGGGCTGTCCGCCGGGGTGGCCACCCGCAGAGCCCGGCCGTCCCAGTCGAAGGACAGCGGCACCAGGTACGGCGCCCCGTCGGTGGAGGCGGTGGCCACCCAGACGTCGACGTCGTGGGCGAGCCGGTGTTCGGTGTCGACACGGCGCTGGGCGCGGGAGCGAGCAGCGGTGCCCGCCTGGTCCTGCCGGTCCTGGAGGAGGCCGAGGACGTTACCGTCGGGGTCGGCGATGGTCGCCACCAGGCGGCCGCCGCCGACATCGTGCGCGGGCTCGGTCACGGTCGCGCCCGCGGCGACCGCCGCGACCAGCGTCGCCTCGATGTCCGGCACGTGCCAGTACGCCACCGGTGAGGTCATCGCCTGCGGTCCGCCGCCCGGCACCAGCCCGATGTGCTGTCCCGCGGCCTCGAAGCCGACGTAGTACGGCGTGTCGTTGTGCGGGGGCACGCCGAGCAGGGCCGCGTACACCGCCTTGGCCCGGCCCAGATCGGACACCGGGTGGAGCACGGTCTTGATTCCGGAGGTGGACGGGCCGGACATGGGCGCTCCTGAAGTCATGTCGAAGTCGTGTGCCGTCACAGCGTCACGCCCGGCACGGTCGGCCCGCATCCGTGGTGACCACGGAGAGGATCACGGAGACGGCCGGAGGCGCTCACGGAACAGGAGCGCGAACGAGCGTGCGACAGAATGGCGCCCATGGCACAGGGAGCAGATGTCTCGCCTCGCGAGAGTGAGGTGTTGGAGCTGGTCGGAGACCATCTCAGCAACGCCGAGATCGGAGCACGGCTGTACATCTCGGTACGTACGGTGGAGACCCATGTCTCCTCACTGCTGCGCAAGTTGGAGGTGCCGGACCGGCGGGCGCTGGCCCGCCGCGCGTCCGAACGGTCGCGCACCGAAGGCTCGCGCTCCGAGCGTTCGCGCCCGGCGCCCGCGCTGCCGACGCGGCTCACCTCGTTCATCGGCCGGGCGGGCGAGCGGGCCGCCCTGAGCGCGATGCTGGGGGAACACCGGCAGGTGACCGCAGTCGGCCCCGGCGGGGTCGGCAAGACCCGGCTCGCGCTGGCGGTGGCCTCGGACGCGGCCGACGCGTTCGCCGACGGGGTGTGGTTCGTCGACCTGGTCCCCGTCACCGACCCCGCCATGATCGCAACGGCGGTCGCCGAAGCCCTCGGTCTCGGCGAGCAACTGGACCAGGACATGGCCGAGTCCGTGACCGCCGCGCTGGCCGACCGCCACGCCCTGCTGGTAATGGACAACTGCGAGCACGTCGTCGACGGGGCCGCACTGTTCCTCGAACGCCTGCTGGCCGCCTGTCCACGGATGCGGGTACTGGTGACCAGCCGGTCCCGGCTGATGGTGCCGTTCGAGCGGGTGTACCCGGTCCCGCCGCTGTCCCTGTCCCCGTCGTCCCCGTCGACGGCCGGCGACGGCGGGTCGGACGCGGTCGCGCTGTTCACCGACAGGGCGACAGCGATGGGTCGGCCGCTGGACCCCTCCCTGCACGATCAGATCGCCGAAATCTGCACACGGCTGGACGGCATGGCACTGGCGATCGAGCTGGCCGCCGCCCGCTACCCCACGCTCGGTCTGGACGGCATCACCGCCGCCCTGGCCCACCCGCTGCGCATGCTCACCGGCGGCTCCCGGGCGGAGGACCGGCACCGCTCCGTACGGGCGGCGCTGGACTGGAGCCACAACCTGCTGGACCCGGCCGACCGGGCATTGCTGCGCCGGGTGTCGGTGTTCGTGACACCGTTCACCGCCCGGGCGGCGGCACAGGTCGCCGCACTCGACGCGGCGACCGCCGCCGACGGGCTGGCCCGTCTCGCCGAACAGAGCCTGCTCGCCGTCACGCTCTCCCCGGACGGCACCCGCTACCGCGCGCTGGAAACGCTGCGCCAGTACGGTGCCGACCGCCTCACCGAGGCCGGCGAACTCGACGACACCCGGGCCCGGCACCTGCACTGGTGCCTCGGCCGAAGCGCCGACCTCCAGGTGCCGGGAGCGGACTGGCGGGCCCGGTTCGACCGGGTGGCCGACGAGCTGCGCGCCGCCCTCGCGTGGGCGGAGAGCCGGCCGGAGCAGCGCGCCGACGCTTACCGCCTCGCTCGCGGCACGGCCGAGCTGGCCTTCAGCCGCCATCTGATCGGGGAATCCCAGCAGCGCTACGAGCAGGCCGCCGCCCTCGCCGTCACCCCGGACGACACGGCGTCGATGCTCCGGCACGCCGCGGCCGTCGCCGCCTGCCGCCTGCACGGTGACGACCTGTACCGCCTCCACCTGGCGGCCGCGGACGTCGCAGTCCGGGCGGGCGACAGCGCGGCGGCCGCCCGCGACCTGGCCGCCGCCGTCAGCAACGCCTACCGGTTCTCCAGCAAGTTCGTGCGCACCCTCCCGCCGCAGGAAGCCGACGCGCTCATCACTGAAGCGCGGGAACTGGCCGGTGCCGACCCCTCCGCCCGGGCCGCGGTCGCACTGGCCGAGGCGGGACGCGCCCTCACCCACGCGATCGGCGCCGCGCAGAGCACGGACGACACGGGTGACACGGACGACGCTTCCCCCGAAGCGGCGCGCGCGGCCGGCGGCTCCGGCGGTACGACCGTCCAGGAGGCGATCGCCTCCGCCGAACGAGCGGTCGATCTCGCCCGCCTCGCAAGGCATCCGCTCGCGGAGCCCGCTGCCCTCGACACCCTTACCGGCGCGTTGAGCTGGGCCGGGGACGCCTTCGCGGCGGCGGCGACGGCGCGGCGCCGGGTCGAGCTGGTCTCGTCCGCACCCGACGGCCCGGCCGGCACCCACGAGCTGATCGAGGCGCTCGGCGAGGCCGCCGAGGCCGCCCTCGGCGTGGGAGACCTGCCGGGCGCCCGCCAGTGGGCGCGGGAACTGGCGGAACACCCGCAACTGGCCGAGGTCGGCCACCGGGCCACGGGCCGGCTCCTCGTCGCCGCCGCACTGGCGGGCGATGTGGAGGAGGCACTCACCGCCGGCCTCCGCTTCCGCGACGCCTGGCAGCGGGCCGGCAGCCCCGCCCGGGCGGTTCTCGGTCCGCCCGCGGCAGCGATGGCGACGATCCACGGGCTGCGCGACGACCAGGAAGCCCACCGCGACTGGAGTGCGCTGCTCGCGCAGGTCGACCCCTCGCCGTGGAACACCTGCGGGTACGGGGCGGTCTTCGACGCGATCCTCATGCTCCACCAGGGGCGGCCCCGAGCAGCGCTGGAACGCACGGCCCCCGAACCCGCACGGGTACGGCGGTGGACCACCTGGATCTGGCTGCACTGGTACGTGGCACTGCGCGCCGAGGCCTCCGTGCTCGCCGCCGCTCCCGATGCCGCCGCCCGCCTGGTGGAAGCCCGGACCGCCGTGGCCGGCAACCCCGTCGCCACCGCCCTCGTGGAGCGCGCGGCGGCCCTGCTCGACGGCGACGGGGATCGGCTGGTCGCCGCTGCGGGCGCTTTCGACGCCGCCGGCTGCCGCTACCAGTCGGCGCGCACCCTGATCCTCGCGGGCGGCGAGCACGGCGCCCGAGGCGCGCGTGCGCTCGCCGACCTGGGCCTCGCCCCGATGACCCTCCGGTAGCCGCGCCTCGACGCGGCCGTCACGAACGACGGCGGCGACACAGCCGACCCGGTCCCGCCGGGCGACGCGGACCTAGGCGCGGCCTCAGACCGCCCGCTGTACGAGTTCGGCGATCCGCGCCTCCACCTCGGGCGTCACCTCGGTCAGCGCGAAACCGGCCGCCCACATGGGGCCCTCGTCCAGCTTCGCCAGGTCGCTGAAACCGAGCGTCGCGTAGCGTGCCTTGAACTTCTCCGCGCTCTGGAAGAAGCAGATGACCTTGCCGTCCAGCGCGTAGGCGGGCATCCCGTACCAGAGCTTCGGGGCGAGGACCGGGGCGTTGGCGGTGACGACGGCGTGGACGCGCTCGGCCATGACGCGGTCCGAGTCCTGCATCTCGGCGATCTTCGCCAGCACGTCCCGCTCCGACTCCGCCGCCTTCTCCGCAGCCGAAGCACGGCGTGCCGCCTTCTTCTGCTCCAGGGCGTGCGCCTTCATCGCGGCCCGCTCATCCGCGGTGAACCCCTCGTACGTGCTGGTGGCGGTGCCGGCCATGGTCGCTCCTTCAATCGCTGGTCGTGATCTTCCCGGCCTCCCGGCCCGATCACCGTGCCCACAGACTGCCGTCCGCGGGGCGCGTACCGCCTCCGTGCCGACCACGGAGAGCACCACGGATACGGACTCGGTGTCGGGAGGCCGCCGACGTGCTGGGCCCACGTACTGACGACCGGCCACCACGATCTCCTCGGCGACGCCGAAACCGGTGTGCGGGAGTTGGCCGCTACGGGGTCGTCCACGGCGAGCGGGCGCGCGACCGCCGTTCTGCGCCCCGCCGGGTGCGTTCAGTCCCGGCGGACACCCGGGGCGATCCGGTCGAAGCCGGGCCTCTGAGGGGCGCCGCTCGGCGCCGAGGCCCCCGACGCCGCGCCGGTTCCGGCTGGGCGGCGGACGCACGGCTGGGGCCCGGCTCCCCGGGAAACAAGCCGGTCCCCCCCCCTCCGCCCTTTTCCCAGAAAAAAAAACCACGCCCGCAACGTCCGCCCCTCTCCGCGGCTGAAAAATATCCCTCCACACATCTAACCAC
>NZ_JBVHWK010000010.1:0-8916 GCF_055569445.1 Streptomyces sp. NPDC029122 | reverse complement strand
ACCGGGTTTTGGGGGGGGCGCCGGTGGGACGGGAATCCCCAAACGCGGTGGGGGTGGGGGGGGGGAGGGGGGCGCGGGGGGGGCCCCGGTTTCGGGGGGGGGGGGCGGGGCCCCGCTGCTGGACCCGCGCTACAGGAGAACCAATCCGTTCAGCCGACTTCGGTGCTTTCCGGCGCCGGAGGAATACGGCTCGGAATGTCGAACTCCGGATACAGCTGAAAAGTGCCCTGACATGCAGTCAGCAACCACTTTCCGTTTTCCTTGGACATCACGTAGAGTGGCGAGTTGGGGTTTCCGTCAGGATTTCCATCCAGCGTGTAGTGCTGCCCCTTCACCTTCACCGCCGCCACATCCGGTCGGATGAACAGCACGTCGATCAGCTCATAGGTGACCGTAGCGTTCTCCATGGCCCCGGGCAGAACTCGACGGGTGAACTCGTCAATCTCCGCTATCCCAGTCAGGATCCTTCCATGTGGTGCAGTGTAAATCGCATCCTCACGGAACAGGCTCAGAAATTCATCGCAGAGTTCATGCTGCTGGGAGTGCTGCACCTTGGCGACCACTTCCCTGATCGCCTCGATATCCTGTTTCTTCTGCTCGTCAATGAGCGTCGCCTTGTCCATACGGATAAGTATGGAAGGCAATCCCGTTACACCGTCAAGCAGCCTCCAACAGAACACGAGCCTCCATGGATGCCACGGCGAGCCGGCAGGAGCAGACGGCAGCAGAGGGGAGCAAGGCGAGCGCGCCCAAGGCCGTATCAGGGTGGAGGTGGCATGGATCTGGACGACACGGCTGGGTGCTGCGGCTGACGAACCTGACGAAGAGTCGTGTCCTACCGGCTGGAGGCGCGGCCAATGCCCCCTCCCCGCTACGCCCTACTCCTCCGGCTCCCAGGCGCGGAGCAGGTCGAGCAGCCCTGCGTCTCCGTCAACGCGCAAGGAGTCGGCGGGGATACGGTCGTACAGGTAGAGGACCAACTCACTGGCCGTGCCATGGACGGAGGCCCCGGCTGCGTCCGAGTCCTCGCCGGTCGCGGCAGTGGGCGCGGGGATGCGGGTGGAGCGTGCGCCGTCACCGTCGACCGTGAGGCGCCAGGAGCGGCCCTCCGTGGTGTGGAAGCCGAAGGCCGTGGGCTTGTGCGGCCAGGCGCTGGGCGTCGCGACGCAGGTGAACAGGAACTCCTCGACTCCGTCGAGTGCGAGCTCGGCCGGCAGCGGCTGCGGCGCGCCCGCGGCGAGCTGGGCGTCGTAGGTGTGTACCGCGCTCTCCTGGACCCGATGCCGGGCGACTCCGCCGGAAGTCCGCGGCGTCTGCAGGGCACTCCACCACGCCCAGCAGCCGGCGTCCGGTCCTGCCTCGCGCAGGGTGCTCAGCAGAAGCTGCGTCGATGCGGCCAGCCAGGCGAGCAGGGCCTCACGATCCCGCGGCACTTCCAGGGCGGCGCGCGCGGCGGCGGCCTCGGCAGGGGGAGCGTCGGCGGGCCCCGCGTCGACGATGGCGGCCCAGTAACGGTCTCCCCCACCCAGGTGCTTCACCAGATCGAACAGCGTCCACCCGGGGCAGGTCGGCACCTGTGCGTCGAGACTGGGCGCGTCGGCGACCGCGATGCGGAAGGCGGTCGACCGTTCATCGATCAGTCACAGCAGGTCAGGGAACTCGAGATTCTTTTCCACGCCGGATACCTATCACCCCGCTCCGATGATCGGACAGCGACTTTCACAGTTCGCCGCCGGTTGGCCATTGGGGAGGTCGTCCTCACCTCCCAGCGCCCGGGGGCCATGCCGCCCGGCGTCGTGCCCGTAGGTGCTCCGGCCTCGCCGCGCGGCCGGGCATCTCGGCGACGTGACGTCCAGCCAGGGCGCGCGGTCATGCGCCGTCCATCCTGTCCCGGCCGGGGACAACCGGGTTCAGGGTGGGGGCCTTCGGTCTGATGAGCATCCGAACGCAAGTCCTGCGCCGCGGGCTCCGCCGGCACACCTTCGGGCCCGCACCCCTGCCGACGCGGCGTGCCCGGCGGCAACAGGACCGACGCATGGGTTGCGCTGAAGTGGAAAGCCGCCAGGTATGGCACCCCATCTCAGTCAGATCTCGGAGACGACCATGACCGTTCTGACGCGGGCCGGCGGGCGATCGCCGGCGGCCACCCCGAGGACGAGGAGCCGTACGTCCCGTCGCGTGACCCTCGGAGGTGGAGTGCCGAGGCGTGCCGCCGGATGGAGTGCTCACGCTCCGAACGGTCCTGATGGGGGAAGCTGCTGTCCATGAGGCTTCTGGCGTCCTTGCGAGCGGGCGAGAACACGCTGACCAAGCGCATGGCGTCCTGGGATTCGGTCTGGGCGCGCGGCGTGCTGCCGCCGGTCGAGGATGCGGCCGAGCACACCAAGCTGTGGTGGGCCGCCGCCGCTCTCATGGCGGCCGGGGGCGGATGGAGGGGTCGCAGGGCCGCGGTGGCGGGCGTGGCGGGGATGGCGGTGGCGCAGGTGCTCTCCAACGGGGTCGCGAAGCAACTCGTCGAGCGCCGCCGCCCTCCGAAGGAATGGTTCCCGCACGAGGACGTCGAGGACCGGCCGGACAGCTCCTCCTTCCCCTCCGGGCACACCGCCGCGGCGGTCGCGTTCACTGCCGCCGTCGCTCCGAGCTGGCCATGGGCGAGCGCCGCGTGCGCCGTGCCCACGGTTCTGGTGTCGATCGAGCGGGTCCACAGCGGCGCGCACTACCCCTCCGACGTCGCGGCGGGCGTCGCCATCGGACTGGCGGCGGCCGCTGTGGTGCGGGCCGCGCCCCGCCTGCTGCTGCGCCGCCTCGGGTAAAGCGTCGGCCGATGGGGCGGGTGCCCGTCCGGCTACCGGGTAGGCGCATCCCTGAAGGCAGGAGGACCAGCAAGGCCGAAACGGGACAGCTGAGCGGCGCGGGGCCGCGCCCGGGATACGGATGGCGGCCCTCGTACGGCGATCGAGGAGTTTCCGTTCGCGCAGCACGAGGAAGGCAAGGTGAAGAGTCTCATGAACAACGCTGATCGGCACGACCGCGACTCCGGTGACTCGGTGGGCGCGCTGGTGAGCCGCGCGTCCCAGCAGCTGTCCGAGCTGGTGCGCGAAGAGATGCAGCTGGCACGGGCGGAGATGGCGGAGAAGGGCAAGCGGTTCGGGATCGGCGGCGGCCTCTTCGGCGGGGCGGGGCTGGTCGGCCTCCTCGCCGCGCAAGCCCTGACGGGCGCCGTGATCGCCGCCATGGCGCTGCTGCTCCCGGTGTGGGCCGCAGCGCTGATCGTCGCCGCCGTGCTGGCAGCGGCCGCCGCCGTCATGGCGGTGGTCGGGAAGAAGCAGATCGCGAAGGCCGTCCCGCCCGCGCCTGAGCAGACCATCGACAGCCTGAAGGCCGACGTGGCCGAGATCAAGGAGCACGCACACCGATGACCAGTCCATCCCCCGGCGAAGAGTCCACACCCACGCCCGAGGAGCTGCGCGAGCAGGTCGAGCACACCCGCGAGGAACTCGGACAGACCATCGAGGCACTGGCCCGCAAAGCCGACGTGAAGGCCAGGGCGCAGGAGCAGGCCGCCACCGCGAAAGCGCAAGCAGCCGAGAAGGCCGCGCACGTGACCGGCCAAATCCACGACAAGGCCGAGAAGGCCAAGCAACTGCTGAAGGACAAGACCCCTGACCCTGTCCTCGACAAAGCCGCCCACGCCGCAGCACAAGTTCGCGAGAGTGCGTCCCGTGCCGGACATCTGGCTGCGGACAAGACCCCCGAGCCTGTACGGGAGAAGGCCGGCCAGCTGGCGGCCACGGCACGCGCGAAGCGCACCCCGCTGCTCGCCGCGGTCACCTTCCTGGTCGCTTTCCTGCTCGTCCGGCGCCGGAGGTGTCAGTGCGGGCACCGATGAAGGCGCTCTCGATCGCTCGCGACCGACCGCCCGCGGGCAGGTCCGGCAGGACGCGGTCGTTCTTGCCGACGGTGGGGTGCGTCGGAGCGCTCTGACGGTCTGGACGGCAGGTTTCGGCGTGCCGGAGCCGGCGGCGGAGAGCGGGCTGTGCACGGCGCGCTCGGCCGTCGCTGACCGATGAGACGCTGACCAGCGGATCGCCGAGTCGGTGTCGATGGCGCTGCCCGTGCATCCGCAACCCGGCAATCGCGCATGTCCGTCACCGGCGGGCGGATGTCGGCGGCTCCAGCTCCACGCCCCCGGGGGGCCTCGCCGCGGGTTCCGCGGGCAGCTCACGTCAGCGATCGTCGCCGGGGCGGTGACCTCCTCTTCACTCCGTGTCGTCGACCGGGATGCCGAGGATGGCGAGGAAGGCGGTGGCCGCGGGTGTGCCGTTGTCGCGGCTCCAGATGACGTGTTCGACGCGGGTCGGTGCGTCGGTGACCTCGATGGTGATGACGCCGCCGAGTTGAGCCACGTAGGCGGAGGGAAGCAGGGCGACACCGAGGCCCTGTCCGACCAGTCGCGCCAGGAAGTCCGCGTTGGTCACCTCGAAGGCGACGTCGCGGTGGACACCGGCGGCCGAGAAGGCCAGGTCGGACTGGGCACGTCCGGCCGTCTTGGCCGGCAGGTCCACGAACACCTCCGAGGACAGCCTGCGCAGATCGACCGCCGGCTCCCGGGCCAGCGGATGGTCCGGCCCCACCACCGCAACGAGCCGGTCACGGCCCAGCTCGCGGGAATTGACTCCTTCGGGACGCACCGCCGTCGGCAGTCCGAGGAAGGCCACCTCGGCCCCTCCCGTCTTCACCTGCTCGACCAGTCCGTCGCTCGCGCCCACGCTCAGGCTGATGCGCACGTTCGGGTACTGCTGGTGGAAGTCGCGCAGGGCGCCCGGGATGTCGACTGCGGCGACGGACGGGATGACTCCCACGGCGAGTCGTCCGCGTACCTCGCCGACGGCCGCGGCGACTTCGTTGGCCGCGCGCTCGGCGGCGTCCAGACACTGCCGGGCGGCGGGAAGGAAGGCCGCACCGGCCGGTGTCAGCCGCACCCGGCGGCTGGTGCGCTCGAAGAGCCGCGCGCCCAGTTCTTTTTCGAGGCGGGCGATTTGGTGGCTGAGGGCGGACTGGACGACCAGACAGCGTTCGGCGGCCCGGGTGAAGCTGTTCGTCTCCGCAACGGCAACCACGTAGCGCATCTGCTGAAGCTCCATGGATCCATCGTGGATCACGATGGATGAGGTGACAACCATGTGTTGGACTCATCGATGGCTGCGGACCGAGACTTGGCGTGTGCCAGGTCCAGCCGCCGGACCGAAGGCTTGGGCGCGAACCGCATCGGTGTTCCTGGGGATTCCGCCCTCGCCCGTGCTCCCGCTGCGCCCGCCCGGCCCGAGCAAGTCGGCGGCGATCAGAGTTCGATCGAGAGGACGATCCGGTCATGACCCTTGCTCTGCCGAAGCCGCGGACGGTCACCGTCGCCGACAGTGGCGCAACTCCCGCTGGTCGCCGCAAGTCGCTCGCGGCTCCTGCCGACGCCGATCCGCCGATCCACCTGATCGAGGCGGATGTGCGGGCACCGACGGCTTCTTCGAAATTCGTCCTGCCTGTCACCGGCGATGTCGGTGACAGGTGTTCCGGTACGGAAGGCGGCGCGGCATGAAGGGCGGTCGGCAGCTCCTCACCGCCGGTGTGACAGCACTGGCGCCGGCGGTCTGGGGCAGCACCTATCTGGTGACAACCGAGTGGCTGCCACCGGACCGTCCCTTGCTGGCCACCACCGTGCGGGCGCTTCCAGGGGGTCTGTTCCTGCTGGCTCTCGCCCGCACGCTGCCGACCGGGATTTGGCTGTGGCGCATCCTGGTGCTCGGAACCCTGAACATCGGTGCATTCAACTTCCTGCTCTTCGTCGCCGCCTACCGGCTTCCCGGTGGCATCGCGGCGGTGATCATGTCCGCGCAGCCGATGTTCGTACTCATCCTGGCGGCGCTGTTCATCGGAGACAGAATCCGGCTCTCCCATGTGGTGGCCTGTGTCCTCGGCGTGGCCGGTGTCGTGTTGCTCGTGTTCAGGGGGACGGTGGAACTCGACTACGTCGGTGTGGCGGCGGCGCTGGGCGGCGCGATGTGCATGGCCGCCGGCATCACGCTGACCAAGCGCTGGGGGCGCCCGGACGGGGTGGGGCTGCTTCCCTTCACCGGCTGGCAACTCACCGTGGGCGGGCTGGTCCTGCTTCCGTTCACGGTGGCCGTCGAAGGACTGCCGTCCCGTATCACGGGAACCAACATCCTCGGCTTCGCCTATCTCGTCTCCCTCGGAGCCGTCGTCAGTTACGTGATCTGGTTCCGCGGGATAGAGAGGTTGCCGGCGCTGGCGGTCTCCTTCCTCGCTCTGGGCAGCCCGGTCGTCGCGACGATCCTGGGATACGTCTTTCTCCACGAGACGTTGTCGGCTCCGCAGCTGATCGGTGCCGTATCGATTCTCGTGGCCATGCTGCTGGCACAACCCCGGCCGGGCAGGCCGCAAGGGCCCGGTCCGCCGAAGGGAACAGCTGTGGGCACCGCCCCTCCACCGACCTCAAGCCGCGCACCGGGCCCACCGCGGGCCCGGCGGGCGGCGTCCTGACTCCGGAGGACCGGAGCCCGCCACCCGCTGACGGCCAGCCGCTGCCTCCCGCTCACGCCGTGCTCTTTACGTGCCCGTGCCCGCGCGGTTACCTGGAGTGCACGAGTACGAGCACGGGGGGCGGGCATGGCGGGCTGGCACGGGGGATGGGCACGCGGGCTCTGGCGGACCGCGGTGGCGATGGCCGTGCCGCCGCTGACCGCGGCCCTGGCGTTCGGGGTCGCGTGGGCGTCGGCGTACGGGTCGCTGAACAACTGGGGGTTCTTTCTCGGCGGTCTGCTCCTCCCGCTGGTCCTGCTCGGCTGGCACGCCGCCGTCGCCGCGCGGCGCCGAGCCTCGTGGATCTCCCTCTCCGCCCTCCCTGCCGGTTTCGGTGCCCTCCTGGCGCTCGCCTCCGTGGGGCACAGCGCGCTGGAGGACAGGGGCGTCGAGATCAGCTGCATCGTGCTGAAGGTCACCAAGCGCACCGAGACGGACTCCTCCATGGACGCCCAGGGCCACTGGACCTCCACGACCCGCACCTCGTACGGCCACCGCCTGGACTGCCCCGCCGGCGGTCCGGAGCACCTGAGCTCCCCCGCGCGGCTCGCGGAGGAGGGCGAGTCCCTGGCGGTGGTGCACGACCCGCAGGGCAAGGTCTCCCCGCGGGCTGCCGGGCACGTCCAGGGCCGGGGCATGCGCATCGCGGCCGCGGTGGTGGTCGGTGTGGCGGTACTGCTTGGGCTGGCCGGCGGAATCCGGGAGGCGTACGAGAAGCGGCGCCGGCGGCCGCGGCGGCCGACAAGGCGGTGAAACCGTGGCGACGGCTGCGTCCTGTTCGCCGGGCGTCGAGGGCTTGATGGCCTGGATGCGGCAGATCCGGCCGTTCTCTTCGCGCGCGTTCCGGCATGTGGAGCGATTCCTACCGGCCGGCTGCAGGGGGGTATCGTCGTCCGGTCACGGACGGCAACGGGACGTCTGCTCAACTTCAGGGGAACCACTATGGCTGATCTCAACTCGCTGCGGGCGAGCCTTGCGTCAGGTGAGCACGAGTTCGCCGACACTTTGGCCTTCATCGCCGCGCATTACGAGTACCAGCCGCAGGCGTTCCGCAACGGGGAGCTGGACAATGCCGCGGGTACGAACGAGGGCTCCTGCAAGACGCTGGGACTGGCCCTGCTGGAAGGGCTGAGCGACCAAGAGGCGCTGCTGGCATTCGGCGAGCACTACCGCAGTGTGCTGGCGACGCCGAACGGCGCTGATCACGGCAACATCCGCAATCTCATGGTCCATGGCCTGGCAGGGGTGAGCTTCGCCGGGCGACCGTTGGCCCGCAAGAGCTGAGCAGCCCCGTTGACGCGGGCGGGGAGGCCGTCCGCCGGGCGCCGCCCCCTACGGGCCGGACGCCGACGCGCGCTTCGCTGTGACGGCCCCCGCCGGCCGGCCCGAGAGGCTGCGGATCCTCGCGGGGTTCTTCGCTCGAGCCCGGACGCGCCCGTCGGGGCATCCCCGTCCGCGTCGGCTCCTGACCCCGGGGAACCGCTTATTCGGGGAAGGAGTAGTAGAGCGCGCTGCTGTAGAAGGACCCGAAGTGTTCCTCCCAGTCGCCGCGGACCGAGGCGAGCCAGTCGTCGTTCTCGCCGGCGATCGCCGCCTCGGCCTGGGCGACGGCAGCGGGAATCTCGGCCGAGACCAGACGCTGCACCGCCTCCACCGGATCGTCGTCCGTGATGGAGATCATCTCGCCGGTCTCCAGGATGAAGTACCCCGCCCGTTGCCTTTCCAGGTGGCCCGTGGTCTTTTCCACGCACGAGGCGAACTCGTCGTCGTCCTCGAGTCCTTGCCCGACCGCATTCAGGAGGTCGCGGAGCAGGGCGGCGCCCCTGTCGTAGTCCGCGGCGATGCCGATCCGGGGACTCCAGATCATGGAGGGGACGATCGTCGTGCCGTACCCGGCCATGAGCTTGTGGGCGAGCGGGATGCCCCAGTTGTGCTCGGATATGCACCGGATCGGCTTGGGGATGTCGTCCCCGGTCGGCAACGAATCGGCAGAGTAGAGATATGAACGGTTTGCCATGGCGGCGACCCTAACACCGTGCTCTGACATCCCCGTTCCGGCGGCGGACGCGTACGGTCGGCTCGGACGCGCCCCTGAATCCCTCCGCCCTCGGGGGCCTTGGGAGCAGCCTGGTCATGGGCGAGCTGGGCGCGGTCACCGGCGGCACCTCGCCCGCAGTCGGCGCTAAGGGCTTGCAGATCATCAAGGTGTTGCTTCCTGACCTGGGGATCGTTGGTGTGGTATGCGCATCCCGGACGAGACCCGTGACCAACTCTCCGCGAAGTTCGCGGTGTTGTTCCCACATCTGGACGAGCGGCAGCGAC
>NZ_JBVHWK010000009.1:197196-222114 GCF_055569445.1 Streptomyces sp. NPDC029122 | reverse complement strand
GATGGCCGTACGGTCCTGCTCCAGCGCGTCCAGATCACCCGTGAACTGCGGGATCGTGCACGGATTGATCGGTACGTGGTCGGTCACTTCTGACCCGCCCCCCGAGGTCGAGCTGCGTTCGCGAGCATCCTTGTCTACCCGTCAAGTGACGCGAACACAAATGCGGATGGTTCCCGTGTGGGTCGGGGTGGGGGTAGTCGACCGTACCGGTGCATGCGCGTCGGGCTGCGTCATGTGAACGCCCCCGCTGGATTGGCGGGGGCATGGCCTTCCGAGCGAGGGTCAGCTCACGAAGTGGTCGAACTCGCCTGCCTTGACGCCCTGGATGAAGGCAGCCAGCTTGGCCCGGCTGGTGGTGATGACGTGGCCCGGCTCGTCGCTCTCGCGCATCACGATGTGGCCGGCTTGCTGGCCGACCTCGATGCAGTTCTCGCCGTTGCCTCCGGAGAAGGAGGACTTCTGCCACGTGGTGGGTGCGTTCATGCCGCTGTCTCTCACAGTTCTCGTGCGATGTGGTGGATGATCTGCCGGGACCCTTCCGGGTCGAGGGCTGCCTTCTCCGCGGTCTCGAACGGCGCGCGGTACTTCCGCAGATCGGCGTCGGCGTCGAGGAACCGGCCGCCGAAGGCGCTGTCGATGTGAACGGTGTCCAGTTGGGGGACGACGCCGCAGGCGTACAGGACCGGCTGTGTCACCTCGATGAAGTCCTCGCTGGTGAAAGGGATGACGCGAACGGTCACCGCCGGGCGCGTGGACATCTTCAGGAGGTGCTCGAGTTGCTCGCGCGCGACGTCCCGCCCACCGAACCGCATGCGCAGCGCGGCCTCGTGGATGATCGCGTCGAGCCGGGCCTGGCGCGCGGTCGGGTTGTCCCTCGGCGGCATGCGTCTCCTCGCCCGCTCTGGCACGAGTCTGCCGGTAAGCCTGCCACGGGTCCACGGGTCCACCGGTCGAGCGGAGAAACGCGAACAAGGTCGCACCGGTGCATATTTGCCCCACGTTTTTCGCGGCACCGCGTCGCACACCAGTAAGTCCGAAGTGCAGCCGTCGGTACGTGCCTTGGGGCGCGTGGCATCTGGGGCGGCCGATGCCACGCATGGTGCAGGCGCCGCGAACTCGTACAGCGTTGGGAGACGACCACGATGAACACGAGCGCACTACGTCACGCCGGGCCCGTGCCGGTGGAAGGCCTCAGCTACCGGATGGTCGCGCCCAGCCGGGCCGAGACCGTCAAGGTCGCCCGGGACTGGGTGGTGTCCGTGCTGCGGAGTGCCGGGTGTGCGGAGGTGGGGGAGCGGGCGCGGCTGTGTGTGTCCGAGGTCGTGACCAACGCCCACCGGCATACGGACACCCCCGAGATCGCCGTCGAGGTCAGCCTGCTCGGCGGGCGCGTCACCGTGTACGTCTACGACTGCGCGCCCGAGCGGTGGCCCACGGCCGGCGCGGGCGGCGGGGTGATGGCGACCTGCGGACGGGGGCTGGCGCTCGTCGCGGCGACCGCCGACGACTGGGCGGCGGTGGCGCAGGGGGATTGCGTCAAGGTGGTCTGGTTCAGCTTCGCCGCAGGGGGGTGACGCGTTGAGGCCGCCCGCGCCGGCGCCGGTTGGGCGGGGTGCGGGCGGCCCGTCGAGGGGTCGGGTCAGCAGGGGCGGATGTGGTAGACCGGGGTCCAGGAGGCCGTGCCGGTGCCCTTGGCCACGTGCGACCAGCGCTCGCTGCCGTCGGAGTTGTAGAAGCGGGCCCGGGTGCCGGAGGTCTGGTTGTTGTTGAACGTGCCGTCGCCGATGCCGTTGAAGTCGTAGTAGCCGCAGCGGTAGTAGTCGTAGTTGTAGCCGCGCCCGTCCGTGATGCACAGGTGGCCGTTGTTGCAGGCCAGCGCCGTGCCCGGGGCCGCCAGGTCGCGGGTCTCGGTCTGGCCGGGGGCCCTGAGGACCAGGTCGCCGCCGGCGATGGTCAGTTTGTTCGCGGAGACCTGGCGGGCCCCCGGGTCCGACGCGAGGACGGCGTCGACCCGCTGCTGGAGCTCGGCCGCCTGCGGGGCGGTCAGCCCCGCCGCGCGGGTCTGCTGGGAGAAGGCGGTCGAGGTGGAGGCTTCGGCTGTCAGTACCGGGCCCGCCATCAGGGCCGCGGTCGCGGTCATCATCGCCAGGATCTTGCGCGGTGACATGGGTGTTCCCCTTTTCGTCTTCGGCAGCCAGGTGGACGCCGCTCGTGGCGGCGGTCTGGGAGTCGCGGGACTCATCGTTCCGAAGTCGGGTCGGGTGCATGAAGGGGGGATTCGGCCGGGTTGCGGCTCTTGTGTGGATAACTCCTGTGTGCGTCAGCATCGGGTGACACAGGGGTATCCGATCAGGTGTGTGGTCAATGCACCGTTTCTGCTGGCGGGGCCGGGTCCGCCGGGCCCGCCGGTGTACGTGGCGTGATGGGAGGGGTCGGTGCCGGTCCGGTTGCCCGTGCGGGCCGCCGACGGGTGGTGTGGTCGGGTCCGGCGTCCGGCCTCAGTCCTTGGCCCAGACGATGAGCTTGCCGCTGACCACCGGGAGGCGCGGGTCGTCGCTGACGTCGTCGAAGAGGGCCATCGCCACACTGCCCTTGTCGGTGACGGAGCACACGGCCGCCCCCTTCACCAGCCCCCGGTTCGTCCACCGGTTGTTTCCGGCCTCCACCGGCCCGAAGCCGGTCCCGGCGGCGGCCCGGCACTCCTCGAAGGACTGGGGCCGGCCCGGCCGGATCACGCCCACCTGCCGGCCGGTCACGGAGCGGAGCTCGATGTTGAACGGGACGTCGCCGGTGCTGCACAAGGTCGCGGAGGGCCGGTATTCCAGCTCGATGGTCTGGGTCTGTGCCGCGGTGGGGGCGTCGCCGACGCTCACCTTGACGGTGGTGGACACCCCGGCGTCGAGATCTACGAGCAGGGTCTCGCCGCACGCCGGTGGTGCGATGCCCCACTTGCCCTGCTGGACCCGGTAGCCGGCGGGCGCTGTCAGGTCCTGGGGGCCGGGCGCGCCCGATGGGCCCGGGGGTGTGGCGGACGGGCTGGGCAACGGGTGGATCGCGATGCTGGACGGCGACGGCGACGGCGACGGCGACGGCGATGGCGACGAGGGCGACGACGAGGGTGCCGGGGGCGAGGTCAGCGGTGCCTGTGCCCGGGGCGGCGGCGTGTCGTTCTTGTTCGACGTCGCCAGCAGGGTGGCCACCGTGCCCATGACCGGGACCACGATCCCGATCACCCACCACGCCCAGCGCGGCGGGTGACCGGGAGGTGCCGCCGTCGGCGGTGTGGTCGGCATCGGCGGGATCCTGCCCGGCTCTGTCGCCCCCGTGCTGTCGCTCACGTACAACTCCCCCTGAACTCAATGGAAGTGCCGACCCTATCGACGCGGTGGCGGCGGATCCATCGATCTTTCGGGGTGTCTCACAGGACCGCCACCGGGGCCACCGGGGTGCCGGTGCCGCCGACGAAAGGTTCCGGCATGGCGGAGAGGAGGAAGGAGTACCGGCCCGCTTCCGCACAGGCTGTGGACAGTTCCTCCAGGTTCCAGTTCTGGCCCTGGTGCATGCCCATCTCCACCAGGTCGAGGGCGTGCACCGGCAGCCAGAGGTTCTCGATCTCCGGCGGGAAGATCTCGAAGGTGAGGGTGTCGTTCGCGACGGCCGCCACGTCCCGCGCGTGGAACCACTGCGGGGTGCGGACGGAGAGGCCGGGGGAGGGGAATCCGTAGCCGTGCTTGTCGCCCGCCAGGTAGGCCCGGACCTGGCCGGTGCGGACGAGGACGACGTCGCCCGCGCGGACCGTGACGCCGCCGAACTCCTCCGCCTCCGCGAGATCTTCCGGGGTGACCGCGTGGTCGCCCGGGAGGCGGTCCAGGTCCTTGGCGCGGGCGACGTCCAGCAGGACCCCGCGCGAGACGATGTGCCGGGCCTTGTCGATGCCGCTGAACTCCGAGCGCCCGTGCGCGGTGATCGTCGACGCCGGGCGGCCGTTGTAGATGCGGCCCGAGTGCGAGACGTGGGTCAGGGCGTCCCAGTGGGTGGCCGACTGGAGGCCCATCGTCACGGCGTCGTCGCTGCACGCCACCGTGCCGGGGCCGAAGAGCTCCTGGTTGATCTGGACCATGGTGTGGAGGGGGTTGACCCGGCCCGGGATGAGGCCCGCCTGGACGCCGTCCTCCTGCAGGGGGAGCGCGAGGGGGACCCGGCGGCCCGTACGGACCTCCGTGGCGGCGGCGCGCACCACCTCGTCGGTGATCAGGTTCAGGGTGCCGATCTCGTCGTCGGCGCCCCAGCGGCCCCAGTTGTTGACGCGCTTGGCGATGTCGTGGAACTCGGGAGGGAGGGTCACCGGCCATCAGCTCCTAGGGGCCCGGGGCTTGTGTGAAGGGATCCGACTGGTCATAGAATCTAACGGTCCGTCAGAAAACACGGGAAGGGGTCGGCCGTGGGGAACTTCTTGGCAGGCAAGGCGGTCGCCGTCACCGGTGCGGGCCGGGGCATCGGCCGGGCGGTGGCGCTCGCCGCCGCCGCCGAGGGCGCCAAGGTCGTCGTCAACGACCACGGCGTCGGGATCGGGGGCGGCGAACCGGCCAGCGAGGTCGCGCAGGACGTGGTCAAGGAGATCCACGCCGCCGGCGGCGAGGCCGTCGCCGTCGCCGACGACATCTCCACCATGGCCGGCGGCCAGCGCGTCGTGGACACCGCCCTCGCCGAGTACGGGCGCCTCGACGGCGTCGTCTGCGTCGCCGGGATCCTGCGCGAGCGGATGCTGTTCAACATGTCCGAGGAGGAGTGGGACCCCGTCGTCGCCACCCACCTCAAGGGCACCTTCACCGTCTTCCGCGCCGCCTCCGCCGTCATGCGCCGGCAGGGCTCCGGCACGCTCATCGGCTTCACCAGCGGCAACCACACCGGATCCGTCGCCCAGGCCAACTACAGCGCCGCCAAGGGCGGGATCATCTCCCTCGTCCGCAGCGCCGCCCTCGGGCTCAACAAGTACGGGGTCACCGCCAACGCCGTCGCGCCCGTCGCCCGGACCCGGATGTCGGCCAACGTGCCGATGGAGCTCAAGGAGATCGGCGAGCCCGAGGACGTCGCCGCGCTCGTCACCTACCTCCTCAGCGACCGCGCCAAGGCCGAGGGAATCACCGGGCAGGTCTACACGATCGCCGGCCCCAAGATCGCCGTATGGGCCCAGCCGCGCGAGCTCCGCGCCGGTTACGCCGAAGGCGCCTGGACCCC
This sequence comes from Streptomyces sp. NPDC029122, assembly GCF_055569445.1. Taxonomy (NCBI): domain Bacteria; kingdom Bacillati; phylum Actinomycetota; class Actinomycetes; order Kitasatosporales; family Streptomycetaceae; genus Streptomyces; species Streptomyces sp. NPDC029122. The sequence goes on along the minus strand of NZ_JBVHWK010000009.1, from coordinate 216,876 downwards.
CGAGAAGATCGCCGACTTCCTCCCCGGGACCGTCGGCACCGACCCGATGCCGATGCTCGCCCAGCTCGAAGCCATGGCCAAGGCCGCCGCCGCCAAGGACCGGCCCAACGCCTGAGAGGGAGCGCCGTGGACTTCAGCTTCGGGCCCGAGGACGAAGAGCTGCGCGCCCGTGCCCGCGCATGGCTCACCGGGCACCTCGTGGGCCCGTACGCGCGGGCCGCCGGCCTCGGCGGACCGGGCAGCGAACACGAAGGCGCCGGGATCCGCCGCGACTGGGAGCGCGAGCTGGGCCGCGGCGGCTGGATCGGCCAGGGCTGGCAGGAGGAGGGCTACGGCAACCGGCGGCTCTCCCTCACCGGACAGGTGGTGTGGGCCGAGGAGTACGCGGCGCTGCGCGCCCCCGCCCGGGTCGGCCACATCGGCGAGAACCTCCTCGCCCCCACCCTGATCGCCTACGGCAGCCGCGAGCAGAAGGCCCGCTACCTGCCCCCGATCGCCCGCGGCGAGGAGCTGTGGTGCCAGGGCTACAGCGAGCCCGGCGCCGGATCCGACCTCGCCGGGGTGCGCACGGCCGCGGTGCGCGACACGGCGGACGGGCTGCTGCGCGTCACCGGGCAGAAGATCTGGACCTCCCTGGCCCGCGAGGCCGACTGGTGCTTCGTCCTGGCCCGCACCGAGGCCGGGTCCCGCCGCCACCGGGGGCTGTCCTTCCTCCTCGTCCGCATGGACCAGCCGGGCAGGGTGGAGGTCCGGCCGATCCGGCAGATGTCCGGGACGGCGGAGTTCAACGAGGTCTTCTTCGACGGGGCCGTGGCGCGGGAGGTCGTCGGCGGCGAGGGCAACGGCTGGGCCGTCGCCATGGGCCTGCTCGCCCTGGAACGCGGCGTCTCCACCCTCGTCCAGCAGATCGGCTTCGCCGCCGAACTGGAGCGCGTGGTCAAGGCGTACGCGGCTTCGGGCGCGCCGGATCCGGTCCTGCGCGAGCGCCTCGTACGGCAGTGGGCGGAGCTGCGCACCATGCGCTGGAACGCCCTGCGGACGCTGGGGGCCGCGGGCGACGCCGGCGCGCCCAGCGTGGCGAAGCTGCTGTGGGGCGGGTGGCACCGGCGGCTCGGGGAACTGGCCGTCCAGGTGCGGGGTGCGGCCGCGACGGCCGGACCCGGGCTCTGGGCGCGGGGGGACCCGTACGAACGCGGGCTCGACGAGGAACAGCGCCTCTTCCTGTTCACCCGGGCCGACACGATCTACGGCGGCTCGGACGAGATCCAGCGGAACATCATCGCCGAGCGGGTGCTCGGCCTGCCTAAGGAGCCCAGGTGAGAGGCGTCGTGTTCGACGGCAAGCAGGCCCAGGTGGTCGGGGACCTGGAGATCCGGGATCCGGGGCCGGGGGAGGTGCTGGTCGCGATAGCGGCGGCCGGCCTGTGCCACAGCGACCTGTCGGTGATCGACGGGACGATCCCCTTCCCGCCGCCGGTCGTGCTCGGGCACGAGGGCGCCGGCGTGGTCGAGGCCGTGGGGGCGGGGGTGACGCACGTGGCGCCCGGTGACCACGTGGCGCTGTCCACCCTCGCCAACTGCGGGGCCTGCGCGGACTGCGACCGGGGCCGTCCGACGATGTGCCGCAAGGCGATCGGGATGCCGGACCGGCCCTTCTCGCGGGACGGAAAGCCGCTGTTCCAGTTCGCCTCCAACTCGGCGTTCGCGGAGCGGACCCTGGTCAAGGCCGTGCAGGCGGTGAAGATCCCGAAGGACGTCCCGCTGACCTCGGCCGCGCTGATCGGCTGCGGGGTGCTCACCGGGGTGGGCGCGGTCCTCAACCGGGCGAAGGTGGGCCTCGGGGAGACGGTCGTGGTGATCGGGACCGGCGGGATCGGGCTCAACGTCATCCAGGGCGCCCGGATCGCGGGCGCGGCGGTCATCGTCGCGGTGGACGCGAACCCGGCGAAGGAGGCGGTGGCCCGGCAGTTCGGCGCCACCCACTTCGTGGACGCCTCGGCCGTGGCCGACACCTCGGCGGCGGTCCGGGAGGTCCTCCCGACGGGCGCGGACCACGCCTTCGAGTGCGTGGGCGACGTCAAGCTGATCCGGCAGGCCGTCGACCTCCTCGACCGGCACGGGCAGGCGGTGCTGCTCGGGGTGCCCGGCTTCCAGGAGGAGGCGTCCTTCCTGGTGTCCTCCATGTACCTGGACAAGACGATCATGGGCTGTCGGTACGGGTCCTCGCGCCCCCAGCGCGACATCGCCCTCTACGCGGAGCTCTACCGGCAGGGGAAGCTGCTGCTGGACGAGCTGGTGACGGAGGTCTACCCGGTGGAGGACTTCGCGAAGGCCGCGGACGACGCCCACCACGGGCGGGTCGCGCGCGGGGTGCTCACGTTCTGATCCGGCCGGCCCGCGTGCGTACGGAGTCCCTCGTGCGCGCCGGGCCCTCAGGCCGGCTCCGGCGCCCGAGCCGGCGCGGGGAGCGAGGAGGGCCCGAGGCCGGGCGGCGGGTCAGTCGGCCAGGCGGGCGAAGCGGCCCTTGTGGAAGAGCAGCGGGTCGCCCTCGTCGGCCGCGCCCATGGCTTCGACCCGGCCCACGACGATGAGGTGGTCGCCGCCGGTGTGGACGGCGTGGATCCGGCAGTCGATCCAGGCCGGTACGTCGTCCAGCCGCGGGGATCCGGTCGCGGGGGCGGGCCGGTGGGAGACCCCGGCGAACTTGTCGGCGCCGCTCACCGCGAAGGCCCGGCACAACCCGCCCTGCTCGGCCCCGAGGATGTTGACGCAGAACACCCCGGCGCGGGCGATGCGCGGCCAGGTGGCCGAGGTACGGGCCACCATGAAGGCGACCAGGGGCGGGTCGAGGGAGAGCGAGGCGAAGGACTGGCAGGCGAACCCGGCCGGGCCCTCCTCGCCGTCGGCGGGCGGGGCGGTGATGACCGTGACCCCGCTCGCGAAGTTGCCCAGTACGGCCCGGAACTCGGCTGGGCTGACGGGCGCGCGCTCGTCCTCGCCGACGGCCCGCAGGCCGGGGCGGGGCCGCGGGTACCCCGGGACGAAGTCCGGGGGAGCGTCGGCCTGCCCGCCGGAGGTGGGGGAGCCGGCTGACCTGAGGTATCGGACGACGGTGGCCGCCATCCCTGCGTGTCCCATCACACCGACGATTGAAGCTGACGGGGCGTCAGATGGGAAGGGGGCGGGGGGTCCGGTCGGGGGTGCGGAGGGGTGCCGGGTATAGGGTACCGGTTAATTGAACGTGTTCAAGTGGGGTGGGTGGGGCGGGGTGGCGCACGAGGTGCGGGAGCCGGGTGTGGTGCGCGGGCCGGGCGTGCGCGGGCCGGCATCGGTCTGGAGCCGGGAGCTGCCCGGGGCGGCGGCCATGGCCGCCGGACAGCCGCTGCTGCTGTTGGGGGTCTCCGTGCTGCACGCCTCGCGGCAGCCGGACTGGAACCCCGCCGACGGCGGGGCCTTCGGGCTCCTGCTCCTGCTCTGCTTCGGGATCGTGCTGTTCCCGCTGCTGGGGCTGCTGCACACCGTCCTGTTCGCGCTGCCCGTCACCGCCGCGGCCCGGGCGCTGGGCCGCCGCACCGGCCTCCCCGCCGCCGCCCTGGCCGTCCCGCTGGGAGCGGCCCTCGCCGCGCTGTACGCGGCCGAGGGGTGGCGGCGCGGGCTGCCCTTCGGGCCGGCCTGGGCGTGGGTGGCCGGGCTCGCGGTGCTGCCGGTGACCGGGGCGCTGTACGCCCGCGCGCGGGACGCGGGGCCGCTGACGATGCTCGCGCGGGGCGTCGGCGTCACGGTGGCCGGTCTGCTGGTGCTGCTGCTGTTCGGCGTCGGACTCGCCGTCGGGGGCTGAGGGCCGCCGCCCGCGACCCCCGAACGGGTGAATCCACCCGGCCTCGGGCGCCCGTACGCCGTCGCGTGCGCGAGGCGTGGGCAAGGTGGCCAGCGACCGTGTCGCCCCACCCGCAGGAGGACCCCATGCTCGGCACCGCCTTCCGTACCGGCTCACCCAACTGGCTCGACCTCGGCAGCCCCGACACCGGCGCGGCCGCCGCCTTCTACCGGGCGGTCTTCGGCTGGGAGTTCGTCTCCGCCGGACCCGAGGCGGGCGGGTACGGCTTCTTCCGGCTCGGCGGGAAGACCGTGGCCGCGCTCGGTCCGCTCACCGAGGAGGGCGCACGGTCGGCGTGGATGGTGCACTTCCAGAGCCCCGACATGCGGGCCACGGCCGAAGCCGTGCGGGCCGGGGGCGGGCAGGTGCGGATGGAGCCCATGGACGTCATGGGCGAGGGCTGGCTGGCCCAGTTCACCGACCCGCAGGGCGCGCAGTTCGCCGCCTGGCAGCCCGGGAAGACCGGCGGGCTGGAGGTCGCCTCCGAGGAGAACGCGCTGGTGTGGGCGGAGCTCCACGTACCGGACCCGGTCGCCGCGATCCGGTTCTACACCGGGGTGTTCGGCTGGCGGTACACCGAGATGGAGGCGCCGGGGATGACGTACCGGGTGCTGAGCGTCGGCGACGGGGACCAGGAGGAGGGGTCCTTCGGCGGGGTCGCGCCGCAGGGCGAGGGCGCGGGCGGCGCGTCGACGATGGTGCCGCGGTGGGTGCCGTACTTCCAGGTGGCGGACGTGGACGCCACCGTCGCGGCGGTCGAGGAGAACGGCGGCGCGGTGCTGATGCCGGCGGAGGACGTGCCCGAGGTCGGCCGGATCGCCTGGGCCTCCGACCCCGCGGGCGCGGTGTTCGCGCTGCTGAAGCCGGAGCCGCGGAGGTAGCGGGGCCGGGGCGGGGGCCGGCCGGCGGGGTGCGCGCCCCGCCGGGCGGGCCGTCAGCGGCCCAGGTACTTCGGGGTGCGGCGCTCCACGAAGCTCGCCACGCCCTCGTTCGCGTCGGCGGTGGTCATGTTGAGCTCCTGGGCGGTGGCCTCGGCGGCGAGGGCGGTGGCGCGGTCGCCGTCGAGGGAGGCGTTGACCAGCTGCTTCGTGAGCGCGAGGGCACGGGTCGGGCCCTGCGCGAGGCGTTCCGCCCAGTCGCGGGCGGCGGCCTCCAGCCCGTCGGCCGGGACCACCCGGTTGACCAGGCCGAGGCGGGCTGCCTCCTGGGCGGGGACGGCGTCACCGAAGAACATCAGCTCCTTGGCCTTCTGGGGGCCGAGGAGGCGGGGCAGGAGGTAGGCGCCCGCACCGTCGGGGACGAGGCCGCGGCGGACGAACACCTCGATGAAGCGGGCCGTTTCGGCGGCGATGACGAGGTCGCAGGCGAGGGCGAGGTGGGCGCCGATGCCGGCGGCGGTGCCGTTGACCGCGGCGATGACGGGCTTCTCGCAGTCGAGGACCGCGGTGATCAGGCGTTGGGCGCCGAGGCGGATCATACGGGCGACGTCACCGGCGACGCGGTCGCCGGTGACGCCGTCGCCGGTGACCGGCCCGCCGCGCAGGTCGGCGCCGGCGCAGAAGCCCTTGCCGGTGGCGGTGAGGACGACGGCGCGGATGCCGGGGTCGGCGGAGGCGGTGCCGAGCAGGGAGATGACGCGGTCGCGCTGGTCCGGGGTGAGGGCGTTCATGGCGTCGGGGCGGTTGAGGGTGATCCAGCTGACGCTGGCCTCGACGCGGTGCAGGATCTCGTCCATGGGGTGCGGGGGCTCCTGTCGGGGTGGTTGCCGTTGCCCTGGCCGGGAGGGGTTCGGGTGGGGTGGCTTCGGGTCGGGGTCGGTGCCGGGGTGGGGTGTCGTCCGGGGCGGGCTTCGATGTTCGGCGCCTGTTCCGGGTCTGAGTGGTACGGGGTACCGGGCGCCGAATTCATCTCGTTTTAGCCCCGGACGACACCCCACCCCGTCCCCGCCCCCTCACGTTGCTCTGCGACCGCCCCCGTGTTTTTGCCCGGGCAGGCGTGCTGCTGGCAACTCCGGCTTGGTCGGCCACTTCAGCCTCGCCGGCGTTTGAGGCGCGGGGGGCTGGGGGCGGAGCCCCCAGGAGGGGGCCGGGGCGGAGCTCCGGGGAACGGGCGAAGGGCGGGTCGGGGACGGCCCCGCGCAGCGGCGTCAGAGGCAGACGGCCAGCGCGTCCAGCGCCACCGCGCCCTGGCCGCGGGGGAGGACCATCAGGGGGTTGATGTCCAGCTCGGAGAGTTCACCGCCCAGTTCCAGCGCCATCCGCTGCACCCGCAGGACGACCTCCACCAGCGCGTCCACGTCCGCCGGGGGTGCCCCGCGTACGCCTTCCAGCAGGGCGTGCCCGCGGAGTTCGCGGAGCATCGTGCGGGCCTGGTCCTCCCCGAAGGGGGGTACGCGGACCGCCGTGTCGCCCAGGACCTCCACCAGGACGCCGCCCAGGCCGACCGTGACGGTGGGGCCGAAGAGGGGGTCCTGGGTGACGCCGACGACCATCTCGACGCCGCGTTCGATCATCTGGCAGACCAGGATGCCGTCCAGGGGGACGTTCTCGTAGCGGGCTATGTCCGTCAGTTCGCGGTACGCGTCGCGGATCTGGCTCGCCGAGGTGAGGCCGACCTTGACCAGGCCGAGTTCCGTCTTGTGGGCCAGCTGGGGCGCCGAGGCCTTCATGACGACCGGGTAGCCGACCAGGCCGGCCGCGCGGACGGCGGCCGCCGCGCTGGTCACCAGCTGCTCGCGCGGGACGCGGATGCCGTAGGCGCGCAGCAGCTGCTTGGCGGCGTGTTCGCTGAGCTGCTGGCCGGGGCGCATCAGGGCATGGGCCTTGCGGTGGGAGGGGGAGGGGGTGCGGGGGGCGTCGGCGAAGGGGGAGCGGTAGGAGGCGGTGAAGCGGTGGTGTCCGAGGTAGGCGCGGACGGCGGTGATGCAGTTGCCGAAGGTGCGGAAGGTGGCCACGCGGGAGGAGCCGAGGAGGGTGGTGCGGTAGGCCTCCTCGGTGCCGACGGGGGAGCCCCAGATGACGCAGACCAGCTTGTCGGTGGCTTCGGCGGCGTCGACGAGGTCCCGCGCGAGCCGGTCGCTCATCGGGGGGAAGGGGCCGGTGATCGGGCAGATGAGGACGCCGACCGAGGGGTCGGCGAGGAGCGCGTCGATGATTTTGCGGCCGCGCCAGTCGCCCACCGGGTGGCCGCCGTTGTCGACGGGGTTGGCCACGTCGAGGTAGGAGGGGATCCACTGGTGGAGCTCGGCCTGCTTGGCCTCGGAGAGGGTCGGCAGGGTCAGGCCCGCCTCGGTGGCGAGGTCGGAGAAGTGGGCGCCGGTGCCGCCGGAGATGGAGTACACGACGACCCCGTCGGCCCGTGGCGGCCGGGCCCGGGCCAGGAGGGCGGCGGTGTCCTGGAGCTCGTCCAGTCCGTCGACCCGGATGACCCCGAACTGCCGCATCGCGGCGTCCACGACGGTGTCGGCCCCGGTGAGCTTGCCGGTGTGGGAGGCGGCCGTGCGGGCTCCGGTCTCGGTGCGGCCGACCTTGACGGCGACGACGGGGACCTTGTTGCGGGCGGCGCGGTCGGCCGCCAGGAGGAAGGAGCGGCCGTCCTTGAGGCCTTCGACGTAGCAGGCGATGGCCCCGACCTCGGGCCGCTCGGCGAAGTAGGAGATGAAGTCGGAGGTTTCGAGGTCGGCCTCGTTGCCGGTCGGCGCCCAGTGGGAGAGGCGGATGCCCAGCTCCTGGAGGGTGTAGACGGGCCGGCCCTGATGGCCGGACTGGGTGATGAGGGCGATGGCGGGGCCGTCGAGGTCGTCGCGGAACTCCTGGAAGGCGTTGAGGTTGGTGTTGGGCCCGAGCAGGCGCAGTCCGGAGCGGCGGACGGCGGCGGCGAGGCGGGCCTGGGCGGCGGCGCCCGCGTCGCCCGTCTCGGCGAAGCCGGAGGCGAAGGCGACGGCGAACTTGACCTTGGTGTCGGCGAGTTCCTCGATGACCGGAACGGGGTCGGCGACGAGGAGCACCGCGAGGTCGACCTGTTCCGGCAGCGCGGCCACGGAGAGGTGGCAGGGCAGGCCGAACACGGTGGTGCGGGTGGGGTGTACGGGGTGGACGCGGGCGCCGACGCGTTCGGCCCAGGCGATGAGCTGGCGGGTGATGCCGGTGTTGGGCCTGCCCTCGGCGTCGGAGGCGCCGATGACCGCCACGGACTCGGGTCGGAAGAACCGGTCCAGGTCGGGCACGTCGGAGTGCAGGGGGCGTCCGCTGACGTCCAGCGCGGCCGTGTCCTCGGCGGTGGCCCTGGAGTGGACGGCCGTCCTTGGGGTCTCCCCGCAGGCCTCGACGCGTGCGCGGAAGTCGGTGGTGAGGGTGCCGTGAGTAGATCCAAGCATCGCTTCGCCCGCCCTGCTCGATGAGTCCCTAGCTGACGCGTAGTCAGATTACTGAACTGACGCGTCGTCAGGAACAGGGATGCGCAGGAAAGCTGGTGGAGGTGATGTGCTTGAACGGTGGCAGAGGCGTCCGGTCCGGTACAGAGGTGATTTCGGCCCTCTAGTGACGGGAGAGGGCCCTGGCTATGCGTACGGCGTCGAGGGACAGCTCGCGGAACATGCCGCTGATCGGGTTCGTGTACCCGGTGAAGTGGAGGCCCGGGGCGTTCCGGGGGGCGCGGGCGCCGTGGGAGACGGGGCGCCCGCGGTCGTCCAGCACGTCCAGGTGGCCCACCAGCCCCTCCAGCCCGCGCCGGTAGCCCGTCGCCGCCACCACGGCGTCCGGGGTGATCCGCGTACCGTCGGCCAGCACCACCTCGGCGCCGTCGAAGGCGGCCACGGCGGCCACCGGTTCCACCCGGCCCGTGCGCACGGCCTTGACCAGGCCGACGTCCTGCACCGGCACCGCCCCCTGCCGGACCCTGCTGTACAGGCCGGTGTCCGGGCGCGGGAGTCCGTACGCCGACAGGTCGGGGACGGTCCTGGCCGCGAGCGCCCCCAGCCGGTCCACCAGCCGGACGGGGAGCCGGCGCACCAGGATGCCGGTGCGCTGCGCCGGCCAGCCCAGGGTGGAGCGGCGCACGATGTGCGGGGCGGTGCGCACGGCGAGCCGCACCCGGGCGGCCCCGCCCTCGGCGAGGTCCACGGCTATCTCGGCGCCGGTGTTGCCGACGCCGACGACGAGCACGTCCTGCCCGGCGTAGGGGGCCGGGGCGCGGTAGTCGCGGGCGTGCAGCAGCCGTCCGGTGTACGTGTCGCGGCCCGGCCAGTCGGGGAGCGCGGGGGTGTGGTTGTAGCCCGTCGCCACCACCACCGCGCGGGCCGCGAGCAGACGCCCGCCGGAGGCGTGCAGGGTCCAGCCGTCCCCGTCGGCGGCGGGCTCGATCCGGGTCACCTCGACCCCGGTCACCAGCTCCAGCTCGTGGAACTCGGCGTACTTCTCCAGGTACCGGACCACGTCGGCCCGCGCGACCCAGCGTCCGAACCGGCGCGGGATCGCCAGCCCGGGCAGGGCCGACAGCCGCCGGGTGGTGTGCAGCCGCAGCCGCTCGTAGTGGCCGCGCCAGGAGGCGCCGACCGCGCCGGACCGCTCGACGACCACCGCGCGCACCCCGCGGGCGCGCAGAGCGGCGGCGACGGCGAGGCCGCCGGGGCCCGCGCCGATCACGTACACGGGGCGGGGCTCGGTGGAGGTCAGGTCGGGCTCGGACATGGGCAGTGAGCGTATCGACACCGAGCGTTGATGGGTCTCGGACGAGGAGGGAATCGATTGCGGATCGATCACGGGCGGGCGGTGGCCCGGCGCGGCCCGCAGCCGCGACGGTGCGAGTGATGACAAAGTGGGGCATCCGACCCGGAGAGGAGTGCGTGCGCGATGTGGCAGCCCGACGGGTGGGACGTACGCGTCCGCCTCGGTGTCCTCACCCCCCACGCCGACGTCGGCCCCGAATCGGAGCTGCGCGCCATGGCCCCGTCGGACGTGGGCCTGCACGCCGCCCGGGTGCCGTTCGCCGCGATGGGGCCCGGCGGCGCGATGGGGCCGACCGTGCCGCTCGCCCCGGTGCGGGCCTTCGCCGAGCCGCCGCACGTGGACGACGCGGCCGAGCTGCTCGCCGCCGCGCCGGTGGCGGCGATCGCCTACGCCTTCACCAGCTCCGCGTACGTGATCGGCGCGCGCGGGGAGGCGTACATGCTCGACCGGCTGCGCGAGCGCGCCGGCGGGCTCCCCGTGGTCGCCACCTGCGCCGCCGCCGTCGAGGCGCTGCGCGCGCTCGAGGTCGCGCGGCTCGCGCTGGTCGATCCGCCCTGGTTCGACGCCACCCTGAGCGACCTGGGGCGGGGCTACTACGAGGAGGCGGGGTTCGGGGTTCCGTACGCCGCCCCGTGCGGGCTGCCCAGCGGGCAGGCGCTGATCCGGCCGGACGCCCTATACGGCTGGGTGCTGGAGCAGGTCCCCGACGAGGCCGAGGCGGTGGTCGTCGGCGGCAACGGCTTCCGGGCCGTCGGGGTGATCGAGGCCCTGGAGGCGGAGCTGGACCGGCCGGTGCTGACCGCGAACCAGGTGCTGCTGTGGGCCGCCCTGCGCGCGGCGGGCGAGCCGGCGGGCGGGGTCACCGGGTACGGGCGGCTGTTCTCGGCACCCTGACGCGGGGCCTTGCGCGATCCGCTCCGATCCGCTGAACTGACGTACCGTCAGGTCGAGGGGTGGAGGGGCGAACCGTGCAGACCATCTGGCTCACCGGCGCCGAATGGCTCGCCGTGCTGCGGATAGGCCTCGGCCTGTGGTGGCTGGAGAGCTGGCGGCACAAGGACAAGAAGGGCTGGTTCGAGCGCGGCACCGGCATCGCCTGGGCCGCCGACGTCGCCGGGAAACACCGCTGGCCCTTCGTCAGGACCGGCTTCGACACGGTCGTCCGGCCCCGGCCCAGGCTGATGGCGTACACCGTCGTCTACGCCGAACTCGCGCTCGGACTCGGCCTGGTGCTCGGCTTCCTCACCCCGGTCGCCCTCGTCGGCGGACTGCTCCTGAACCTGCTCTACCTGGTCCTGATGATCCACGACTGGGCCGAACAGGGGCAGAACGCGATGATGGCGCTCATCTCGCTCGTCGCGCTCCTCACGATGTCCTGGCAGACCTGGTCCCTCGACGCGACGATCGGAATCCTGCTGTGAGCGCCGTACGGTACGACCTCCCCGAGCCGGACGAGTTCACCCGCCCCTACTGGGACGCCGCCGCCGAAGGCCGCCTCCTGCTGCGCCGCTGCGCCGACTGCGGGCGCGCCCACCACTACCCGCGGGAGTTCTGCCCCCTGTGCTGGGCCGGCGAGGACCGCGTCGCCTGGGAGCCGGCGAGCGGCCGCGCCACCCTCTACACCTGGTCCGTCGTCCACCGCAACGACCTCCCGCCCTTCGGTGCGCGCGTCCCCTACGCGGCGGCCGTCGTCGACCTCGAGGAGGGCCCCCGGATGATGACCGAGGTCGTCGACTGCCCGTACGAGGACCTGCGCGTCGGCATGCCCCTGCGGGTCGCCTTCCGGGAGGCCGCCGAGGGGGTGCGGGTCGCGGTGTTCCGGCCGGACGGGCCCGCCGCTCAGGGCCAGAGCAGCTCCCGCAGCCAGGAGTCCCCGGCCGAGCGGCGGTAGCGCAGGCGGACGTGCCGGCGCGCGGCGTCACCCTGGAAGAACTCCGCCTCCGCGGGCTCCAGTACGTACCGAGTCCAGGTCGGCGCCGGCGCGTCCGGCTCCGCCGCGGCCCGCTCCCACGCCGCCGCCGAGGCCCGCGCCAGCTCCTCGGCGGAGCCCAGCACCTCGCTCTGCCGGCCGGTCAGCGCGGCCGCCAGCGCCCCGCGCGAACGCACCGCCAGGTCCGCCCGGCTCTCCTCGGGCCCGCAGGCCACGACCCGGCCCCGGACCCGCACCTGCCGGCCCACCGACGGCCAGTAGAAACCCAGCGCCGCGTCGGCCCGGCCGGCCAGCTGGCGGCCCTTCGCGCTCGTGGAGTGGGAGGCGAAGTGCCAGCCCCGCTCGTCGGCGTCGTGCAGCATCACCACGCGCACGTCCGGCCGCCCCTCGGCATCGACCGTCGCCAGGCTCATCGTGTGCGGCTCCGGCTGCCCCGCCCGGGCGGCGTGCAGGAACCACTCCCGGAACAGCGCCGACGGCGCGGCGGGGGCAGCGGCCGGATCGAAGCCGGGAAGCGGCGCCTCCCACACCCGCAGGGAGTGCAGTACGTCGTGGAACTCGCTGCTGCTGTCGCTCATGCCGCCAGGCTAGGCGGTACCCCCCGCCCGGCCGGTCCTTCGGGGACGAAGCCCCCGCGTCCGCGGAGGGCCCGACCCGCGTCGGGCCCTCCACGTGCTCACCGGGCGGTTCCTCAGATCCAGCCGTGGTCGCGGGCCAGGAGGGCCGCCTGGAAGCGGTTCGTCGCTCCCAGGCGGTGCATCAGGTCCGCCACGTACTTGCGGTACGTGCGGACCGATACGCCCACCTCGCGGGCCCCGGACTCGTCCTTCTCCGCCTGGTACATGGTCGTCAGCACCTTGAGCTCGATCTCGCTCAGCCCGCCCTCCGGGCCCTGGCGGGCCGCGACCGCCTCCGCCAGCGGGACCGAGTCCGACCACATCCGCTCGAACAGCGAGACCAGGTTGGCCACCAGTCCCGTCTCGCGGATCACCAGCGCCCCCAGGCGCGGGTCCTGCGGGTCGATCGGGGTCAGAGCCGCCGCCCGGTCGAAGACCAGCATCCGTTCCAGCGGCTTGTCCGAGATCCGGATGTCGGCGCCCATCGCCGAGATCTCCTGGAGGTAGTCCAGCGTCGGGGCGTCCTCCACCGCCGCCGGGCGCATGATCGTGCGCATCTTGATGCCCCGCCGCAGGATGCGGGCGTCCAGCGGGCGCGACGCCTCGATGCTGGCGGCGCTGAGCGCCCCGTGCGGCTGGGTGGTCAGCCCCTCCTCACGGGTGAAGAACGTCAGCTCGTCGATCACCGCCCGGACGTTGGGCGTCCCCTCCACCCGCTCGATGGCCGGCCGCTCCGACGCCCCGCGCATGACCGGGCGTACCGCGTCCCGCTCCGCCAGCAGCGATTCCACCACCCGCTGCTCGGCCGTCACCCGCCGCAGCTCCTCCTGCAGTTCCCTCAGCCGCAGGTCGATGAGCCGCTGCACGGCGATCGCGGGCGGGGCCGGCCGGATGCTGCCGTTGTCCGCCAGGGAGGTCAGCTCCATCGATTCCAGCCGCGCCAGCCACTCCTCCACCTCGGGCAGCGGCGCCCCGAGGTGTTCGGCCAGTACGGCGGGTGTGCCCTCCGTGAGGCGGAGCAGGCATCTGTACAGGTCTTCGTCCTCGGTTGTCATCCCCAAGTGCACGAGGCTTCCGGCGCGCAATGTTCCCCCTTGTGGTGGTGCTCCGTGTGGTCAGCACGGTGGGCTGATCATACGAACGCGGACACCGGCTGACCATGGGTAACGGAAGCATTCCTACCGGTCTTGGTTCCCGCATCCGTGCAGCTTGTTGCACACACCGACGCAGGAAGCTGCGTCCAGATTCGCTCGAAAGTCCGACCGGCGAACGGCAGTCTTATCCATGTCGGAACGACGACGATCCACACAGGGGGAAACGATGAAGAAGACCAAGCTCGGCGGGCGCGCTCGAATCGCCTCCGTCATCGCGGGATTCGCGGTGGCGGCCGGACTCACCTTCTCCGGGCCTTTCATCCACCCGCCGGCCCAGGACGCGTTGACCGCGTCCGGTCAGGCGGCCGACAGGGCCCGTTGCTTCCTCTCCGTGGTGGAACTCGAGGACATCGACTTCCGGAACTGCGCCGGCACGGGCAAGCCCCACTCCGACCGGCGTGAAACCTTCGACTGGGTTTGAGAACGCAGAGCCGCAGATCCCACAACGCAGATCCCGCAACGCAGTACGAGGAAGGAAGAGGGGAGCACGACACCATGACCGCCTACTCGGTACTCATACCGTTCCTGCCGCGCCGGCCGGAACAGATCCTCCCCTACGCCGGCCTCGTCCACTGGACGCACGCCCAGCGGCTCTGGCAGGGGCAGTCCCTGATGGTCGAACCCCACCACGGGTTCGTCCACGCCGCCGGAGCCGGCTTCCGGGTCCCGACCGGGCTGGGCGTGACGCTCATGCCGCTGCGCCACCCCTACGAGGCCGCGCTCCAGGCCCGCTCGCTGGCCCTGGCCACCGGGCAGCCGGTGACCGCCGGCTTCGGGCCCGGGGCGCCCTCCCTCCAGCAGGCCCTGCGCGGGGCCCCGTACCGCAGTCCACTGACCGCGGCCCGCGAGTACCTGACGGCCGTGCGCGGCCTGCTGGCCGGGGAGAACGTGCGGATGGAGGGCGAGTACGTCACCTGCGACGCGCAGCTCGCGCCTTTCCCCTCCGCCCCGGTGGAGATCGGGCTCGGCGTGCTGCGGCCCGCCATGGCCCGGCTCGCCGGGGAGGTCGCCGACGTGGCGATCACCTGGCTGACCCCGGCCGCCTACCTGCGGGACACCGTCCTGCCGGCGCTGCGCGAGGGTGCGGCGAAGGCCGGCCGGCCGGTGCCCAGGCTGACCGCGATCGTGCCCCTGGCCCTCGCCCGGGCCGACCGGACACCCGGCGAGATCGCGCTGGCCAGCAACGCCGCGCACCTGGGGCTCCCGCACTACGTCGACATGCTGCGCAAGTCCGGGATCGGGATCACCGGCACGGACCGGGAGCTCGACGCGCGGGCCCTCGTCGAAGGGCGCGGATTCCTCAGCGGCGACATCACGGAACTCGTCGCGCAGCTGAAGGAGTACGAGGAGGCGGGCGTCGACGAAGTCGTCCTGAACGTCACCGGCGTGGCGAATTGCCTCGGCCCGCAGGCGGCCACCGAAGAACTCCGGACGATTCTGTCCGCCCTGGCCTGACCCCGGCCCCGTCCGGGTCCGGCCCCACTCGGGCCGGGCCCCGATCCGGCCTGCCCGGACGCGTCCCCGGCGGAGTCCGGCCACCGCGTCCACCGCGGCCACAAAGTCAACCGACTCGACCGAGCACACCGAGTCCACCGCATCCGCCGCTTTCAGCGCGTCCAGCGCGTCGGCGCGTCCACCGAATCGCTTCGCATCGCTTCGCATTCCTTGAAGGGGGAGTCATGGCGGGAATCAAACGGCATCTGATGCTCTGGGGTACCGGAAAGCCGGGCGCGGAGCTTTCCGCGACGGGCTCCGCGACGGTCGTCCTGGAGAATCCGGACCACCTTTCCACGCTGCTCGGCTCCGATCTCGTCGGCCCGCACTCCGTGGTGTTCACCCCCGGCCACACCGAGGACACGGCCGGCCCCGAAGGCCCCGTCGTCGTCGGCTACGAGGGCTCGCTGAGCGAGCCCGGCGCCGAATGCTCCCTCGGCACCGACTTCTACCTCCAGATCCAGAACTACGGCGTCAGCGCCTACATGTCCGTGGTCGGCCCGACGCTGATCCGCGTCGCCGACGACATGGACCTCGACGCCTACCTCGCCGACGCCGACCAGGCCCGGCAGACGGGGGAGTTCCAGGACTTCCTCACCAACCCCGTCATCCAGCTCGCCGACCTGCCCGCCCTCGGTGCCGGTCCGGCCGGCGACGGCCCCCGCCACCGCCTGTACGCCGACCAGGACGGCTTCCTGTCCACCACCCCGGGCGGCGCCCGGCTCGGCGTCCTCGGCGAGGACACCCTGGAGCGGCTGGAGACCCGCTGGCTGCCCGCCGGCGCCGCCGGACAGAGGCCGGCCGCGGAACGTCCCTGGCTGGGGCGGTACCTCGCGGCGGTCGGCGCCATCCGCGACCTGCGGGCCCGCGGCCTGGCCGGCGTACGGGTGTCCGGGTTCGGCGGGCGGCTGGGTTCCGCCGCCGCCTCCGTCCCGGCCGGGGCCGAGGCGGACACCGCCGACGCGCTGCTGCCGCTGCTGCTGTGGTCGGGCGGGGACGCCTTCGTCCACGACCCGGCGAGCGGGCGCACCTTCGGCCTCGACCGGGCCGCCGCCGCCTTCGCGGAAGTGCTGCTGGTCGCCGGTTCGGTGGAGGCGGGCGCCTCCTACGCCGACCGGGCGGGCCTGGAGCAGGTCGCGGCGTACTTCGAGGACGCGGGAGTCGCCCTGTGCGCTGCCGCCGGAGCCCCGGCGGCGGTCCTCGGCGACCGTGCGGGCGAACTCGTGACGGCGGGGCACTGACCGCCATGACCACCATGACGACCACCCCCATGTCCGACGCGGGCCACCGCGTCCCCGCCCCCGCCGACGTCCCCGGACGCGCCGGCGAGCTGCTCGCCTCCCTCGGCGGGCGGGCCGTGCTGTGCGACCTGTACGACGCGGTCGGCGCCTCCGTCTACCACGACCTCGCCGGCACCGGCACCCACGAGGTGCGCGAGCTGCTCGCCCTGGTCCGCCGCGTCCCGGGCCCCGTGCTCGACCTGGCGGCCGGCTCCGGACGCCTGACGCTGCCCCTGCTGGCGCTGGGCCGCGAGGTGACCGCCCTCGAACTCTCCCCGTACATGCTGGAGCTGCTCGACGAGCGGCTCGCCGCGGTGCCGCCCGCACTGCGCGAGCGCTGCCTGCCCGTACGGGCCGACATGAGCGACTTCGACCTCGGCCGGCGCTTCGGGGCGATCGTGCTGGGCACCACCACCATCTCCCTGCTCGACCCCGAGGGACGCACCGGCCTGTACCGGGCGGTGCGCGAACACCTCGAGCCCGGCGGCCGGTTCCTGCTCTCGACGGTCGACATGGCCGCCACCGGGGCGGCCGGGCCCGCCGAGGTCGACATGGAGATCGTCACCGACAGCGGCCGCGCCTACCGCCTCTTCGAGCACTGGACACCGGACTCCGGCAGCCGCACCGTCACGCTCTTCCCCGCCGCCATCGGCGACGAAGGCCCCGTGCAGGTGTGCACCACCACCATCGGCGTCCTGCCCGCCGCACTGCTGGAGGCCGAACTGGCCGCCGCCGGGTTCCGCGTCCTGTCCCGGCACCCGCTGCCCGCCGTCGGCGAGCGCCACCACGACGTACTGCTGGAAACGGAGGTGACCCGGTGAACGGGACGACCACGACACCCCCCGGCCACCACCCGCTGTGGCCGTCCCTGACCGCACCGCAGGACCAGGGCCGCGACGACACCTGCGCGGTCTCCGCCCACGGCGTACGGGTCCGCTTCGCCGACGGCCGTGAACTCCTCGACGGCTCCAGCGGCCTGTGGAACACCAACATCGGCTACGGCAACGAGGAGATCGCCCGCGCCGCCGCCGAGGCCCTGCGCGAAGCCTCGTACCTCTCCGTCTTCCGCTACGAGAACGTCTACGCCCGGCGCGCCGCCGAGGCCCTCGTCGAAGCGGCCGGTCCCGCCCACTACGGCCGGGTGCTGTTCTCCACCTCGGGCGGCGCCGCCAACGACCTCGTCATGAAGGTCGCCCGGCAGTACCACGCACTGCGCGAACAGCCGCAGCGCAAGGTGGTCGTCGGGCTGCGCGGCAGCTACCACGGCCTGACCTACGGCAGCTTCGCGCTGACCGGTGACGACCTCGGACAGCAGCTGTACGGAGTCGACCAGCGGTTCGTCCGCCACGTCACCCCCAACGACCCGGCCGAACTGGGCACCCTCATGGCCCGCCAGGGCGGCCAGATCGCCGCCGTCGTCGTCGAGCCGGTGCTCGGCAGCGGCGCCGTGCCCCTCACCGAGGAGTACCTCGCCGAACTGCTGCGGCTGCGCCGCGAGCACGGCTTCCTGCTGGTCGCCGACGAGGTCGCCACCGGCTTCGGCCGCACCGGCAGCCTCTTCGCCTCCCAGCAGTGGGCCGAACAGCCCGACCTGCTCGTCTCCTCCAAGGGACTCACCAACGGCACCAGCGCGGCCGCCGTCGTGATCGCCTCCCGCCAGGTGGCGGAGGCCTTCACCGAGGCCGGCGCGGTCCTCACCCACGGCGAGACCCAGGCCGGCACCCCGGTCACCTGCGCCACCATCACCGCCACCCTCGACGAGATGCGCCGCCTCGACGCGGTCGCCCTCGGCCGGCGGCTGTCGGCCCGGCTCGACACCGAACTGGCCGCGCTCGTCGCCACCCACCCCCGGGTGGCGGCCACCACCGGCCTGGGCTGCTTCCGCTCCGTCCGGCTGTGCGACCCGGACGGCACCCCCTTCCCGCAGGACCAGGTGCACGCCCTGGTGCGGGCGATCCGGGAGGCCGGCGCCATCGTCCACCCCGGGGTGAACGGGGTACAGCTCTTCCCCGCCCTCACCTACACCGATGCCGACCTCACCGAACTCCTGGCCCGCGTCACCGCCGGACTGGACCTCCACCTGGCGCGGACCACCGCCCCGGCGGCGGAGACCCCGGCCGCGGAGCCCCTCCCGGCGGAGGCCCTGGCGTGAGCGCCGGCTGGCACGCCCCGGCCCAGCAGCTGATCGGCTGCGACAGCCTGGGCGCCTGGTTCACCGGACGCCCCGAGCGGCGGATCACCGTCCTCGTGGACGAAGCGGTCGCCGCCGCCCCGGTCACCTCCCGGATCCGCGCCCTGCTGTCCGGGGACCGGTACGGGACGACGGTGCTGGAACTGTCCGGCCCCGGCGACCTGGACACGGTGGCCGCGCTCGCCGGCCGGCTCGCGGACACGGACACCGAGCTGATCGTCGGCATCGGCGGCGGCTCCCTCCTCGACCAGGCCAAGCTGGCCGCCCTGATGCGGACCAACCCCGACGCGTACGCCCGCCTCACGGTGCCGCAGCGCAGCGGACTGCTGGTCCTCGGACACCACACCCGGCACGGACTCCCGCTGGTCGCCGTACCCACCACGGTCGGCACCGGCACCGAGTCCAGCGGCGTCGCCTGCCTCGGCTACCCCGGCCTCGGCAAGCGGCTCGTGATGGGCACCGCCCTACGGCCCAGGGCAGCCGTCCTGGACCCGGCCGCCACCGCCACCCTCGACGACGCACTCATCGCCGAGGGGGTCCTCGAAGCCCTGCACCGCGTGATCAGCCCGTACGTCGGCGACCACGGGGACCTGCCCACCGAGGACGCCCTGGTGGAGACCATCGCCGAACGGCTGGTGCTGCTGGGCCACGAGGTGCGCGACGCGCGCCGCGCCGGACGGCCCACCGACGACCGGCTGCGGCTGGAGATCGCCAAGCTCAGCGGCCTCAGCCACGCCGAATGGGCCCACCTGGGCCGCGACCTGTACGCGGTCAAGGGCTGGCTCATCGCCAACGAGCTGTCCTCCGCCCTCGGTGTGCGCAAGATGACCGCGGTCGCGGCGATCCTGCCGCACCTGTGGCGGGCCGTCTGCGCCGGCGAGACACGGCTCGGCTCGGACGTCAGGCTCCGGCGCCTGTGGTCCCGGTTGCGGGCCACCGACCCGGACACCCTCCCCGAGGACCCGGCGGCGGGCATCGAAGCCCTCGTCGACTCCTGGGGGATCGACCGCGGCATCAGCGCGGGCCCCGACCGGCTCGCCGAGATCGCCGGCCGCACCGTCCGCGCCTGGGGCGCCGGGCTGCCGATGCTCGGCGGCCTGCGGACCGACGACGTGTACGGCCTGCTGGCCGGGGCCGCGGCGGCCTGACACCACCGGGCGCGCCCGGCGCCCGTACGCACCACCCACGGACTTCCGCACCCGCAGGCACGGCCGCGCGGTGCGGACGGGAGCACATCCCGAGCACGCAGCACACCCCGAACGACCCTTACGGAAAAGGAGCACCCCTCATGCAGGACAACCTCGCGATCGAGACCTTCCCCGCCCTGGAGCTGGGCATGCAGGAGCTCGAGGCCATGGAGGCCCCGGGCTGGTGGACCGGCATCGGCGTCGGCGCCGGTGTGGTCGTCGCCT
>NZ_JBVHWK010000009.1:196352-197099 GCF_055569445.1 Streptomyces sp. NPDC029122 | reverse complement strand
CCTCGGCCGCCGGTTACGGCAGCTACGTCGCCTCCGCGGCGCTCATCGCCACCTGAGAAGCCCGTACCGCGCACGGCGGTACGCCTTCCACCCACCGAAGCACCGAAGCGCTGAAGCACCGAAGCGCTGAAGAACACCCACGGAAAAGGAGTACCCCTCATGCAGGACAACCTCGCGATCGAGACCTTCCCGGCCCTGGAGCTGGGCATGCAGGAGCTCGAGGCCATGGAGGCCCCGGGCTGGTGGACCGGCATCGGCGTCGGCGCCGGTGTGGTCGTCGCCTCGGCCGCCGGTTACGGCAGCTACGTCGCCTCCGCGGCGCTCATCGCCACCTGAGAAGCCCGTACCGCGCACGGCGGTACGCCTTCCACCCACCGAGAAACCACACGAGGAAACGGGAGAACCCCATGCAGGACGTTCTGAAGCAGGACATCGCCATCGAGAACCTCGAGCTCGGCATGCAGGAGCTGGAAGCCATGGAGGCCCCGGGCTTCTGGTCCGGCTTCAAGCAGGGCCTGGTCGTCAGCGGCATCGCCGTCGCGAGCGCCACGCTCGCCACCTGATCGCACCGGTAGCCACGGCTACCCCGATCACAGCGGACCGGACCGCCGGTCCCCCAGGGTGACCCGGTCCCGTGGGGGGGGGGGAAGGCAACACCGGCGGGCCCCACACCCCCTCACGCACCACACAAAAAGAGAAGAAGGGAGAGGGGGGCAACACGCCCAAAGAGAAACCCCTCAAAAGGAC
>NZ_JBVHWK010000009.1:169300-196342 GCF_055569445.1 Streptomyces sp. NPDC029122 | reverse complement strand
CGTCCGTTCGAGGGGGTATATGCGTGTGCTGGGATCCAGCGGTGAGCCGGGGCTCCTGGGGGAAGGGGGAGGGGGGGGGGGGGGGGGGAGGGGGGGGGGGGGGGGGGGGGGGGGGAAAACCCCCCCCCCGCGGGCCCCCGCACCGCATCACGCACCACACGCACGGAGCAGAAGGAAGAGGGAGCCAACATGCCGAAGGAGAACCCCCGCAAGGGGACGAACGGACAGCTGGGGACGACCGCCGCGCTGCTCGCGCTGGCACTGGCCGTCGCCAACGCGCAGCTGACCGGAGCCGCGCTCGTCGCCGTCATGGCGGTCATCGGCCTGGGCCTGGTCGCCTGCGCCGCCAAGGTCGGCGCCAACGTCGCCGCGAGCAAGCGATGAGCGCCGCCGGCGTCGTCCGCGCGTCGGGCCTCACCAAGGAGTTCGGCCGGTTCACCGCCGTGCAGGACGTGACCTTCGAGGTCCGCCCCGGCCGGGTGACCGGACTGCTCGGCCGCAACGGCGCCGGCAAGTCCACCTCCCTGCGCATGCTGCTCGGCCTGGCCCGCCCCACCTCCGGCACCGCCACCGTCTTCGGGCACCCGTACACCGAACTCCCCGACGCGGCCCGCCGCGTCGGCGTCTGCATGGACGGCATCGGCCCCACCCCCGGCGCCTCCGGCCGCCGCGACCTGCGGATCTGGGCCCGTACCCTCGGTGTCTCCGCCGCCCGCGTCGACGCGGTACTGGAACGCGTCGGTCTCACCGACAGCGCCGACCGCGCCGCCAAGGGCTACTCCACCGGCATGCGCCAGCGCCTGGCCCTCGCCACCGCGCTGCTCGCCGACCCCGAACTCCTCATCCTGGACGAGCCGGCCAACGGCCTCGACCCCGACGGCATCCGCTGGCTGCGCGACACCCTGCGCGCCCTGGCCGCCGAGGGCCGCACCGTCCTGGTCTCCAGCCACCTCCTCGCCGAGGTCGAGCAGACCGTCGACGACGTGATCGTCATCCAGCGCACCCTGCGCTTCGCCGGCTCCCTCGCCGAGCTCACCTCCGACGGCGCCGAACGCCTCGAAGACCGCTTCTTCTCGCTGGTGGACGGGGACACCGGGACCGCCGCGCGCACCGAAAGGCCGACCCATGCGTAACGTCCTCGCCGGCGAGTGGATGAAGGCCTGGACGGGCCGCACCTGGCTGATCCTCGCCACCGCAGGGATCTTCATGTCCCTGCTCACCTGCTTCGGGTACGCCTCCACGGGCGACGAGAGCATCGCCCTCGGCAAGGCCACCGCCGCCACCGTCACCGACGACATGGCCCAGGCGTGGATGATGACCTTCCTGATGTCCGCCGTGTTCGGCGCCATCCTCGTCACCCGCGAGTACAACTCCGGCGCCATCGCCCGCTCGGTCCTGCTGAGCGGCGGCCGGCTGCGGCTGCTGTCCGCCAAGGCCCTCGTCGCCACCGCCGCCGGGCTCCTGAACGGCCTCCTCGCCGCCGCCCTCGCCGTGCTGTGCGCCTTCACCCTGCCCGGCCACTTCGGCTACGACGGCGACTGGACCGGCCACACCACCCGCATCGTGCTCGGCGTGATCACCGTGAACGTGCTCGCCGCCCCCTGGGGCGCGCTCCTCGGCTGGATCATCCGCAGCCAGCTCGCCACCGTCATCACCGTCATCGCGCTCACCCTCCTCGTCGAGCCGGGCCTCCAGGAGATCGCCCCGGAGGCGGCCGCCTACCTGCCCACCATCGCGATGAGCTCCGTCTACCTCGACGGCAAGCCCGAACTGCTCTCCGTACCGCTCGCCCTCCTGGTCCTCGCCGGCTGGCTCGCCGCCGCCGGGACCGCCGCCCGCCAGCTGCTGCTCTCCCGCGACGTCATCTAAGGCGTGATCCAGACATGTCCACCAAGACGCTCATCCGGAAGGCGGCCCCCAAGCCGGCCGCCGCCACCACGGACGACTGGGACCCCGCGCTCCTGGAACGCCCGCGCATCGCCGCGAACGTGGAGATCCACGAGCCCATCGAGAGCGGCGCGCCCTGGGTCCTCCAGCGCGGCAACCACCAGCACTTCCGCCTCCAGCCCGACATGGCGCGCCTGGTCCGGGCGATGGACGGATCCCTCGACCACACCGGCCTCGCCGAGGTCCTCGGCCCGCCGTGGACCGCGCAGCACGTCGGGACCGCCGTGCACAAGCTCGCCGAGACCAAGGTCCTCGACGACGGCAAGCCCGCCGAACGCCGAAGCACCTGGTTCCGCTTCGTGCCGCCGATGACGCTCCAGTTCACGGTCGTGCACCCCGAGCGGCTCCTGGCCCGCCTCGCCCCCGTGATCCGCCTGTTCGCCGGGCGGACCTCGGCCGCCGTCGCCGCCCTGTTCGCCCTCGGTGGAGTCCTCGCCCTCGCGCTGATGACACCCGAGGTCGACGCCGCACTCGGCCGGCCGCTCCCCTTCTACGCCTACTTCGGCGTGATGGCCGGGGTGCTCGCCACCACCGCCGTCCACGAGGTCGGCCACGGCGCGGTCCTCACGTACTACGGCGGAAAGCCCAGCCGGATGGGCTTCATGCTCTTCTACATGTCGCCCGCCTTCTTCTGCGACGTCTCCGACGGCTGGCGGCTCTCCCGCAAGGAACAGCGCGTCCGGGTCGCCCTCGCCGGCATCGCGACCCAGACCGTGATCGCCGGGGCCGCCGCCCTGAGCGCCCTGGCCCTCGGCCCCTCGGACCTGCGCGACGCCGTCCTCGTCTTCGCCGTCGCCACCTACACCAGCGGCGTCGTCAACCTGCTGCCCTTCGTGAAGCTCGACGGCTACATCGCCCTCATGAGCCACCTCGACGTGCCGCACCTGCGCGACCGGGCCATGACCGACGCCCGCCGCTTCCTCGCGAAGATCCTCTTCGGCGGCCACGGCTACTCCCGTGAACTCCCCGCCCGTCCCTGGGCGGTGGCCTTCGGCCTGGCCTGCATGACCTTCCCCCTCTACGTCATCGCCGGCGCCCTGGCCCTGTGGTCCGACCTGCTCCAGCGGCTCGGCGCCGTCGGCACCAGCACCGTCCTGATGGTCGTCTGCTACCTCGTCTACCGTCTCGGCCTCGGCTTCAGCCGCCTCGCCGCCGAGGGCCGCACCGCCGGCGCCCCGCTGTGGCGCACGATCGCCGCGGCCGTGCTGCTCACCGGCGCGGCCGGGGCCGCGCTGGTCCTCGTCAAGGCGCCGTACACCCTCGCCGCCGGGTACGTGGCCCACGACCGGGGCCGCGTCGAGCTGGTCCTGCCGGACACCGCCGACCTGTCCTCCGTGCGCCCCGACTCCCCGGTCCGCTTCTACCGGGCCGGGCTGATGACCCGCGAGCAGACCGGCACCGCGAGCGTCGCCGCGCTGACCCGCACCGAGGCCACCGCACCCATGTCGGCGTTCTTCCCGGTGGCCGCGACCCCGGTGCGGATGCCCGTCGTCAGCCTCCCCCTGACCGTCGGCCACGCCCCCGCCGACCGCGTCGGAGCGGCGCAGGTCGACCTCGGCCGGCTCCCGCTGGGCGAGTGGCTGTACACGAAGTACGTCGCCCCGCTCTGGCGCCGGTAGCCGCCGCCCCTCCACCCACCGTCACGAACGGAGAGCACCATGGATCTTCGCTACATGAACTACTGCCAGCCCGGCAATCCGTTCTACGACGTACCGGCCACCGCCGCCGACGACGCCAGCGCCTTCCCGGCGGTGACCGGCCCCCTCCCGGAGGGCTGGACCCGCACCGACAACACGCACTGGCTGCTGATGACCCCTCCCGGCACCCGGCTGCCCGGCCAGGGCTGGAAGATCCACGTGTCGGCCACCCTCGAGAACGCCGACCGCCTCCTCGGCCTGGTCTGGGACTTCTGCGTCGCCGAGCGGGTCACCTTCAAGTTCATCCGCAGCGCCGGCATCCTCAAGATGCGCAACAGCAAGTACGGGGACCGCGGCAGCAGCGGCAAGTTCTTCACCGTCTACCCGGTCGACGAGGCGCAGCTGGAGCGGATCCTCCACGGCCTCGGCGACCTCCTCGACGGCGAGAGCGGTCCCACCATCCTCAGCGACCTGCGCTGGCGCTCCGGCCCGCTGTACGTGCGCTACGGAGGCTTCGTCTCCCGCCTGGGCCGCTCCGAGACGGGCGAGCTCGTGCACTGCATCGAGGACCCGGAGGGCCGTCTGGTGCCCGACGTGCGCGGCCCGTCCTTCCGGCCCCCGTCCTGGGTGGAACTGCCCGCCTTCCTCGGGGAAGCGCTCGCCGCCCGCAACGCGGCCACCCTCCAGGACTTCCCGTTCCGCGCCACGAAGGCCCTGCACTTCTCCAACGGCGGCGGCGTCTACGAGGCCACCGACATCCGCGACGGCGGCCGCGTCCTGCTGAAGGAGGCCCGCCCGCTCGCCGGCCTCGACGAGGAGGGCGCCGACGCCGTGGCCCGGCTGGAGCGCGAGCACTGGGCGCTGGACAGGCTCGCCGGACTGGACTGCATCCCGCCGGTCGTGGACTACCGCAAGGGCAACGAGCACTGGTTCCTGGCCCGCGAGTACGTCGACGGCAAGCCGCTCGCCCGGGAGCTCCTCAGCCGCAACCCGCTCGTCAACGACGACCGCACCGAAGGCGCGTACGCCGCGTACGCGGACTGGGCGCTGAGGATCGTCGACCAGGTGGAGCGGGGTGTCGAGGCCATGCACGCGAAGGGCGTCGTCTTCGGCGACCTGCACCCCAACAACATCCTGGTCCGCCCCGACGACACCGTCTCCTTCATCGACCTGGAGACCGCCACCCCGGCCGAGGCGGAATCCGCCCAGGCCATCGGAGCCCCCGGCTTCCGCGCGCCCGCCGGCTACAAGGGCACCGCCGTCGACCGGTACGCCCTCGGCTGCATCCGGATCGGCGTGTTCCTGCCGCTGACGGTCATGGCCACCTGGTCCCCGGCCAAGGTGGACCAGCTGATCGGCCTGGTCACCGAGCACTTCCCGGTGCCCGACGGCTTCGCCGGGCAGGTCATGGCCGACCTCGGACCCGACCCGCACCCCGGGCAGCTCCCCGACACCGGCCCCGCCCCCCTGTGGACCGCGCCCACCCCCGCCGACTGGCCCGGGCTGCGCGCCACCCTTGCCGAGGACCTGCTCGCCAGCGCCACCCCGCAGCGCGAGGACCGGCTATTCCCCGGCGACGTCGAGCAGTTCTCCGTGCCCGGCGGCGGCGCCACCTTCGCCTACGGCGCGGCCGGAGTGCTGTGGACCCTCGCCGAGCTGGGCTTCGCCCCCGCCGACGAGCACGTGGCCTGGCTGACGGACGCCACCGCCCGCACCGCCGACATGGGCCCCGGCTTCTACGACGGGCTGAGCGGCGTCGCCTACGCCCTGGACCGGCTCGGCCGCGCCGACGAGGCCGCCGCCGTCCTGGGCCGGGTCTCCCGCGCACCGCTGGAGGACGTCGACCACGGCCTCTTCGGGGGGCTCGCCGGGATCGGCCTGACCCAGCTGCACTTCGGGAACACCGACGAGGCCGCCCGGATCGCCGCGCTCATCGCCGACCAGGGGCCGGGCGGGGGCCCGGGCCGCCCCCGACCCGGTCTGCTGCGCGGCGCGTCGGGCGGGGCGCTGCTGATGCTCCGGCTGCACGAAGCCACCGACGACCCGAAGTACCTGCACGTGGCGGGCGAGTTGATGCGCCACGACCTCGCGGAGGCGGGCTGGTCCGAGGACACCGACCCGGCCGGCTCCGAGGACGCCGCCTGGAAGGTGCCGTTCCTGGCCTTCGGCGGCGCCGGCCTCGGCATGGTGCTCCACGAGGTGGCACGCCTGCTGCCCGACCCGGAGTTCACCCGGGCGAGGGACGCGCTGCGCGCGCAGGCCGGCCCGTCCTTCATGCTCAACGCCGGGCTCCTCCACGGCCGGGCCGGGGCCCTGCTCGCCCTGCGCCACCTGCACGACGGCTCCGCCGCCACCGACCGGGCCGTCCAGCGCCACCTGGAGACCCTGGGCTGGCACGCGGTGCGCTGCGACGGCCACCTGGCCTTCTTCGGCGACCACACGCTGCGCCTGTCCGCCGACCTGGCGACGGGTTCGGCCGGTGTTCTCCTCGCGGTGGAGGCCGCGCTGGGCGATGCTGGCCCCGGCCTGCCGTTCCTCGCGCCGGGCCGCCGATGACCTGCCAGGAGGCTCCGATGCGTACCACCACGTACCACTTCGTCGTCGCCCCCGACGGACGCGGCCCCGAGGGGTCGGCGCCGGAGCTGGCGGCCGTGCGGTTGATCTCGTTACTGCCACCGGGCTGGGGCTACGCGCCCGACTTCCCCGGCGGGACGGTGTCCCTGCGGCTGACCCCGCCGCCCGGGACCACCGAGGAGGCGGCGCACGCCGCCTTCGCAGGCACCCTCGCCGACCCCAGTCTGCGGGGCTGGACCTGGGCGAACCCGCCCGGCCGCTAGCAGATCGGCGCCGGGTCCGGGACCACAAGGGCGGAGGCCGCCCCAAGGGGCCCTGTCCGGTGGGACGATGGGGTGAGCCGACGAGGTCAGGTCGAGGTCACCAGGGGGTGCCATGAGCGTTGACGTCCGCGAAAGGCTAGCCGAGCTCGGATTACGGCTGCCGGAGGTGAGCGCCCCCAAGGGGGCCTACGTACCCGCCGTGCGCAGCGGCATCCACGTCTTCGTCGCAGGGCAGATCCCGCTCAGCGGCGGGGAACTGACCCAGACGGGCAGGGTCGGCGCGGAGGTGTCACCGGAGCGGGCCCGGGAGCTGAGCCGGCAGTGCGCGCTGGCGGCACTGGCCGCCGCGGACTCGGTGACCCCGCTGGAGGCCGTGGTGCGGGTGGTGAAGGTGGTCGGGTACGTGTCCTCCGCGCCCGGGTTCACCCGGCAGGCGGGAGTGGTCGACGGGGCGAGCGAGCTGCTGGTGGAGGTGTTCGGCGAGGCGGGCCGGCACGCGCGCAGCGCCGTCGGGATGGACATCCTGCCGCTCGACGCGCCGGTGGAGATCGAGGTCCTCCTCGAGGTCTCCGACGGGGCTTAGAGGCCACCCGGCCCGCCCGGCCGGGGCCCGGTCCGGCCGGGTCGCCGGGCCCGCCCGGCCGGACCGGTTTGTGGCCCGCCCGGCCGGGTCGGGCGATCGGACCCGGCCGCCGGTCAGCCGGTCGGGGCCCGCCCGACCGGTCAGGCTTGTGGCCTGCCGGGCCAGGTCCGGCTTGTGGCCTGCCGGGCCGGGTCAGGCTCGTGGCCCGCCCGGCCGGGTCGGGCGATCGGACCCGGCCGCCGGTCAGCCGGTCGGGGCCCGCCCGACCGGTCAGGCTTGTGGCCAGCTGGGCCAGGTCCGGCTTGTGGCCAGCTGGGCCAGGTCCGGCTTGTGGCCAGCTGGGCCAGGTCCGGCTTGTGGCCAGCTGGGCCAGGTCAGGCTCGTGGCCCGCCCGGCCGGGTCGGGCGATCGGACCCGGCCGCCCGGAGCACGCGAGCGGGCCCCACCGCCCCCGTCACGCGATCGGGACCGCCGTGCCCGTCACCTCGATGCCCGCCGCCGGATCCGCCGGTACGCCCACCGTGATCAGGCTCGGCCGGCCCATGTCGACGCCCTGGTGGACGGTCAGCAGCGCGGGCAGCTCGACCAGGCCCAGGCTCCGCAGGTACCCGCCGAGGGCAGCGGCGGCCGCACCGGTCGCCGGGTCCTCGACCACCCCGCCGGGCGGGAAGGGGTTGCGGGCGTGGAAGACGTCCGCCGACTCGCGGTGCACCAGGGCGACCGTGGCCCAGCCGCGGCGCGCCATCAGGTCGCCGAGGGCGGGCATGTCGTAGTCCAGGTCGGCCAGCCGGGTCCGGCTCGCCGCCGCGATCACCGGGTGCCAGGCCCCGGCGTACGCGGCACGGGGCGGCAGCGCCGGGTCGAGCTCGTCGGCGGACCAGCGCAGCGCGGCGAGCAGCTCCGTCAGATCGGCGTCGGCGATGGCCTCCGTACGCGGCGCCACGCTCACCAGGGTCGCGACGACGCCGCCGTCCGGGCCGGCCGAGGTGGTCACCGGGACCGGACCCGCCTGCGTGTGCAGCAGCAGGTCCCCGACGCCGTGCCGCTGGGCGTAGGCCACGGCGGTCGCGATGGTGGCGTGCCCGCAGAAGGGCACCTCGGTCTGCGGGCTGAAGTAGCGGATGTCCAGCGCCCCGTCCTGGCGGGGCACGGCGAAGGCGGTCTCCGAGTAGCCGACGTCCGCCGCGACGGCGGCCATCGTCTCCTCGTCGATGCCGGTGGCGTCCAGCACCACACCCGCCGGGTTCCCGCCCAGCGGGTCGGTGCTGAAGGCCACGTAACGCAAGAGGTCCATCACCCGAACGTAGCGGGCCCGTCACCGGCCGTCAAAACCCTCGCAGCGTACGCCAGTTGACGTCGACCAGGGTCGGGCCCGCCGCGCGGCGGGCCGGTCAGGCCCAGGTGAGCAGCTGCCCGGTCGTACCGATCCCCACCGCGAACCCCAGTGCGATCCTGCGGTCCCCGCGACTCGGCCGGACCGCGTGGAAGAACCGTGGATCGATCAGCAGCGCCTCGCCGACCTCCGGAGCCAGCTCGATGGACTCGGCACCCGCCACCACCGCCTCGTCGAACCCGTACCGGGCCGACAGCCGGTGCGCCTCGTCCTCGGGCTGCCAGCGGTGCCGCCACAGCACCGTCTCACCGCCCTCGGGCGGCACGCTGAGGTACAGGTTGAACGCGAACTGCCCGATCAGCGGTACATCGAGCAGGTCCCCGTCGTACTCGCGCAGCGCGTCGTCGAAATGGACCTGGAAGCCCTGGTTCGGCTCCCGGGCCACCCCGTCCCCCATCTCCACGCCGCCCCGGCGGCCCACCGCCACCCCGCCCGGCCAGGCCGCGGCGAGCGCCTCCCGGCAGGTGCGGAACGGATCGAACGACAGGCCCAGGCCCTGCCAGGCCTCGTGGTGCCCCTGAAGCGCCTTCCAGTAGGAGTCGGCGACGCCTCCGTCCGCCATGTGGTCGCTGACGCCCACCCCGAACCGCATCACCGGCGGATCGACACGGGCCTTCCCGTACGAGTCGAACACCTGCTGCCGCAGCGCGCCGAGCACCTCGTCGCACCGCTCGCGCGGCAGGAAGGCGGGGACCCGGACCGCCGCGTACCGCCCGGCGGCCAGCCCGGCGAGCAGCTCGTGGGTGAACGCCGGCGCGGTCACGGCGCGGAAGAACGGATCGTGCGATGGGTTCGGTAACGCGCTCTGAGTGGATTGCCCTGACGTCATTCGATCGCCCCCCGGCGTCGGAAAGACAACAGAAAACAACGGCACCTATCCGGGATGCGCCCCGCTGGTCGCGCGGAACGCGGTCTTCGCGTCGAGCTCCAGTGCCTGCCGTCCGGCCTCCAGCGCTTCCATCGCGATCCGCCGGCCGACCTCCGCCTGCATCTGCTCCAGGTCACTCCCCGGAGCACCCCATCTGAGGGACTGGTCGTCGTTCGTATCGGTGGGGACAGCAGTCATCGGCGGACCTCCGCGCTTTTCGGTGTGGGACGCGTCACACAGGGTGAGGCAACGCCAGGCTACGCGCAAGCCCGCACCGGCCGACGGAGTTCCGCCCAACTGGGATGGAAAGCACGAGGTTTCAGCCCGGCATCTCCCGTAGCAGCTTCTCCAGCAGAGCCCTGGCCTGCACCAACAACGGGTGCTCCGGACCCACCACCCGGGTGAGGTCGCGCACCAGGGCCTTCAACTCGTTCACCGCTTCGGGCGTACGCCCCACCACCCCCAGAAGCACCAGCACGAAGGTGTACCGGAAACGCATCACCAAGTTCGAATCCGGCGGCTGGGCCGCGTCCCGCAGCGCCTCCCGGATCACCTGCTCCGCCTCCGGCGCCCGGCCCTGGCGCAGCAGCGCGTGCGTCAGCGTCTCCCGCACCCGCAGGATCTCCGGCGTCGACGGCGGCCAGTGGTTGCGCCGGCTGATGTCCAGGATCTGCCAGGCCTCCGTCTCCGCCTCCGCGTGCCGGTCCAGCGCCAGCATCGTCCGGGCCAGCGTGTGGCGCACCACGAGCGTGTCGTAGTGCTCCTGGCCGCGCACCTCGTTCTCCGCCTCCACGATCGAACGGAGCATCTCCTCGGCCTCCGCCTCCCGCCCCTCCTGCTCGTTGATCGCACGGGCCAGCTTGTGCCGGCTGGCCAGGGTCTCGGCGTGGTCCTCGCCCAGGATCCGGGTGCGCGCCCGCACCACCAGCGCCAGCACCTGCTCGGCCTCGCGCAGCTGCTCCCGGTCCAGGTGGATGCGGCCCTGCTCGTGCCGCAGCCCCAGGATCTCCCGGTCGTCGATGTCGAAGCCGAAGGAGGAGCAGCGCTCCACCATCGGCAGCACCAGGTCGTACGCGGGCCCCAGCAGCCCCGTCGCGATCAGGTAGCGGGCGGTCAGCCGGGCCAGCTCCAGCGCCTCCGTGCGCACCGTGCGGTCCGACAGCTTCAGGTCCCCCAGCAGACAGGCCCGGGACACCTCCAGCGCGTGCGGGGCGAGCGCCGCCCACAGCGGCCAGTTCGCCGGATGGTCGGGATTGCGCAGGTGGGCCGCCTGGAGCACGGTCCGTACCGCCAGCCCGTAGTAGTCCGCCGGCCGGTCCCGCACGTCCCGGTCCTCGCGCAGCACCCCGTGCACGACGGGGTGCAGGGTCAGTACGTGGGCCAGGTCGCGCTCGGCGACGCCCTCGCGCTCGTAGAAGTCCACCAGCCCGAACTCCTCCAGGCCCGCGAGGGCCGCGTAGGTGCGCGCCGGGGTGATCCCGGGGAACAGCGGGGACTGGGAGAGCAGCGGATCGATGAGCAGGCAGCGGTACGGGATCGGGGCGATGCTCAGGCAGGCGAACACCTTCAGCAGGGTCGCCGCCTGCGCCCGCTCCTGTCGGCTCAGCAGGTCCATGGCGATCCCGCAGACCTTCTCCACGATCTCCCGGCCCAGCAGCTCGCTCAGGTCCGGGCCCGCCTGGCCCGGGGCGGTCTCCACCCGCGCGGCGACCGTCCGGCCGAAGGTCTCGAAGTCCCGGATGTCGCTGTCCAGGGAGATCTGGCTCTCGCGGACCGCCTTGATCACGTCGGCGGCGTGCCGCAGGGCCAGCGGCAGCCCGCCCAGCTGCCGCGACAGCCGCCGCGCCTCCTCGTTCGTACCGCCCAGGCCGCCGGTCCGCTCCAGCAGCATCGACGCCCCGTCGTCCTCGCCGAGCGGCACCACCTGGTGGACGACGCTGTTCTCCCCCCAGGTCTGCTGGCGGCGCACCCGGCTGGTGACCAGTACCGTGCCGTTCGCGTTCTGCGGGCGGCGCAGCCAGCCGCCGCCGTCCGCGACCTGGCCGTCGCGCGGGCCGAGCCGCTCGGGGTCGTCGGCGTTGTCGAAGATCAGCAGCCAGGGGTCCGGGCACGCGTTGAGTAGCGTCCACACCAGGTCCATGGCGGTCCCCAGCAGCCAGGCCCGCTCCACCGTGATCGACGGCGCCCCCAGGTCCCGGGCGATCATCCGCATGCGCAGGCTCAGCTCCGGCATCGACACCCACCACACCCGGTGCCCGGCCCGCTGAGCCCGGTCCGCGACCTCCAGCGCCAGCCGGCTCTTGCCCGACCCGCCCAGGCCCGACAGTACGTGCACCTGCTGGCGGGCCTCCTCCTTCAGCAGCGAGCCGACCAGGCTCAGCCGCTCCTGCCCCTTCAGCTTGCCCTCCTCCAACGGCCCGTACGGCGGCGGCGGGAAGGGCGCCAGGTCCAGCTCCCCGGCGGCGGGCGGCGGCAGCGAGGGCCGCCCGGCCGCCTCGGCGGGGGAGCGGGGCACGACCGGCCCGGCCCCCTCCGCCGCCGGCCCCGGGTCGTGGGCCGCCTCCAGCAGGGCGGCGCGGACCGCCATGTACGGGGCGGCGGTGCGGTCGGCGGGCTGCACGATCGAGAAGTGGTCGGCGGTGACCACCCCGCCCTTGGGGAACACCCCGCGCGCGACGACGGGCGGCACGATCTCGTCCGCGGAACCCCCGTAGGCGCGCACCGGTATGGGGCACTCCTGGTCCGTGTGCGTCCGGCCGTGGACGACGGCACTGAGGACGGTGCGCTGCGCCTCCGTCACCGCCCGGTCGAAGGGGCGCAGCTGCTGCTCCTGCGGGTTGCGCCAGAGCTTGAGCCACTTGCGGACGGTGAGGAAGAAGCCGGACCCGGTGTTGGGGCAGGCGAACATCGTGAAGTGCTTGATGCGCGCCAGCTCCTTGCCCTCGCCGTTCCACAGCTTCCGCGCGAGGAACCGCTGGACGATCAGCCCGCCCTGGCTGTGGGTGACCAGCACGACCCGCTCGGCCTCGGCGAGTTCGGTCTCCAGGAAGGTCCCGAGCTGGTCGGCGAC
Organism: Streptomyces sp. NPDC029122; assembly: GCF_055569445.1. NCBI lineage: Bacteria > Bacillati > Actinomycetota > Actinomycetes > Kitasatosporales > Streptomycetaceae > Streptomyces > Streptomyces sp. NPDC029122. The sequence goes on along the minus strand of NZ_JBVHWK010000009.1, from coordinate 184,007 downwards.
GTCGTCGGTCTCCGCGACCCGGCGGTCGGGCCGCAGCCGGACGAGCGGGGAGTCGTACTCGAAGCGGTGGACGCTGACCCAGTCGGCCAGCTCGGGATCGGTGACGAGAAGTGCGTGGAAGGCCGCCCACACCTTGGCGGAGGAGAACAGACCGTGCACCAGCACGAGGTGGACGCGCGTCCGTACCGCCATCGCGAACCTCCGCAGCCAGAATGTGGGTTGAAGCAGAAGGATTTCGGTCGCAGATGAAAACGTAGAGGAAGAACTACCCGCGTCAATGATGCACGAGGGACGACCGCAGGAGCCATAACAAGACACCCTCCGACCCGGCGCGCGAAAGGCGCGCCGGCCGCGCGCGGGGGCGCACCGAGCACGCCCCCAAGGGGCGCGAGCGCCCCGGGGGGTGGGGTGGGTGGTGTGGGAGCGCACGGGGCGGGGGTGTTCCGCAGGGGGTCTGGGGGCCCGGATGCCCGGCGGACCGACGCCCGGTCGTCCGTCTCATCGCTGACACGGGGGTCCCTCCATTCCTGCCCCGTGACCGTTCTTTTGGGGGGTTCCCGGCAGTCCTTGTCTTTCCGGGGCGGGTCGGTCGGTCAAGGGTGGCGAAGGCCATCGCGAAGCGACGCGACGAAGGAGCGCCCTTGACGGGCCGGCACGCCACGGAAGGACGATGGGACTGACGGGAAACCCCCAAACCGGCTGTGATGCCGCCCGGGTTGATGCGGGCGGCCGCTACCCCCGCCCCAGGAGCACCGTTCCCGATGAGCAGAACCAGCCTCCCGTGCCCGACGCCAGGGCCACCTCCGGCAGACGGCCGCCGGGCTTCGTGACCTGGCCCGGGCCCGCTTCGCCGCGGAGTTGGCGGACGGCTTCGACCAGGAGGAAGAGGCCCCGCATGCCCGGGTGGCAGGCGGAGAGGCCGCCGCCGTCGGTGTTGACCGGGAGTTCGCCGTCGCGGAGCAGGCGGCCCTTGTCGACGAAGGCTCCGCCTTCGCCCTTGGCGCAGAAGCCGAGGTCCTCCAGCGTCACCAGGGTCATGTACGTGAAGGCGTCGTAGATCTCGGCGAGGTCCACGTCCGCCGGGGTGAGGCCCGCGTCGGCGAAGGCCCGGCGGCCCGAGACGGCCGCCGGGGAGACGGTGAAGTCCTCCCACTGCGACATGGTGGTGTGGGAGACGGACGTGCCCGTGCCCAGGACCCAGGCCGGGGCCTTGGCGGTGTCGGGGACGTAGTCCTCCGCCGCCAGCAGGACCGCGCAGCCGCCGTCCGAGCGGATGCAGCAGTGGAGCTTGGTGAAGGGGTCCGCGATCGGGTCCGACGAGAGGACGTCCTCCACCGTGATGGGGTCCCGGAACATCGCGTCGGGGTTCGTCGCCGCGTTCGCGCGGGCCTGGACGGCCACCGAGGCCAGTTGCTCGAGGGTGGTCCCGTACTCGTGCATGTGGCGGCGGGCCGCCATTGCGTACTTCGCGACCAGTGTGTGTCCGTACGGCACCTCGAACTGCAGCGGCCCCCGCGCCCCGAACGACAGGTTCGAGGTGCGGCGGCGGGCCTTGATGTCGGCGCGGGCCGTGGAGCCGTAGACCAGCAGGACGGCGTTGGCATGGCCGGCGGCGATGGCGTCGGCGGCGTGGGCCGCCATGACCTCCCATGTGGAGCCGCCGACGGAGGTCGAGTCGACCCAGGTGGGCCGCAGCCCGAGGTACTCGGCCACCTCGACCGGGGCGAGGACGCCGAGCCCCGCCGAGGCGAAGCCGTCGATGACGGAACGGTCGAGGCCGGAGTCGGCGAGGGCGCGGCGCGCGGCCTGCGCGTGCAGGGCGTAGGGGGTCGGGCCGTTCACCCGGCCACAGTCCGAGAGGGCGACGCCGACCACCGCGACCCGGCGGCGGGACGGGGAGGGGGGCACGGGTGCAGACAGGGGTCCAGGCATGGACGGACGGTACAGCTGACGAAGCGTCAGATGCTAGACCGAGGTGGCGGCCCGGGGGTCGGCCCCGGGGTCGGGTCCGCGGTCGGCCCGGGGCGCCCGGCCAGGCGCCGGGGTGCGGCCGGGTGCCGGAGCCCGCCGGGTCGGGGCCGCCGGGTCGGGGCCGCCGGGTCGGGGCCGCCGACCCGGGGTCCCCTGAACCCGGCCCGCGTCGAGTCCGGATCCCACCGCCCGCAAACGCCCGCTCCGCCCCCTGGGCTTCTCACCGCCGCCGCCCTAACATGACGCCCCGTCAGAAATGTCCCCAGCTACCGCTGGGAGGTGCCCCCGGGAGGAGCCCGACGATGGATGCCGCCTTCACCGCGGAGCAGGACGAGATGCGCCGTACCCTGCGCGAGGTCCTGGGCAAGCGCTGCGGGCCGGACGAGGTCAAAGCCGCCGTCCGGACCGCCGCGGGGCACGACCGCGAGCTGTGGCAGGAGCTCTCCCGCCGGCTCGGGCTGCCCGGCCTCGCCGTCGCCGAGGAGTACGGCGGCGTCGGCTGTCCCCCGGGGGACCTCGCGCTGGCCTGCGAGGAGACCGGGCGGGTGCTGCTGCCCTCGCCGCTGCTGGCCACCGCCGTCCTCGCCGCCCCGCTGGTCGCCGCCCTCGGCACCTCCGGGCAGCGCTCCGCCCTGCTGCCGCCGCTGGCCGCCGGGGAGCTGACGGCCGCCCTCGCCGTGCCCGGCCCCGCCCTGGCCGCCGCCCTCGCCCTGACCTGTGACAACACCCCGGGCGACTGGGCGGGCGGGGGCCGCGCCGGCGGGGTGCAGGCGCGCCGCGCCGAGGACGGCTGGCGGCTGTACGGGGAGGTGCCGCAGGTGCTCGACGGGCACAGCGCCGGCCTGCTCGTCGTCGCCGCGCACACCGGCGGCTTCGCCCGGAGCCGGATCCTGCTGTTCCTCGTACGGGAGGGCGCGCCCGGCCTCGTACGCGACCGGCAGACCGCCCTCGACGAGACCCGCCCGCAGGGCCGCATCCAACTACGGGACGCGTCGGCGGAGTTGCTGGGTGCCGAGGCCGGCGCCGGCGTGCTCCCCGCCCTCGCCGCCGTCGGCCGGGGGGCGGCCGCCGTCCTCGCCGCCGAGGCGGTCGGGGCGGCCGACCGGGCGCTGTCGCGCACCGTGGAGTACGTACGCCAGCGCGAGCAGTTCGGCCGGGCCGTCGGCTCCTTCCAGGCGGTCAAGCACCGCCTCGCCGACCTCTACGTACAGGTCCAGGCGGCGCGCTCGGCCGCCTACTACGCCGCCTGGGACCCGGACCAGGGCGGCCTCGCCCTCGCGCAGGCGCTGGAGGCGCTGCGCACCACCGCCGGTGAGGCGATCCAGCTGCACGGGGGCATCGGCTTCACCTGGGAGCACGACGCCCACCTCTACTTCAAGCGGGCGGCCGCCGACGAGCTGCTCTTCGGTCCCGTCCACCGCCTCCGCGCGCACGCCGCGCACCACGCGGGCCTCTTCGAACCGTCCGTGACCCCGGAGAGGGCGGCCGTCTGATGGCTCCCGGCGTCAAGCTGATGCAGAAGGTCTCCTCGACCCTCCTCTTCGCCAGCATCGCGCCCCGCTTCATCCCCGCCCTGGACAAGGCCGTGCACCGGCTGACCCGGGGAAAGGTGCTGCTCAGCGCCCGGATGCTGCCGGGGCTGGTGCTCACCGCCAAGGGTGCGAGGACGGGTGAGCCGCGCACCACACCGCTCGCGTGCATGCCGGAGGACGGAGGCGCGAGCTGGCTGCTGATCGGCTCCAACTTCGGCCGCCCCGGTCACCCGGCCTGGACCGGGAACCTGCTCAAGCACCCGGACGCGGACGTGAGCTGGCAGGGGCAGGACATCGCCGTACGGGCCCGGCTGCTGGAGGGGGCCGAGCGGGCGGCGGCGTGGCAGGCGGTGCTGGGGTTCTGGCCGCCGTACGCGACGTACCAGGCGCGCATCGAGCGCGAGATCAGGCTGTTCCGCCTGGAGCGGCGCTGATCACGGGCGGCCCGGCAGGGCGCCCCGACGTGGCCGCGCGGCGGCGGGGGGAAGCGGGCGGCGGACCCTCCAGGGGGTCCGCCGTCACCTGGTCGGCTTCTTGCCGGTGATGCCCAGGTGGACGAGCAGGGCGAGGTTCGGCTTGAGCTCGGCCTGCTTGACGCCCCAGGTCTGGAAGCCCTTCTGGTGCGAGGCGACCGCGGCCAGCATCGCGACGAGCGAACCGGCCATCGCCGCCGGGCTGAGGTCCTTGTCGACCTTGCCCTTGGCCTGGAGCTCCTTCATCGACTCCGTGAGGGAGTTGGTGACGGAGTTCAGGATCTTCATGCGGATCTTGTAGAACCGCTTGTCGCCCTCGGCGGCGCCGAGGTCGACGACCCGCAGGATCGCGTCGTTGCGCCGCCAGAACTCCAGGAACCCCTCGACGAGTTCCTCGGCGGCGGCCCAGCCGGCCTTGCCGACCCAGTTGCGGCCCTCGACGAGCGCCGTCAACTGCGCGCCCTCCGTGGCCATGTGCTCGGCGATCTCCAGGACGGCACCCTCGACGTCCGGGAAGTACTGGTAGAAGGTCGCGGGGGAGGTGCCGGCCTTGCGCGCGACGTCGATCACCTTGACGTCGCGGTACGGCGAGGAGCTGAGCATCTCGCTGAGGCAGTCGAGCAGCTTCTGCCGCGTCGCCTGGCCGCGCCGGCCGGCGACACGCCCGTCGACGGTGCGTACTTGTCCTGTCATGCCGTCAGCTTACCGAGGGGGGATCGGCGCGCTATTCGGCCGCCTGCAAATGGGGTTACGCGGCCGCCGACCAGCCCGGGAGCGTCCGTGCGCGGCGTCGGGCGGCGGATTCCGGCCGCTCCGCCCACGGCGCCCCGCGGGGCCGGGGCGCCCGGGGGACCCCCTCCGTACCGGGCGGTATCCCCCGAATAGTCTTATCAACAGGCTGTGGACAAGTTTTCGGGACGACCATGGCTCATAGGTATAAAACACCCGCTGTCCGGACGGGCCGACCCAAGTCACCCCACCCGCACGCCCCGTACGACGGAAGGAACCCGCCCCATGGCCGCAGCCGCATTCGCGGAAGGCTCGCCCTGCTGGGTCGACGCCTCGCTCCCGGACGTCGAGGCGGGCAAGCGCTTCTACGGCGAGCTCTTCGGGTGGACCTTCGCCGGCAGCGCCGGCGCCGAGTACGGCCACTACACCCAGGCCTACAGCAGCGGCCGCAACGTGGCCGCCCTCGCCCCCAAGCCGGACGGCCGCATGCCCACCGTCTGGGGCGTCTACCTGTACACCTCCGACGCCTACGCCTGCGCGGCCCGCATCCGCGCCGCGGGCGGCCAGATGGTGATGGACCCGCAGCCCGTCGGCCCCTACGGCACCGCCGCGATGGCCGCCGACCCCGGCGGGGCCGTCTTCGGCCTCTGGCAGCCCGGCACCCACCACGGCTTCGACGCCCAGGACGAGCCGAACACGTACTGCTGGGCGGAGGTCTACACGCGCGCCCGCGACGCCGTCGACGTCTTCTACGCCAACGTCTTCGGCTACGTCCCGCAGGACCAGGACGACTCCGGGACCGGCGTCGAGTACCGCCTCTGGTCCCCGCCCGGCAGCGCGCCCGGCCCCGACACCGCCGTCCTCGGGCGCAGCCTGATCACCGACGCCTTCCCGGAGATCATGCCGGCGCACTTCCTCGTCTACTTCGCCGTCCCCGACTGCGACCGCGCCGTCGCCACCGTGCAGCGGCTCGGCGGGCGCGTCACCGCCGATCCGTTCGACACGCCGTACGGGCGCATCGCGGTCGTCGCGGACAATCAGGGGGCCGTCTTCGCGCTCCTGTCTGAGCCGCCCGCGAACGCGCACCCGGAGCCGGGGCCGGACCAGGCGCGGGCCTGACAGAATCGGGTCGTACCCGTGCGCGGGCCGCTGGCAGGCGCGCACGGGTGGAAGCGGGTCCGGCAGGGGCCCGTACGGGGAGGTAGTGGAGGCGAGTGGTGGAGCAGCTGACGCAGCACGACCCGAGACGGATCGGCCCCTTCGAGGTGCTGGGACGGCTCGGCGCCGGCGGCATGGGGCTGGTCTATCTCGCACGGTCGGCGTCCGGACGCCGGGTCGCGATCAAGACGGTGCGGACCGAGCTCGCCGAGGACCAGCTGTTCCGGGTGCGGTTCACCAGGGAGGTGGAGGCGGCGCGCGCCGTCTCCGGCTTCTACACGGCGGCCGTCGTCGACGCCGACCCGCGGGCGGCCGTGCCGTGGCTGGCGACCGCGTACGTCCCGGCGCCCTCGCTGGAGGAGATCGTCAACGAGTGCGGGCCCATGCCCGCCCAGGCCGTACGGTGGCTCGCGGCCGGCATCGCCGAGGCCCTGCAGTCCATCCACGGCGCGGGGCTGGTCCACCGCGACCTGAAGCCGTCCAACGTCCTCGTCGTCGAGGACGGCCCCCGCGTGATCGACTTCGGCATCGCGAGCGGCGTGTCCAACACCCGGCTGACGATGACGAACGTCGCCGTCGGCACCCCGGCCTACATGTCGCCCGAGCAGGCGAAGGACTCGCGCAGCGTCAAGGGCGCCAGCGACGTCTTCTCGCTCGGCTCGACCCTCGTCTTCGCCGCGACCGGGCACCCGCCGTACCACGGTGCGAACCCGGTCGAGACGGTGTTCATGCTGCTGCGCGAGGGCCCCAACCTGGAGGGGCTGCCGGACGAGCTGCGGCCGCTGATCGACTCCTGCATGCAGATGGACGCCACGCAGCGCCCGACCCCCGCCGACCTCCAGGCGCAGCTCGCCCCGCACCTGTTCGACGGCGGCGACGACAGCGGGACGGCCTCCGCGTGGCTGCCGGAGCGGGCCGTCGCGATGATCGAGGCCCGCCGCGCGGGCAACCGTACGGGGACCACCCCGCCCCCCGTGGCCTCCCCGGCGCCGCCCGCCGGCCCCACGCACCGCCGGCCCCCGCGCGGCGCCGCCGAACCGTGGGCGGACCCGCGTACCGGGCAGGCCGCGCCGCCGCGCCCGGACCGGCCGCCGCTGACCCCGCCCCCGGACCGGCCGCCGCTGACCCCGCCCCCGGTGCCCGGGCCCGCCCCGGTGCCGGTGTCCTCGATGCCCGGCATGCCGGTGCTGCTCGGCGGTTCGCCCGTGCCGATCGGGCCCGGGCCGCGCGCGACGGCCTCCGCCCCGGCGGGGCACGCCGCCGCGGACTCGGCGACGGGCTGGGTGCGCCCGCCGGCCGGCGTCCCCGCGTCCGCCGCGGCCCCGCCGGCCACCCCGTCCGTGCCGGCTCCCGGGCCGTCCCCGGACAGCGGCCGCTGGCGGCCGTGGCGCTTCCGCATGTCCAACGAGGTCTGGGGCACCCCGACCGTCGCGGGCGACCTGCTGTACGTGACCTCCTTCGAGGTGCACGCCCTGGACGTCGGCAGCGGCCGGCGCCAGTTCAAGACCCGGGACGTCGCCTGGTCCATGGCCGTCGCCGACGGCCGCATCCACGCCTCCGACGGCCCCTCCCTCTTCGCCCTCGACGCCAAGGACGGCTCCGAGCGGTGGCGGCTGAACGCCGACGCCTGGGTGTACGCGCTGCGCGCCGAGCGGGGCACCGTCATCACCGCCACGCGCGGCGGCGGCGTCCAGGGCTGGGAGGCGTCCAACGGCCAGAAGCTGTGGGAGCTGAGCGGCGCCCAGTCCGACTTCGAGACCCCGGAGGCGGCCCCCGTCCTCCACGAGGGCACCGTCTACGTGTGGCAGGACGCCCGGCTCCGCGCGCTGGACGCCCGCTCCGGCCAGGAGGCCTGGTCGTACCCGGTCGGCGACGCGGCCTCCTGCGGCAACGTCCCGGTCCGCGTCACCCCCGCCCCCGACGGCAACGTCTACGTCGCGGCCGGCACCCGCGTGCTCTCCGTCGACCAGGCCTCGGGCCGGGTCCGCTGGCACTTCGAGGCCCCCGCGGTCTTCCTGGCCCCGCCCGCGTTCGCGCCGGGGCCGGCGGTCACGGGCGGCGGCGTCTACCTCGCCGACTACCTGGGCACCGTGTACGCCCTGGACGCGGCCACCGGCAAGGACCGCTGGCGCATCGCCACCGAGCCGCGCCCGGCGGCGGACCCGGTCCTGGTGGCGGGCGGCAGCGTCCACCTGGGCGCGGGCAGCGCCCTGTACACGCTGGACGCGGTCACCGGCACCCCGAAGTGGCGGTTCGCGGCGGGCGGCGAGATCACCGGCCCCCCAGTGGTCGCGGACGGCCGGGTCCACTTCGGCTCCGCCGACCACTGCCTCTACACCCTGGACGCGGCGGGCGGCCAGCTCCGCTGGAAGCTGGCCACGGGCGGCGAGATCACCGGCGCCCCGGTGGCGGAGGCGGGCGTGGTCTACGCCTGCAGCAAGGACCGCTGCGTCTACGCCCTGGACGCCGCCAAGGGCACGGGCACCCGCACGGGCGCCTGACGCGAACCAAGCCCTCCGCCTCCCGGCGGGGGCCCGCAGGCGCCCCGCCGGGAAGACCGCGCCTCCGATGGCATATGTCCGTACGTCGTCCGAGCGGGGCGGCGACGCGCCACGAGGGCCGTCGGTGGACCCTCGGGTCGCGTTCCGCACCGGGAGTGACAGGATGGGACCCATGAGCAACGTTTACTTCGACATCAACATCGACGGCGCCCCCGCCGGCCGCATCGTCTTCAGCCTCTTCGACAAGGTCGTCCCGAAGACCGCCCAGAACTTCCGCGAGCTCGCCACCGGCCAGCACGGCTTCGGCTACGCGGGCTCCCCGTTCCACCGCGTCATCCCGCAGTTCATGCTTCAGGGCGGTGACTTCACCAACCAGAACGGCACCGGTGGCAAGAGCATCTACGGCGCGAAGTTCGAGGACGAGAACTTCGACCTGAAGCACGACCGCCCGTACCTGCTGTCGATGGCGAACGCCGGCCGCAACACCAACGGCTCGCAGTTCTTCATCACCACCGTCGTCACCCCGTGGCTCGACGGCAAGCACGTCGTCTTCGGCGAGGTCGTCGAGGGCCAGGACGTGGTCGACGCGATCGAGAAGCTGGGCACCCCCTCGGGCGCCACCCGCGGCAAGATCGAGATCGCCGCCTCCGGCGTCGTCGCCGCCGCCTGATCGACCCCCGTGCCGGTCGGCCCCCTCCCCTCCCGGGGTGCGGGGCCGCCGCCGTTTCAGTGCTCCTCCGGCTCCGGGTACGGGGACGTCGTGTCGCGCGGCAGGTCGCGGCGGCGGCGCCGGGGGCGGCCGCGCATGACCGCCGCCGCGAGCAGGAGCAGGGCGCCCGCGCCGAAGGCGTTGGCCACCCCGTCGCCGAGGCCCGTGCCCTCGACGCCCACCGACAGGCCCCCGGCCGCCTGGCCCTGCCGGACCGTCCAGAGCACCGCGAAGCCGAGGACGACGACCCCGGCGACCGTCATCAGCAGCCGCGAGCGCCGTACGACCGCCAGCAGCGCGAGCACCGCCGCGCACACGTAGGGCAGCAGCCGCGAGCCGAACAGCGCGGCCCCGTCGTCGGTGATGCCGGAGCCGGAGAAGAGCTCCTCGATGCGGTAGTCCCGTCCGGGACGGCCGTCGTACCAGGCACGGAAAGTGCTCCAGACGGCGGCGATCGCCCCGATCAGGGCCATGAGCGAGCCGACTGCGTTGCGGATCATGCCCGTCCCTCCGAGGTAGCGGTCGGTCATGATCCCGACGCTACGTCCGCGGCCTGGGAGCCGCACGCCGGGCGGGTCAGGACGTGGTGCGCGGCGATTCCGCGCGGGCGCGCAGGGCGTCGTTCATCGCGGTGAGGTCGCGGGCCGTGCCCTCCAGCAGCTTGCCGAGCAAGGGGACCAGCAGGCCGCGGAAGCGCTCCCCGTGTTCCAGCCGGGTGGTGCGGCCCGGGCCCTCGGCCAGGCGCAGGAAGTGCTCGCCGTCGAGGAGGCCGCGCACGAGGAAGTGCCCGAGCCATCGCAGCTCCCTGCCGGGGACGGCGACCAGCACGGTCGGCCGGGAGGCCGTCGGCCTTCCCGGCCGCGGGTACGTCCGCAGGGTCAGCCGTGTCCCGGGCACGGGCTCTCCGGCGGCCTCCCGGATGTACGGGTTCCAGGTGCGGTAGCGGGGGAAGTCGGCGAGGACCGCCCATACCTCCCGGGGGCTGGCGTCGATGACGATCTCGGTGGAGATGGTGGAGATGGTGCGCACTGGTCGCCGTGCTCCTCGTGGTGGTCCGTGTGGCCACCGAAGGGACGCGGAAGGGTGCGGTTCGCCGCCGGGTTCGGTGCTCGGGATGCAACCACGGATTCCGTCGGCGGAGCGCGGGCAGGGGGACGCCTTCGCTGGTGGCGCAGAGAGCGGAGGAGGGCGTTCCGGGTGTCGGGTGGTGAATGCCGACACGTCGGGCGGCCCGCTCCCGGAGCCGGCCGACCGGCCGGGGCTCCCGCTCGCCGCCCCACGCCCGCCCCTCAGCGCAGCCGGAACCCCGTCCCCGGCCCCCGCCGCGCGAACAGCTCCGCCTGCCGCTCCGGCGGCAGGTTCCCCAGCGCGATCAGCGCCGGCGCCTGGTCCAGGGCCTGCTGGAGCGCGGCCCGCTTCGCCGACCACAGGGCCCGCACGGTGCCCTGGACGCCCTCCGCCGGGAACCCGGCGAGGGTCCGCGCCGAGCGCAGCGCCGCCTCGAGCAGCTCACCGGGCTCCGCCAGCTCCGAGACCAGCCCGATCTCGTACGCCCGCCGCGCGGAGAGGCGTTCCGCCGTGCCCATCAGGGACATCCGGGCCGCTTCGCCGAAGGGCATCCGCTGCGCCATGTACACGGCCTCGTAGGCGCTGACCATCCCGTACGAGGTGTGCGGGTCGAAGTAGGTGGCGCTCGTGGAGGAGACGATGAACTCCGCCTCGCCCAGCAGGTAGAACGCCCCGCCGCAGGCCATGCCGTTGACGGCGGCGATCACCGGCTTCCACAGGTCGTTGGCCTTCGGCCCGATCGCGATCAGCGGGTCGTCGGCCGAGTACGGGGACTGCGGCTGCGGTACCTCCACGGACCGGTCGATCCCCGTGCAGAAGGCGGCGGTGCCCGCACCGGTCAGCACCACCGCCCGCACCTCCCCGTCGAAGCGCAGCTCCCGCCACACCCGGGCCAGTGCGGCGGCCGTCTCCAGGTCGATCGCGTTGTGCCGGCGCTCCCGGTCCAGGGTGACGACCGCGACCCCGGCGGCCCCGTCCCGCTCCACGCGCAGGGTCACGCCTTCTCCAGGATCCAGCGCGGCACGCTCATCCCGCCGGTCTCGGTGAAGACCACCTGCACCCGGGCGCCGATGCGCAGCCGGGCCGGGTCCACGGAGTTCAGCGGGGCGTCGGCCGAGGCGACCAGGTTCCCGGCCAGCCGGATCCCCGGCGCGTCCGCCAGCTCCACGAGGATGACGTTGTACGGGGCCTGCGCGGCGTACGCGGGCAGCAGCGGCGGGTGCGGCCGTACGTAGGACCAGATCCGGCCCCGGCCGCTCATCGGACGCCACTCGCCGTCGAAGGACTGGCAGTGCGGGCAGCAGGGCCGGGGCGGGAAACGCAGCCGGCCGCAGGCCGTGCAGGCCTGGACGCGGAGTTCGCCCCGGGCGGCGTACTCCCAGAAGGGGGCGCCGTCCTCGTCGGGGACGGGCAGCAGGAGGGACTCTTCGGCGGGGGACTCTTCGGCAGTGGTCATCGTCGGTTCCTCACGCGCGCAGCAGGATCGCGGACGTCGGGACGCCCTCGCCCGCCGTCACCAGGCAGGTGGCGGCGTCCGGCACCTGCGCGGTGGAGGTGCCGCGCAGCTGCTTGACGCCCTCGGTGATCAGGTTGAAGCCGTGGACGTAGGCCTCGCTCAGCCCGCCGCCGCCGGTGTTGATCGGCAGCCGGCCGCCGGTCTCCAGGGCCCCGCCCTCGGTGAAGGCGGCGCCCTCGCCGCGCCCGCAGAAGCCGTAGCCCTCCAGGGAGAGCGGGATCAGGGGGGTGAAGGCGTCGTAGATCTGGGCGACGTCCACGTCGGCCGGGCCGAAGTCGGCCTGCTTCCACAGGTGGCGGGCGGCGGTCCAGGCGGGGCCGGACAACGGGTCGTCGTTCCAGTAGTTGACCATCCCGTGGTGCTGGGCGGGCAGGCCCTGGGCGGCGGAGTGCACGTAGACCGGCTTCTGCCGGCAGTCCCGGGCGCGCTCGGCGGAGACGATCACGCAGGCGAGCGCCCCGTCCGTCTCCAGGCAGTTGTCGAAGAGGCAGAGGGGGTCGCTGATCATGCGGGAGGTCATGTACATCTCGCGGGTCAGCGGGCGTTCGTACATCATCGCGGCGGGGTTCTCGTTGGCCCGGTTGCGGCAGGCCATGGCGACGTTGAAGAGGTGGTCGCGGGTGGCCCCGTACTCGTGCATGTAGCGGCGCGCCAGCATGCCGATCTCGTCGGCCGGGCGCAGCAGTCCGAAGGGGCGGGTCCACTGGCCGGGGGTGGGCAGCTGGACGGCGGTGTTCTTCCAGGGTCTGGGGCCGCTGCCGCGTTTGCGGGAGCGCCAGGCGACGCCGACGGTGGCCTGGCCGGTGGCTATGGCGGCGGCGAGGTGGCCGACGGTGGCGCAGGAACCGCCGCCGCCGTAGCCGACCTTGGAGAAGAAGGTGACGTCGCCGGCGCCGATGGCCTTGGCGACCTCGACCTCGTCGGTCTCCTCCATCGTGTAGGAGGCGAAGGCGTCGACCTCGGCGGGTGCGATGCCCGCGTCGGCGAGGGCCGCGAGGACGGCCCGGCAGGCCAGTTCCTTCTCGGACTGCGGCAGCCGTTTGGCGAAGGCGGTCTGGCCGATTCCGACGATTGCCGTAGCGTCCTTGAGCGTTGCCGCCATCGCCACCTCCGGGTGCACCAGTACTGACAGCCGCGAAGGCTACAGCTAATCTGACGGATAGTCAGCTACTGGGATCCAGGGAGGGCGGGCGGATGTACGAGGGCGCGGGCGCGAACGGCATCGAACACGGCTCCGGACCGGGCACCGGCCCCACGGCCCCGGCCACCGGAACCGCGAGCCCCGACCCCCGGGGCGACCTGCGCTGGGGCACCGTCGCCGCCCTCGTGCGGGACGCCGCCGAGCGGTACGCGACCTGCGAAGCCGTCGTCGACGGACGGACCCGCATCACCTACGCCGAGCTCGGCACCCGCGTCGAACGGGCCGCCGCGGCCTGCCTCGCCGCCGGCGTCGAGCCGGGGGACCGGGTCGCCGTCTGGGCGCCCAACACCCTCGAGTGGATCGTCTCCGCGCTCGGCGCCGTCTCCGCGGGCGCGGTGCTCGTCCCCCTCAACACCCGCTTCAAGGGCGCCGAAGCCGCGTACGTCCTGCGCCGCAGCCGGGCCCGCCTGCTGTTCGTCACCGGCACCTTCCTCGGCACCTCCTACGTCGCCTCCCTGCGCCGCGCCACCGCCGAAGGCCCCGGCACCGGACCCCTCCCCGGCCTGCCCCGCCTCCAGCACGCGGTCGTCCTCGCCGACGACGCCCCCGAGTCCTTCCGCACCTGGAAGGACTTCCTCACCGGCGGCGACGCGGTACCCGCCCGGGCCGTCCGCGAACGCGCCGACGCCATACGCCCCGACAGCCCCTCCGACATCATCTTCACCTCCGGCACCACCGGCAGCCCCAAGGGCGCCGTCATCACCCACGCCCAGACCCTGCGCTGCTACGCCGTGTGGAGCGAGCTCGCCGGACTGCGCGAGGGCGACCGCTACCTCATCGTGAACCCCTTCTTCCACACCTTCGGCTACAAGGCCGGGATCATCGCCTGCCTGATGCGCGGCGCCACGATGGTCCCCCAGCCCGTCTTCGGCGTCGACACCGTCCTCGCCAACATCGCCGCCGAACGGATCTCCGTACTCCCCGGCCCGCCCACCCTCCACCAGTCCCTCCTCGACCACCCCCAGCGCGACCACCACGACCTGTCCGCCCTGCGCCTGGTCGTCACCGGCGCCGCCGTCGTCCCCCTCCAGCTCGTCGAACGGCTCCGCGCCGAACTGCGCATCGCCACCGTCCTCACCGCCTACGGGCTCTCCGAGGCCGGCGGCATCGTCACCATGTGCCGCCGCGACGACCCGGCCGAGACCGTCGCCGCCACCTCCGGGCGGGCCATCCCCGGCACCGAGGTGCGCGTCACCGGCCCCGACGGCACCGCCCTCCCCGCCGGCACGCCCGGCGAGGTCCGGGTGCGCGGCCACCACGTCATGTGCGGCTACTTCGAGGACCCCGAGGGCACGGCCGCCGCCATCACCCCCGACGGGTGGCTGCGCACCGGCGACGTCGGCGTCCTCGACACGGCGGGCAACCTGCGCATCACCGACCGGATCAAGGACATGTTCATCGTCGGCGGGTTCAACGCCTACCCCGCCGAGATCGAACAACTCCTCGGCCTGCACCCCGACATCGCCGACGTCGCGGTCGTCGGCATCCCCGACCCGCGGCTCGGCGAGGTCGGCAAGGCGTACGCGGTCCGCCGCCCCGGCTCCACCCTCACCGCCGACGACCTGATCGCCTGGTCCCGCCGCGAGATGGCCAACTACAAGGTCCCCCGGGAGGTGGAGTTCCTCCCCGCGCTCCCGCGCAACGCGAGCGGCAAGGTCCTCAAGACCGAGCTCAGGAAACGCTGACCGCGACCGCCGGGACGGTACGACCGCCCGCGCCCGGCCCGCCCGGCCCGCGGGCCTCCCGCCCGGGGGGGGGACGGCCCAACACGCCCCCGGGCGGCCTGGGTGGGTCTTCCCCCCACCCGTGTTTGCGCGCACGGGTGGGGTTGGAACAAAAAAGGGGTTGG
>NZ_JBVHWK010000009.1:45437-169290 GCF_055569445.1 Streptomyces sp. NPDC029122 | reverse complement strand
AAGAACTACCCCCCCCCCCCCCCCCCCGCCCTCCCCCCCCCCCCCCCCCCCCCCCCCCCCCCCCCCCCCCCCCCCCCCCCCCGGGCCGCCCTCGGCGCCCCTCCCCGCCACCCGCGTTAGCCTGCACGGGTGAGCTCGCAACAAGCAGGTGTTCGATTCCGCTGGGACGTCCGGATCTGGGCCGGGGCCGCCGTCGTCGCCGCCCTGGCCCTCGCCGCCGTAGTCCTGCTGCCCGGCGCGCCCGCCGGTGGAGGCAGGCCGGCCGGCGGACCCGCCGGCAAGAAGGCACCCGGACTGACCGCCGCCGTCTCCGCACCCTTCAGCGCCTTCACCGAGGGCTACGACTGCTACCGCATCCCCACCCTCATCACCACCAAGGACGGCACCCTGCTGGCCATCGCCGAGGCCCGCACCGCGAGCTGCAACGACATCGGCGACATCGACATCGTCCTCAAGCGCTCCACCGACGACGGCCGCACCTGGGGCCCCATGCAGGTCGTCCGCGGCGCCGGCGACCCCGGCGCCTACGGCAACCCCGTCCCCGTCGTCGACTCCGCCTCCGGACGCATCACCCTGCTCCACGCCTACAGCACCTGGACCCCCGACGCCGACGGCAACCGCGTACGCGGCCCCCGCGAACTGCGCCTGGCCCACAGCACCGACGACGGCGCCGGCTGGAGCACCGGCCCCGCCCCGCAGCCCCAGCTCAAGGGCGCCGACTGGGCCTGGGTCTCCGTCGGCCCCGGCCACGGCATCCAGCTCACCCCGACCCGCCCCGACCGCCCCGGCCGGCTCGTCGTCAGCGCCGACTACCGCACCGAGTCCAACGAATCCGGCGCCCAGCTCCTCTACAGCGACGACGGCGGCCTCACCTGGCGGCCCGGAGCCCGCTGGGGCGCCCCCGAAGGCACCCCCGCCCCCAACGAGCCCGCCCTGACCCAGCTGCCCGACGGCCGGATCTACATCAACGCCCGCTCCACCGCCACCTGCGGCACCGACGACCACCGCGTCTCCGCGATCGTCGAGGACGCCGCCGCGCCCACCGTCCCCGACCCCGGCTTCCTGCCCGTCACCGGCCTCCCGGCACCGCCCGCCTCCGGCTCCGTGCTCCAGCTCCCCGGCGGACCCCTGCTGCTGTCGGCGCCCAGCCGCCCCGGCGCCGAGTTCTCCGACCGCTGGACCCTGGCCGTGCGCACCTCGCAGGACGAGGGCCGCACCTGGTCCAAGGGCGGCGCCGTCGTCCTGCGCGAACGCGCCGGCTACTCCGACATGACGGTCCTGCCCGGCGGCCGGATCGGCATGCTCTACGAGACCGCCAACGGCACCCCGCACGGCTACATCAAGTTCACCGCGTTCGGCCCCCACGAACTCCGGGCCGCCACCGAGGACCTCACCCCCCGCCGAACCACCGACGCCACCCCCTTCCAGCACCACGCCGTCGTGCACGGCGCCCCCAGGCTCGGCAACCGACCCGACGGCGGGAAGACCATGCGCTTCGACGGCAAGGACGACTTCCTCCGCCTGATCAACTGCCCCGACGAACTGCGCCTCGGGGACGGCGACTTCGCCGTCACCACCTGGGTCAAGTACAAGACCCGCGGCCAGGACGAGGAGAGCGGCCTGCGCCAGCCCCTCGTCTGGGGCTACGGCCAGGGCCCGGCCGCCCGGCAGTTCCGCATCGAGGCCGACCCCGCCACCGGCCGCCTCGAAGCCACCGTCAACGCCGGCACCGGCCCCGCCTCGGTCGCCACCCGCACCCGCGTGGACGACGACACCTGGCACCACGTCGTCCTCCAGCGCAAGGGCACCCGCCTCGAACTCTCCGTCGACGGCGCCCCGCCCGCCACCACCGTACTGGCCCCCGACCAGATGGACCTCCGCCCCACCGGGGCCTTCACCATCCACCTCGGCACGCAGCCCGACTACAAGGCCTTCTACGCGGGCGCCCTGGACGACGTACGCATCTACGGCCGCGCCCTGTCCGCCAACGACACCGCCCGCCTCCGCGCCGGCCACGACGTCACCGACCAGGAACGGGTCCACCTCCCCTTCGACCGCGTCTGGTGACGCGGCTTGGACTTGTCCGGGCGATCACGTTCGCAGCCGGCTCAGGAGTGCTGCCGCTGTCGCGGTGCGCAGGAAGACATGGCCGCGCTTGTCGTAACGAGTGGCGAACGCGCGGTGCTGCTGCAGCCGGTTGATCGCTCGTTCGACGGTGTTGCCTTTCGCGTGCCGCTCTTCGTCGAAGCCAGGTGGCCGTCCGCCGCGTGAGCCCTTGCGCAGGCGGGCGGCCTGGCTGTCGGTTTTCTCCGGGATGGTGTGCCGGATGCCCCGACGCCGCAGATGGTCGCGGCATGGCATTGGGCCTCTTCGAACACGGACACGCCACTGCGGCGCCTCAAGATCCGCTCATCAGCGTATAGACGTTGGTGTCGACCGGTGCGGGCGCTGGCGGTGCGTCATCCGCGGGTTGTCCCGTAGGTGTGTTCTTGGTGGGATTCGGGGCAGGCGGCGACGTTGTGCCGCCCATGGGCTGTCCTACGGGGGACTCCTTGAAGTTCCGGAGGGCGCGATCCAATGCTGCGACTTCCCTCGCGACGACGAGGTTCGGTGTCTTCAAGACTTCGGAGACCAGCTTGGTGTTCTTCTCGATGCATCCCTCAGCGGGCTCCGCGGGGATCTTCCAGTTGTCGCCGTCGGGGTAGAACTCAGAGTTGGCGCCTGTGTCTACGAGGGCGATGGGGCCGATCTTGAGCTGCTGCCCACTGTCGTGTTCGAGGGTGACGTCCACCACGCCTAGCCACGGCGAGTTGCCGTCGGGGATATCGGGCAGTCCTACCGTGAGCATGAGGCGGTCGTGCTTGTTGGCGGTCACCTCGTAGCTGATCGTCTTCGTGAGGGTGAAGGGCTTGGCCGGTGGTACGGGCTGTTGATCATCCGGGATCTTGAACTGGTAGTTCGCCGAGACGACCACTTCCCCGCCGACTGCGGCGCACGGTTCCAGGGACTGGATCCGGTTGAACGTGATGCTGGCCTTCGTGACCAAGGAGGCGCCGTTGGCGATGTTCCCTAGCGTGATGTCGATGTGGGGCCCGTGGAGGTTGGTCATCTTCGTCCGCACCGGGTTCTCTCGGGTGGCATCGTATGTTTCCCCCTCGATACCTCCCTTGATGTAGGCCGATACTTGAGACACCGCGAGATTGGATTTCAGTTCCGGGCCGTGCCGGGCGAGGTCGTTGGACGCCTTGGAGTGTCCCTCGATCCTGATGACGAAGTACGTCACCACCGCTGCGCCGGCCAGGATGCCGGCGAGGCCGTACTGGACCCACCTGCGGTGCTTCGCTCGGTGGCCGGCTTCCTCGGGTGCCTCCGGAACGATGACGTTACCGTTCTGAGCGATGTACTGACGGGCGTTGCCGTGTGCGTTGTTCTCCTGGGCGCCCCTGTGATCGGCGGACATCATGATCCTGGCCGGGCGTCCGTATCGTCGTTAATCACGATCGTGCCGCGCTGGACGACGTACTGTCGGGACTGGTCGTGCGAGTGGTTGTTCTGGGTGAAGAACTGCTGCGCCTCCGGTGCCGACGCGCGGACCTGCTCGACGAGTGCCCGGAGCTCGTCTTCAAGGTCTGGACACTCCTCCAGGAGCTCCGTCAGCTTCACCCGCCAGCGATCTGCGAGCGCGGTCCGAATCTGGTCCTGCTCCGCCTCGGACGCCTGCTCCAGGTGGTGCGGGATTCGGTCGAGCTGCACGGAGATGCGCTGCTCCTCCCGATCACCCCCGCGGCTGAACAGTCGGGCCACGCCCCCCTTGGTGCTCTGCCAGGCGTCGGTTGCCGCAGCAGCCACGATCGCCCCGCCTCCCATGGCTGCCAGCTCAAGCAGTCCCTCTGTTAACACCCGCGATCTCCCATGTGGTTGTCAGCGGCCTTGTTGACTACGGCGTTTTCTGAGGCACACAACTTAATACACGGTCAGCTCATGGTGGTCCGAATCCGCCGGCTGGTCATAGGTGCGCGTACGGGGCGGCTGAGCGATCGGAGGCGCGGGTGGCGCGCGGTGGTGGACGGTGCCCCGCAGAGCACGACCACCCGCCCCATGGCGAGCACTACTAGGCGGTGGCCGCCTTGCGGGCCAGCAGGAGGCGCCAGTGCGGGGTGCCGTCCTCGCGGTGGCCGAAGTGTTCCAGCGGGACCGTCTCCACCGTGAAGCCGGCCGCCGTGAGGTCCGCGCGGACCGGGCCGAAGGGGAAGGTGCGGTAGTACATGACGAACGGCGGGCGCCACACCGCGTTGCGCAACCGCATCGCCGCGTCGAAGCCCGCCACCGCCCACCACAGCGGAGAGGTGAACGGCACCGGGGCGGAGACGGGGAAGGCGAAGACGCCGCCCGGCCGCAGCGCGCGGTGCACCCCGGCGAAGAGGGCGGGCCGCTCGGCCGGCAGGAAGTGCCCGAAGGCCCCGAAGCTCACCGCGAGGTCGTACGTGTCCCCGAGCGCGTCCGGCAGCGCCAGCGCGTCGGCCCGTACGAGGTCCACGCCGTCGGGATGCGCCCGCGCGGCCCGCGCCAGCATGCCCGCGCTGAGGTCGACCCCGGTGACCCGGTCCCGGCACAGCCGGCGCAGCATCCCCAGACCGGCGCCGGTACCGCAGCAGACGTCCAGGCCCGAGCCGAAGGAGCCCTCCCGCGCGGCGAGGGTCTCCTCGACGGCGTCGAGCATCCGGTCGGGCGTGCGGAACGG
The DNA here is from genome assembly GCF_055569445.1 of Streptomyces sp. NPDC029122. Lineage (NCBI taxonomy): Bacteria > Bacillati > Actinomycetota > Actinomycetes > Kitasatosporales > Streptomycetaceae > Streptomyces > Streptomyces sp. NPDC029122. The sequence goes on along the minus strand of NZ_JBVHWK010000009.1, from coordinate 164,549 downwards.
GGTCCGGTCGAACTTGGGCGCGAGCAGGTCGTAGCCGTGCTCGACGGACGAAAGGGCCTGGACGGCCAGTTCGCGCAGGCTGGGGCCCTGGGAAGTGAACACGGTCACATCCTACGGCCGTGCCCCCGCCGTCCACCCGGCCCGCCCGGGCGCGGGCACACGGAAGCGCGGCGGCCGCGGTGGTCCCCCTCCGGCCACCGCGGCCCCCGCGCGTCGTTCCCCCGTGCGGACGGCCCGGATTCCCCCGAATCCCCCGTGGACCGTCCGTCCCGGCGTTCTCCCCCCGTGCGCCCCCCGAGCGGTCCCCCCGTACGTCCCCCGTACGACCGCTCAAGGCCCCCCGTACGTTCCCCCCGTACGCCTTGCCGTGCTCCCGGTGTTACGGGAGCGGGCCGGACGCGTGGTTGTCCAGCGAGACGATCTCCTCGCCGGAAGCGTGGACCCCGTCCGGGGTCTCTCCGGGCTGCGCCACCGGCGGCTCCGCGGGAAGATCCCGCGGATCGACCTCGGCGCCCGAGGCGTGGTTGTCGAACGGTCTGATGTCTCCGTCGAGCGGCAGGCTGTTCTCGTTCGTCGTCATCGGATCTCCAGATCGTGTGTCGGGCCCGTTCGGCGGTTCCCCCGTGGACCGCCGAACGGGTAGTCCTCCAACCGGCCCGGATGCCCCCCGAAGCGCCGGGTCGATGTATCCATGGTGGCGTGCGGCGATAAACGAACGATGAACGTCCACGTCCATCGCGAAGCCGCCCGGCCGCCGCCCCGACCGGGTCGGTCAGGCGGCCAGTTCCGACGCCAGCAGGGCCCGCACCTCGGCCAGTTCGGCGGATCCCAGCTGGGCGAACACGGTCTCCGCGTCCCGCCAGCAGGCCCGCGCCCGGTCCGGCTGGCCCAGGCGCCGCAGCGCCTTCCCGAGGACGGTCAGCACCGTCGCCCGGCGCCACTCCCCGCCGATGCCGCGCAGCGCGATGGCCTGCTCGGCGTGCTTGGCCGCCAGGGTGGGCCGCAGCGCCGCCAGGTGGGCCTCGGCGAGCCGGAAGTGCGTGACGCCCTCCCACAGCGGCTGGCGGTTGTCGTGGAACAGCGACAGGGCCTCACCGAGCTGGGCGAGGGCCTCGCCGAGCCGGCCGGCCTGGGTGAGGGCGATGCCCAGCGCGTAGCGGCCGTTGGCCAGGCGCAGGGTCAGGCCCATCCGGTCGTAGACGGCGATGCCCTGCTGGGCGAGGTCGATGGCGCTGCCGAGCCGGCCCAGGCCGACGTGGATGCGGGAGAGGTTGCACAGGGCGCTGGCCTCGCCGATGTGGTTGTCGTCGGCGCGGAAGTTCTCTATGGCCTCCAGCAGGTAGCGCTCGCCGTCCTCGTAGCGGTTCTGGTAGAGGGCGATGATCCCGCGGTCGTTGGGGGCCCAGCAGCTGGGCAGCGGGTCGCCGGCCTCGCGCGCCAGGTCCATGGCCTGGCGGGCCTCGTCGTCGGCCTCGCAGAAGCGCCCGGCGAAGAGGTGGACCATGGTCAGGGTGGTGCGCGCCCGGCCCTCCGCGCGCGGGTCACGCGCGGCGCGGGCGGCCTCGCAGAGGGTCAGTGCGGCGGACTCGTACTGCTTGGAGTTGGCACCGGACTCGGACAGGTCCTTGGCCGCCCACAGCAGGTCCACGGACCGGCGCAGGGCCCCCGGGCGGCCGGCCGACTGCCGTACGCAGGCCAGCAGCGGGTCGGCCTCGGCGAAGAGCCAGTCGAGGGCGGCGCGGGGGTCGGTGAGGACCAGGCCGGGGTGGCGGGTGGCGCTGAGGTGGGCGGGGAGCCGGTCCCCGGGGCGCTCGACGGAGTACACGCGGGCGGCGGTGGCGAGGTAGAAGTCGAGGAGCCGGTCGAGGGCGTCCTCGCGGCCCGGGGCCTGCTCGTCGCGTTCGGCGCACGCACGCGCGTAGAGGCGTACGAGGTCGTGGAAGCGGTAGCGGCCGGGCGCGGCGGATTCCAGCAGGGAGCAGTCGACTAAAGCCTCCAGGAGGTCCTCGGTGTCGTGCTCGGGCAGGTCGAGGACGGCGGCCGCGGCGGCCAGGGAGACGTCGGGGCCGTCGGCGAGCCCGAGCAGGCGGAAGGCGCGCTGCTGGGCGGGCTCCAGCTGGCCGTAGCCCAGCTCGAAGGTGGCCTTGACGGCGAGGTCGCCGGCCTGGAGCTCGTCGAGGCGGCGGCGCTCGTCGGCGAGCTTGGCGGCGAGGACGGAGACGGTCCAGGTGCGGCGGGCGGCGAGCCGGGACGCGGCGATGCGGATGGCGAGCGGCAGGAACCCGCAGGCGCCGACGACGTCGAGGGCGGCCTGGCGTTCGGCGCCGACCCGTTCGGCGCCCACTATGCGGGTGAACAGCTGCAGGGCCTCCTCGGGGCTCATCACGTCGAGGTCGACGAGATGGGCCCCGGCGAGGCCCGACATCCGGACCCGGCTGGTGACGAGGGCGGCGCAGCCGGCGGTGCCGGGCAGCAGCGGCCGGACCTGGGCGGCGTCCCGGGCGTTGTCGAGCAGGACCAGGACGCGGCGGCCGTCGAGGATCGAGCGGTAGAGCGCGGCCCGGTCGGCGGGGGAGTCGGGGATGGAGCTGTCGGGGGTGCCGAGGGCCCGCAGGAAGGAGCCGAGGACGGCTTCGGGGAGGGCGGGGCGGGGGTCGGTGCCCTGGAGGTCGACGTAGAGCTGGCCGTCGGGGAAGTGGGGGCGGGCGGCGTGCGCGAGGTGCACGGCGAGGGTGGTCTTGCCGACACCGCCGATGCCGGCCAGCGCGGAGACGGCCATGACCTGCCCGTCGGCGCCGGCGAGGATCTCCCCGAGTTCGGTGACGAAGGCGGCGCGCCCGGTGAAGTCGGGCACGGTGGCGGGCAGCTGGGCGGGCCTCACGGGGACGGGTGCGGCGGCGGGCGCGGGGTCCTCGGCGCGGGCGAGTTCGGCGTCGGCGTTCAGGATCCGCTGCTGGAGCGCGGAGAGCTCGGGGCGGGGGTCGACGCCGAGTTCCTCGGCGAGGAGCCGGCGGGTGTCCGCGTACACGGCGAGGGCCTCGGCCTGCCGGCCGCTGCGGTAGAGGGCGAGCATCAGCAGCTCGCGCAGCCGTTCCTGGAGGGGGTGGGCGGCGGTGAGGGCGGTGAGCTCGGAGACGGCCTCGGCGTGGTGGCCGACCTCCAGGTCGAGGTCGAGGCGGGTTTCCAGCAGCTGGAGGCGCCATTCGGACAGACGGGTGCGCTCGGTCTCGGCGTGCGGGCCGGGGACCCCGGCGAGGGGCTCGCCGTCCCACATCTCCAGGGCGCGGGCCAGCAGCGTGCGGGCGAGGGTGCGGTCCCCGGCGGCGCGCGCCTTCTCGGCGTCGGCGGCGAGGCTGCGGGCGATGCCGAGGTCCAGGGCCTCCTGGTGGCGCAGCCGGATGGCGTAGCCGCCGGCGTCGCTGACGAGCAGCCCGGGTTCGAGGACCTTGCGCAGCCGGGAGGCGTAGGTGCGGATGGTGGCGAGGGCCTGCTGCGGGGGGTCGTCGCCCCAGATGGCGTCGATGAGTTCGGGTGCGGTGGCGGTGCGGCCGTCGCGCAGGAGCAGTACGGCGAGCAGTGCGCGCTGCTGGGGGCTGCCGGAGGGCAGGGCCTCGCCGCCGCGCCAGGCGCGGACGGGGCCGAGGACGGCGAAGCGGTTGTCGGCGGTGGCGGTGGCGGTGGCGGTGGCGGGGGCCGGGGCCGGGGCGGGGGCCGCGTGCGCGCCGGGGGACGCGGGGGTGTCCGGGGGCGTGCTGGTGCTGGTGCGGGACCGGGCCGCTTCGGGGTGGTTCCGCTGGTGCGGGATGGCCGGTACGCCGTCCATCTGTCGTCCCCCCTGCCTTCCGTCGGTTTAAGGGTCAGTCTGCCCTGTGTCGCGCGTACGCGTCAGCCCGCAGCGGAGCCATCCGCTCCTGGCCGGGGCGCGACTGCGGCCGGAGTAGCTGACGGTTCGTCAGATCAGCGCTACGGTAGAGCGCATGGAGACCTTCCCGAAGATCATCTCGGTGGACGACCACACGGTTGAGCCCCCCAACGTCTGGCGGGACCGGCTCCCGTCCAAGTACCGCGACACCGGCCCCCGGATCGTCCGCGCCCCCCTGAAGGAAATGACCTTCCTCGGCGGCAAGTTCGCACCCGTCATGGGCGCCAGGGGCGACGAGGGCCCGGTCGGCGACTGGTGGGTGTACGAGGATCTGCACCGGCCGCTCACCCGCCTCGACACCGCGGTGGGGTACGACCGTGACGAGATCAAACTGGAAGTCATCACCTACGAGCAGATGCGCCCGGGCTCCTTCTCGGTTCCCGAGCGGCTCGCCGACATGGACGTCAACCACGTCCAGTCCGCCCTCTGCTTCCCCACCTTCCCGCGCTTCTGCGGCCAGACCTTCACCGAGGCCAAGGACCGCGAGCTCGGGCTGCTCGGCGTACGCGCCTACAACGACTGGATGGTGGAGGAGTGGTGCGGCCCCGAGGCGCACGGCCGCCTCATCCCGCTGACCCTGGTCCCGCTGTGGGACGCGCACCTCGCCGCCGCCGAGGTCCGCCGCAACGCCGCCCGGGGCGTGCGCGCGGTCGCCTTCTCCGAGATACCACCCCACCTGGGGCTGCCGTCGATCCACACCGACGAGTGGGACCCCTTCCTCCGGGCCTGCGACGAGACCGGCACGGTCATCGCCATGCACATCGGCTCCTCGTCGAGGATGCCGTCCACCTCGGCGGACGCCCCGCCGGCCGTCGGCTCCACCATCACCTTCGCCAACTGCTGCTTCTCGATGGTCGACTGGCTGATGAGCGGCAAGTTCGAGCGCTTCCCGAACCTGAGGGTCATGTACGCGGAGGGCCAGATCGGGTGGATCCCGTACATCCTGGAGCGCGCCGACGTGGTCTGGGAGGAGAACCGGGGCTGGGGCGGAGTCGCCGACAAGGTGCACCGCCCGCCGTCCGAGCTCTTCGCGGAGCACGTCTTCGGCTGCTTCTTCGACGACGCCTTCGGACTGCGGAACCTGGGCGCCATCGGGGTGGGCAACGTTCTCTACGAGACGGACTACCCCCACTCGGACTCCACCTGGCCGAAGTCCCGCGAGGTCGGCGAGGCGCAGATGGGCCACCTGGACGCGGAGGTGGTGGACCGCATCGTGCGCGGCAACGCGATCGACCTGCTGGGTCTGACGGCGGAGGGGTTCTGGGCGGGGGCGTAGGGGGGCGGGGGCGCCTGCTTTCAGCCGCAAAACACGACATCCGGGGCGGGTCCCTCGGTATCGTCCCGGCGGGCGGAGGCAGGTAGTCCCCGCGTCGAGGAGGCTCGCCATGGCCAGAACCACCCTCGATGTGGACGATGCCCTGCTGGCGGAGGCCGCGGAGATCTTCGGCACGAAGACGAAGGCCGCCACGGTCAACGCAGTCCTTCAGGACGCCATCAACCGCCGTAAGCGGACGCAGTTCCTGGACCGGCTCGCCGAAGGTGGCCTACCGGACCTGACCGGTCCGGGAGGGCGGCCCGAGGTCTGACGCCGAGGGTGTGTGTGGCGGCCCATGTAACGGTCGTCCCGCGCGGCACCCGGAGTGACGCCGGGGGCCGTCAGGCGGTGGTGGGGGCGGCCGTCACGGCCGGGCGGACGTGGGTCAGGAGGAGCTCCAGGAAGCGCTCCGGGTGGCGCAGCGCCGCGAAGTGGCTCGCGTCCTCGATCAGCTCGAACGCCTTCACCGGAGCCTCGACCGCGTCGAAGTACGCCTTCGCCCGCGCCGCCGGGGTGATCACGTCCCGGGCGCCCTGGAAGACGAAGAACGGCATCCGGAAAGTGGTCCCCTCCGCCCAGACGTCGATGTCGTGGGAGCCGGGCGTGACGGACTCCGAGAAGCCCTGGGCCCTGAAGTACGCCGCGATCCGCCCGAGGGAGTACAGCGGCGACAGCCACATCGAACCCAGGACCACCTTCTTCACGGTGTCCAGCGTCAGCGGGTCGCTGCCCGCGCACAGCTTGTCGTACGCGGTCCGCTGCTTCGGGGTCCACCGGCGCGGATCCGGCCCCATCGCCTCCACCTCCGCCACGGCCTTGGCCTTGCCCGCCGACCGGAGCCGCTCCAGGGTGGCGTCGTACGCGGAGGTGTCGCGGCCCGCCTCCAGGACGTTCTGGTCGGTGCCGACGTACGCGGAGTAGAGCTCGGGGTGCTCGCGGGCCAGGCGGAGCCCGAAGGCCGTGCCGAAGGAGTTCGCCATGAGGACGACGCGGTCGACGCCGAGGCGCTCGCGGACGTGGTGGGTGACCTCGAGGGCGTCCGCGTAGAGCTGTTCGAAGGTGGCGGGCCCCTGGGCGGGCGCGCCGCCGTTGGCGAAGGTGAGGCCGGCTCCGCGCATGTCCCACCGGACGAGGGTGAAGTGCCGCTCCCAGCACCGTGTGCGCGCCCCGTAGGGGGAGTTGGCCGCCCCCGGCCCGCCGTGGATTTCCAGCAGCACCGGGTTCGCCCGGTCCTCGCCCCGGATCGAGACCCACTGGTCGATCCCGCCGATGCGGACGAACCCCTGCTCGTCGATGCCGTCCGGCGTCTCGATCCGCATCAGGCGCGCGTGGGCGGCCCGGCGGAGGGCGCGGTGGGTGAGGAGGGCGGCGAGAGGTGCGGTGAGGGTGAGGGCGGTGGTGGTGGCGAGGGTGACGGCGGTCAGCATTACTGTTTCCTCCGGACACTGTTTGTCTGTTGAGGGGGAGCTTACGTGAAGACGGCGGCTTGTAAAGGCCGTTGGTGATCGCGGATGGCCGGATTCGATCGAGGTGCTGCTACTGGGGCGCTGTACGAGTCGGGGCGCTGGGCGGTGGGGAAGAGGGCCACGAACATGGCGCGGAGGTGCGTGAGTTGGGGGTGTCAGGGGTGTCAGGGGTGTCAGGGGTGTCAGAGGTGGAGCGCGTGAACGACGCCGACTGTGAGACCGAAGAGGAAGAAGAGGGCTTCGAGGACCCGAACGGGGCCCTCCGCAGCTTCGCGGCCGTCCTGAAGGCCTTCCGAAAACGCGCCCGCCTGACCCAGGAGGGCCTGGGCGAGCTGATCGGCTACTCCCCGCAGTACATCGCCTCGGTGGAGCAGGCCCGCCGTTACCCGAGTGAACGGCTGGTGGAGCTGGTCGAGGAACAGCTCGACTGCTTCGGGGCGGTGAAGGGCGCGGCCCAGTACCTGACGCGGCCGAGGCGGGTGGCGTCGTGGTTCCGCAAGTGGGCACTGCTGGAGCCCACGGCGCTGAGCCTGTACACGTACGAGTGCCGGATGGTGCCGGGGTTGTTGCAGACGGAGGGGTATGCGCGGGGAATGTTCGCGGAGCGGGTTCCGCCCCTGGAGGACGATAAGGTCGAGAGCCAGCTCACGGAGCGGCTGGAACGCCAGCGCATACTGTCTGCGCTGCCCAAATCTTCCTTCAGCTTCATCCTTGAGCAGTCGATCTTCGATCGATGCTTCGGAGGGGCTGACTCCATGAGTGATCAGATCTCCCGCATCGTGGACCTGATCCGACTGCGCAATGTGACCGTCCAGGTGATGCCCAGGGATCAGACCGATCACGCGGGCATCTCCGGCCCCCTCAGGCTCTTGGAGACGCCTGACCATCAATGGTTTGGGTACGGCGAAGGTCAGCGCACGGGGGTGCTCATCTCGGACCCGGCAGAGGTCAGCATCCTCCAGCAGCGGTATGCCAAACTGCGTTCGCAGGCTCTCAACCCGGCTGACTCCTTGGGCCTGTTGGAGAGAACGCGAGGAACGCCATGAGCAACTCCGATCTGCGCTGGTTCAAGAGCAGTTACAGCAGCAGCGACAACGACAGCTGCGTCGAAGTAGCCCTCTCCTGGCACAAGTCGACGTACAGCAGTGCCGACGGTGACGACTGCGTAGAGGTGGCCACCTGCGCGCAGGCCGTCCACGTCCGGGACTCCAAGGTGACGGCCGGTCCCGAGCTGGCCCTGGCCCCTGCGGCCTGGGTGGCCTTCCTCGGCGGCGTCACGGGCTGACGGGGTTCCGGCCGGGCGGTCTCGGAGAAGGTCGGGGGCTTCCCGTCAGTCCCATCGTCCTTCCGCGTCGGGCCGGCCTGTCAAGGGCGCTCCTTCGTCGCGTCGCTTCGCGATGGCCTTCGGCCACCCTTGACAGACCGTCCCGCCACGGAAAAACGAAGACTGCCGGGAAACCCCCAAAAGAACGGCACGGTCCATGGTGGAGGGACGGCCGTGTCAGGGACGAGCGAGGGACCGGGCGTCCCGACCCCACCCCGCATCCGGCCCCCGGCATGCCCTCCAGGGCCGGGACAGGCGCGTCAGATCGCTACGCGCTTCTCTCGTCTCAGCGTCCGACGGCCGTCTTGGGCCGATAGCCGCTGCAGAGGGTGACGAGAAGCTCGCCAGGGACGGACAGGCATCAGATCGCTGCACGCGATCCTCGTGATGTCATCAGATGTCGATCAGAGGCGCATCAGGGGACGACCGGGACCCATCACTTCCATCCGGTGGCGGCGTGGATCGCGTCGCGCTCCTCGGAGGTGGCGGGGCGGAAGTCGAGGCGCTCGCCGTACCAGTCGAGGACTCCGTTGCGGAGCTCAGCGGCCAGCTCGTCGAGTCCGTCGGTCTCGAACATGTCGTTCGCATCCGACGGACGTCCCGGTGCCGCCGTCTGGAAGAGGACAACCTGGATGAAGTCGAAGGCTTCCTCGCCACGGTCATAGGTGAGCTCGCCCGTGGTGATCCGTACGTAGAACGGCAGCCCGTCACGGTCTTCGCCGATGCCCAGGACACCATTCAGATCCACGTGCTCCCGACTCATGCGCCCATTGTCCGCTCCGGACGGCCGCCGATACATGAGGAACACATACCGGCCCGTCGCGCCTGACCGCGTCCTGCACCGCTCTGATCACCATGTCGTGCGGGTATCAGCCCCGGGCGCTCGGTGGACGCCATGCCGAGAGGAGCGCGTAGCGCTCTGATGCGCCTGTCGGCTCCTGGCGGGCTTCTCGTCACCGTCTGGTGCGGGGATCAGCCCCCGAGGCCTGCTGTCGCTGAGCCGGGAGGAGCGCGTAGCGATCTGTCGCGCCCCCTGGCTCCGGGTGAGGTGGAGAGGGGCCCGGATGCCCGGTGGGGCGGGGTCCGGTCCCTCGACTGGTCTGTGACGGACCCGTCCCTTCTCCTCTGGACCGTCCCGTTTCTTTGGGGGGTTCCCGGCAGTCCTTGTCTTTCCGGGGCGGGACGGTCGGTCAAGGGTGGAGCGAAGCGACATCGCGTAGCGACGCGAACGAAGTGAGCGCCCTTGAGGGACCGGCACGCACCGGAAGGACGATGGGACTGACGGGAAACCCCCAAACCCTCCCCGACCCGGCCCCACCAGGGCTCCGTCCCCGTGTCCCGCCCCTCATCCGGTCTGCCCGCGCCGCGACGAACGCCGGGGGCAGCGCCCGCCTCCGTCGGGATTCGGCCAGGCTGGTTCCCGCCAACCCCGGTCCGCCCGGCCCTCCGGCCTTGCCCTTCGGTGCGCCCCCAAGGCATGCTCGCCACGGGCGAAGCGGGAGGGATCATGGCGGTGGACAAGCGGTCCGTGGTGACGGCGGTGCTGTGTGCGTTGGCGGCGCTGGGTGCCTCCGCGGCGGTGGCCGAGTTGGCTCCGCCTCCTGAGGGGGCCGCTCCCGTGCGGGCCAAGTCGGCCCTGCCCTCGGCGTCACCGACCGGGCCGTCACGGCCGCAGGTGTCCAAGCCGCAGCTCGCCACGCCGCCGCCGGCCGCCACGTCGCCCGCCGCCGCGAACCCCCGCCCCGGCGGGACCGCCGCGTTCACCGGCGCCCTCTTCACCGGGGGCCTCGACGGTGAGCACTTCTGCACCGCGACCGTGGTGCGCAGCCCCGGCAAGAACCTGATCGTCACCGCCGGCCACTGCCTGCTGGAGGGCAAGCAGACCGGTGGCGCCGGAGCCGTCTTCGCTCCCGGGTACGTGAACGGAACGGCCCCCTACGGCGTGTGGAAGCTCGAGGAGGTCTACGAGGACGAGCGCTGGGCCGAGGGCACCGACGACGACTACGACCTCGCCTTCGCCCGCCTCGCCCCCGACGACAAGGGCCGCGCCATCGAGGACGTCACCGGCGGCGCGCCGCTGGACACCTCCGGCCGCGCGGGCGAGGAGGTCACGGTGACGGGCTACCCCGCCGACCGCAAGGTTCCGCGTACCTGCACGGCGGTCGCCGTCCGCACCGGCGAGCGGGAGCAGCGCTTCGACTGCGCCGATTTCCCCGGCGGCACCAGCGGCAGCGCCTGGATCGGCCGCGACGGGAAGATCATCGGCATCCTGACGGGCGGGGACACGGACGACGTCTCCACGAGCACGGTCCTCGGCGACTACGCGGCCAGGCTCTACGCGCGGGCCACCGCCCAGCGCTGACCCGGTCGGCCCGGTGGGTCACCGGGCCGACCGGGCCGTCGGACATCCGCACATCCGCAGACGAACCGCCGGGCCGGCCGTCGTCCGCTCAGACACCGCCTTCGATGAGGGTCCAGCCCGAGGAGACCTGGGCGAGCGGGCCCACGTTGGCGTAGTTGCCGTTCGAGAGGGTCGAGGTCCAGGCCGTGCCGTCGTTCTTGTAGAAGAACAGGCTGTCGGAGGTCCGGCCCACCTTGTCCCAGATGCCGGAGGTGCCGATCTTGCGGAAGGAGATGCCGCCGCCGTCGGTGGCCTTGGACACCCGGAACTCCAGCTGGCCGCCGGCCCGCGCCCAGGACAGCACCGAGTCCTTCGTCGCGGTCAGCTCCCCGAGGAAGTCGTCCCTCGGGATGCTGCCCTTGTCCGTGTAGACGCCGCCCGAGAGCGTCCCGTAACCGACGTTGCTCCAGGGGAATTCGGTCCCCCCGTGCCGGGCCGCCGCGACCAGCGTGTCGCAGGAGGCGGCCATGGTGCCCCAGTTGGAGCTGAAGTTGTCGTAGACGCGGCCCTCTCGGTACAGGCCGTTCTTGAGGGTGCCTGTGACGCCGTTGCCGTCGCTCTTGTAGAAGATCACGGAGTCGCCGGAGGCCTCGACGAAGGTCCAGCCCGTGGAGAAGTTGTCGTAGGACTCGGTGCGGCTGTACCGCCCGTCCTTGAAGGTGCCGGTTTCCCCGGCGCCGGTGTCCTTGTTGTAGAGCACCAGCGAGTCGCGGCTCGCGGCGGCGTGCGTGTACCCGGCCGCGAGGCGCAGCGTCGACACGGCCTGCCAGCGGCCTCCGGAGAGGGTGCCGGTACCGGCTTCGCCGGTGCTCGCCTTGTAGAACAGGATCGAGTTGTTCGGCGGCGTTTCGTTGCAGTACGCGGATACGGCACCGGCGGGCGTGGCCGGGCCGGCCAGCAGGACGGCCGTCGCGGAAGTGACAGTGGCAAGTGCCGCCGCCAGGGATTTCCTCATGGATGCTCCCCTTTCCTCGCACTCGGACGCGTGCGGCCGGCCCGTCGGGGGGCGCGCGCGTACCGCAGCAGTGCGGTCTGAAGGAGGACGTTCGTACGCACGGCCTGGCCGGCCCCCTCGGCGGCATCGGCCGCCGCCGCTCGAGCGTCCTCGTCCATCCTGCGCCGCCCGTGGCCGCCCCGCATCTCGGTGCGGTTCAGGCGAGCAGCCCCAGGTGCACCGGCTCGGCGGGGGTGCGGGCGAGGAGCTCGGGCAGGCGCGGGGGCCAGAGCGGTTCGCCGAGGCCGGCGAGGCGTTCGGGGGAGAGCCACTGCCAGTGGATGCCGGGGGCTTCGAGCACCGGCTCGCGGCGGGGGCCCGTGGTGACGTAGATGTGCTCGTGCTGGCGGACCCGGACGCCCTGGTGGGTGAAGTCGTGCTCCCAGGTGCACAGCAGCCGCTGCGGCTCCAGGTCGGTCCACCCGGTCTCCTCGCGCAGCTCGCGCCGCACGCATTCCTCCGGGGTCTCTCCCGGGTCCATCCCGCCGCCCGGGGGCAGCCAGTGGATGCCGACTTCGATGTTGTTCTCGCGGAACAGGAACACCGATCCGCTGGGGGAGAGGACGACAATGCGGGCTGCCTGGCGCGGAGTTCTCATCAGATCAGGGTAAGTCGGGCGGTACCGGGGCGGGAGGGGTCGGAGGAGTGCGGGCGTGCCGGAGTGCCGGGCGCGGCCCGCCGCTCCACCGGCCCCCGCGACGCTTCCGCTTCCGCTCCCGGAGCCGACCCCGGGCCCGGGCCGGGCCGGCGCCGCGCCGACGGTGTCCGGCACCGGCCCGCTGACGGAGCCCGGCGGCGTCCCGGGCCCGACGGCGGGCCGGGCGGCGGCGTCCGTTTTCCGGCGCCGCACGGTGCGCGGCGCACCGCCGTTCGCGGGGAACGATGATCACCTGATGTACCTTCGGGTGGATGAGCAAGCACGCCCGAGCCGGCTCCCGCTTCCGGACCGGTGGCCGCACGCCGTCCCGTACGGGCCCCCGCGCGGCCGAACGCCGACGTTCCGCTTCGGCCGCCCGTCCGCCGAAGGCCCTGATCGCCGTGGCCGTCCTCGGCCTGCTGACCTTCGCCGCCGGCTGGGTGCACGCCCTGCACGAGCAGCCCGGCGCGCCCGTCCCGGCGGCCCGTTCGGACGCCCGCCCGCAGGCCGCCCCCGCGCAGGGCGCCCCCGCCCACGCCACCCGCGGCACGCCCCGCGCGGACGCGCTCCACGGCCTCCCGGCCTCCCTCAGTGCGGCGACCCGTGCCCGGATCCCGGCGATCGCCCGCCAGCTGGTGCTGGTCACCGGCAGGGCGAAGGACTCCTCGGACTCCACCGTCACCTTCTTCCAGCGGACCGCCGCGGGCGCCGACTGGACCGCCGCCGGGCACTGGCCGGCCCGCAACGGCGCCAAGGGCTGGTCGACCGAGCGCCAGTACGGGGACCTGACCTCCCCGCAGGGCGTGTTCTCCCTGACCGACGCGGGCGGGCTGCTGCCGGCCCCGCCCGGCACGAAACTCCCGTACGACCAGGACCAGGGTTTCGTCCCCTCGGGCCGGGGCGTGAACGGCGAGTCCCTGGACGGTTCCTTCGACTACGTCGTGGCCATCGACTACAACCGCCGCAAGGGGGTCTCCCCGCTCGACCCGGGCATGCCGGAGGGTGAGGACAAGGGCGGCAACATCTGGCTCCACGTGGACCACGACGGCCCCTCCCAGGGCTGCGTCGGCCTCCCCAGGGAGGCGATGAGGCAGCTGCTGCGGACCCTGGACCCGGCGGCGAAGCCGGTCATCGCCATGGGTCCCGCCGGGTTCTGAGCCCGCCCGCGCCCGAAGCCGCACACCCCTTGCCTGACGGGCCGTCAGCTACGACGATGGCCCGGCACCGCACGACGAATCGGCGGCACACGAAGGCGAGGCGGGCCCGGCATGGCACGCGTGTTTCCGGAAGGCCGGCTGGCGTACGGGATGCAGCTCCCGGTCCAGTCGCAGAGCACCCTCTACGCCGAGCCCTGGGAGGCCTCGGCCGGCGCGGCCGACCTCGCCGAGGTGGCCCGCGCCGCCGACCGGGCGGGCTTCGGGTACGTGGCCACCTGCGACCACGTGGCCGTTCCGCGTCGCCTCGCCGGCCCCATGGGCACCGTCTGGTACGACCCGGTGGCCACCCTCGCCTTCCTCGCGGGGATCACCCGGCGGGTGCGGCTGCTGAGCCACGTCGCGATCGTCGGCCTGCGCCACCCCCTGGTCACCGCCAAGCAGTACGCCACCCTCGACCACCTCTCCGGGGGCCGGCTGGTCCTCGGGGTGGGGGCCGGGCACGTGCAGGAGGAGTTCGAGGTGCTCGGCGTCGGCTTCGAGCGCCGGGGGGCGCTCCTCGACGAGAGCCTGGACGCCCTGCGCGCGGCGCTGGGCCCCGAGGAGTACCCGGAGTTCGAGGGGGAGCGGTTCTCCTTCCGCGACCTCGGGCAGCTGCCCCGGCCCGCACAGGCGCGGATCCCCGTCTGGGTCGGCGGCTCCTCGCCCGCCGCCGTCCGGCGGGCCGCCGTGCGCGGCGACGGCTGGCTCCCGCAGGGGGACCCGCGCGAGCGGATCCCGGGGCAGGTCGCCCGGATCCGCGAGCTGCGGGAGGCGGCCGGGGCCGAGGGGCCCTTCGAGGTCGGCGCGATCACCGAGCCGCTGTACGTGGGCGAGCCGGGCTGGGACACCGGCCGCCGGACCCTGACCGGCAAGGCGGAGGCGCTCGCGGAGTCCCTCCGGGAGTACCGGGCGCTGGGCGCGGACCAGGTCCAGGTCCGCTTCCGCAGCCGTGACCGCGCCGAACTCGTGGACCAGATCGCCGCTTTCGGGGCCCAGGTGGCCCCGCTCCTCAACGACTAGCGACCAGGGGGACCCATGGGCAAGCTGGACGGGCGCGTCGTCGTCATCACCGGTGCGGCGCGCGGCCAGGGGGAGCAGGAGGCCCGTCTCTTCGCCGCCGAGGGCGCGCGGGTGCTGCTGGGCGACGTGCTGGACGAGCGGGGTGCCGCCGTCGCCGAGGAGATCGCCGCGGAGGCGGGCGGCGACCGGGTGCGGTACGTACGGCTGGACGTGAGCCGGGAGGAGGACTGGGCGGCCGCCGTGGCCGTGGCGAAGGACGCCTTCGGCCGGGTGGACGGGCTGGTGAACAACGCGGGCATCCTGCGGTTCAACGAGCTGACCTCGACCCCGCTGGAGGAGTTCCGCCAGGTGGTCGAGGTCAACCAGATCGGGGCCTTCCTCGGCATCAGGGCGCTCGCCCCGGAGATCGCGGCGGCCGGCGGCGGGACCATCGTCAACACCTCCTCCTACACCGGCCTGACGGGCATGGCGTACGTGGGCGCGTACGCGGCGACCAAGGCCGCGGTCCTCGGTCTGACGCGGGTGGCCGCGCTGGAGCTGGCCGCGAAGAACATCCGGGTCAACGCCATGTGCCCGGGCGCGGTGGACACCCCGATGGCGAACCCGGGGCTGCTGGACCCGGCCGGGACGACGGACGAGGCCAGGGAGGCGATGGCCGGGCTGTACGAGCGGGTGGTCCCGCTGGGCCGGGTGGGGCGGCCGGAGGAGATCGCGAAGCTGGCCCTCTTCCTGACCGGCGAGGACTCCTCCTACATCACTGGCCAGCCGTTCGTGGTGGACGGCGGCTGGACGGCCGGGGTGAGCGTCCTCTGAGGTGGTCTGACGGCATGTCAGATCGAAGGTTACGGCTCTCTTGACGGTCGCGCCCCGGCGGTGGAACAGTCGGACCATCAAATCTGACGAGACGTCAGAAACCTAAGGACGGTGACCCCCTTGGAATTCGGGCTCTTCGTGCAGGGATACGTGCCTGAGGCGCGGTCCAAGGTCGACCCCGAGGCGGAGCACAAGGCGCTGCTCGAGGAGACCCAGTACGTCATCCAGGCCGACAAGTCCGGCTTCAAGTACGCCTGGGCCTCGGAACACCACTTCCTGGAGGAGTACTCCCACCTCTCCGCCAACGAGGTCTTCCTCGGCTACCTCGCCGCCGCCACCGAACGCATCCACCTCGGCTCCGGCATCTTCAACCCGCTCGCCCCGGTCAACCACCCGGTGAAGGTGGCCGAGAAGGTCACCATGCTCGACCACCTCTCCAAGGGCCGCTTCGAGTTCGGCACCGGCCGCGGCGCGGGCAGCCACGAGATCCTCGGCTTCCTGCCCGGCATCACGGACATGAACCACACCAAGGAGATCTGGGAGGAGACCATCGCGGAGTTCCCCAAGATGTTCCTCCAGGAGGAGTACGAGGGCTTCCAGGGCAAGCACTGGTCACTGCCGCCGCGCAAGATACTCCCCAAGCCGTACGGCAAGGCCCACCCGGCCATGTGGTACGCCGCCGGCTCCCCCTCCTCGTACGCGATGGCGGCGAAGAAGGGCCTCGGGGTGCTGGGCTTCAGCGTCCAGAAGGTCTCCGACATGGAGTGGGTCCTGGAGCAGTACAAGACGGCGATCCAGGAGGCGAAGGCGATCGGGGCCTTCGTGAACGACAACGTGATGGTCACCTCGACCGCGATCTGCGCCGAAACGCACGACAAGGCGGTGGAGATCGCGGTCAACGCGAACATGAACCGCTTCCAGTCGCTGGTCTTCCGCTACCACGACACCTTCCCGCGGCCGGAAGCGATCCCGCAGTGGCCCGAGACCCTGCCGGCGTACAACGCGGAGATCATCGAGCTGCTCATCGCGGAGGAGCTGCTGATCTGCGGCGACCCGTCGGAGGTGCGGGCCCAGTGCGAGCGCTGGGAGCGGGCGGGCGCGGACCAGCTGTCCTTCGGACTGCCGACGGGGGTCTCGTACGAGGACACGATGACGACGATCAAGCTGATCGGCGAACACGTCATCCCGCACATCGACACCGACCCCGTCCACCGCACGACCCGCTTCCGCGAGTCCGCCCCCCCGATTTCCTGACGGACCCGCCCGGCGGGACAGGGAGCACGTCACACCAGGAGGGGAACCGTCATGCTCGACCACCTCATCCGCGGAGCGACCGTCGTCGACGGCACCGGCGCCCCCGCGTACACCGCGGACGTCGGCATCCAGGGCGGCCGGATCGCCCTCATCGCGGCACCCGGCACCGCGGCGCAGGCCCGTACCACCGAGGACGCCACCGGCCTCGTCCTCACGCCCGGCTTCATCGACCCGCACACCCACTACGACGCCCAGCTCTTCTGGGACCCCTACGCCACCCCCTCCATGAACCACGGCGTCACCACCGTCGCCGGCGGCAACTGCGGTTTCACCCTCGCCCCCCTCAACCCCGCCCGCCCCGAGGACGCCGACTACACCCGCCGCATGATGAGCAAGGTCGAGGGCATGGCCCTCGCGGCCCTCGAGGAGGGCGTCGACTGGACCTGGTCCACCTTCGGCGAATACCTCGACGCCCTCGAAGGCCGCATCGCCGTCAACGTCGGCTTCATGGTCGGCCACTGCGCCCTGCGCCGCCACGTCATGGGCGAGGACGCCGTCGGCGGACAGCCCACCCCCGAGCAGCTGCGGCAGATGACCGACCTCCTCCACGAGGCCATGGCCGCCGGCGCCTGGGGGCTGTCCACCACCCAGTCCTCCACCCACTCCGACGGCGCCGGCGCCCCCGTGGCCTCCCGGCACGCGGAACCCGCGGAGCTCCTCGCACTCTCCCGCGCCGTCGGCGAACACGAGGGCACCCAGCTCGAGGCCATCGTCGCCGGCTGCCTCGACCAGTTCTCCGACGAAGAGATCGACCTCTTCGTCGCCATGAGCGCCGCCGCCGGGCGGCCCCTCAACTGGAACGTCCTCACCATCGACGCCGCCGTCCCCGAACGCGTACCGCGCCAGCTGGTCCCCAGCGAGCGCGCCCGCAGGTCCGGCGGCAGGATCGTCGCGCTGACCATGCCGATCCTCACCCCCATGAACATGTCCCTCGGCACGTTCTGCGCCCTCAACCTCATCCCCGGCTGGGGAGAGGTCCTCGCACGGCCCGTCCCCGAGCGGATCACGGAGCTGCGCGACCCCGCCGTCCGCGCCGCGATGCTGCGCCGCGCCGACAGCAAGGAGGCGGGCGTCTTCCGGCGCCTGGCCGACTTCGGCCGCTACGTCATCGGTGACACGTACAGCAAGGAGAACGCGGGCCTGTCCGGACGGGTCGTCGGCGACATCGCCGCCGAGCGCGGACAGGACCCCTTCCAGTGCCTCGTCGAGATCTGCGCCAACGACGACCTGCGCACCGTCCTGTGGCCCATGCCCACCGACAACGACCCCGCCAGCTGGGCCCTGCGCGCCGAGACCTGGCAGCACGAGGACGTCATGCTCGGCGGCTCGGACGCCGGCGCGCACCTGGACCGCATGTGCGGGGCCCCGTACACGACCCGCTTCCTCGGCGACTGCCTGCGCGGCCGCAGGCTGGTGCCGCTGGAGCAGGCGGTACGGATGCTCACCGACGACCCGGCCCGGCTGTTCGGGCTGCGCGGACGCGGCCGGATCGCCGAGGGCTTCCACGCGGACCTGGTCCTCTTCGACCCCGAGCGGATCGACGCGGGCCCGGCGACCCTCGTCCACGACCTGCCCGGGGACAGCCCGCGGCTGGACGCGCGGGCCGTCGGCGTGGTCTCCGTACGCGTCAACGGCGTGGAGACCATCCGCGACGACCGGGTGACGGGCGCGGTCCCCGGGACCGTGCTCCGGTCCGGCCGCGACACGAGGACGGTGAGCACCCGATGACGCGCCTCTACATCGGCGGCGAGTGGGTCGAGCCCGACGGCGGCCACTACGAGGTGGTCGACCCGGCCGACGAGTCCGTGGTGGGCCTGGCCCCCGAGGCCTCGCGCGCCCAGGTCGAGGAGGCGGCCCGCGCCGCCGCCGGGGCCTTCGGCACGTGGTCCCGTACGCCCCCCGAGGAGCGCGCGGCGGTCCTCGACCGCGCGGCGGACGTCATGCGGCGCGAGTTCGAACCGTGGGCGGCCCTGGCGCGGGCGGAGACGGGCGCCCCGACGGGCATCGCACGCGGGATGCAGGTCGGCGTCGGGGTGTCCCGCTTCCGGCGCTACGCCAAGGGCGCCCTGGAACCGGTGGAGAGGGGACTGCCGCCCCAGGTCACCGAGGCGGGACCGATGGGCGCGGCGAGCGTGCTGGGCGCGCTGGAGGTGCGCCAGCCGGTCGGGGTGGTCACCTGCATCACCTCGTACAACAACCCGTGGGCGAACGCGGCGGGCAAGGTCGCCCCGGCCCTGGCCATGGGCAACACGGTGGTGGTCAAGCCGGCGCCGCAGGACCCGCTGTCGGTTTTCAGGATGGCCGAGGCGCTGCACGAGGCGGGGGCCCCGGCGGGGGTGGTGAACGTGGTCTCGGGGACCTCGGTGGAGGTCGGCGAGGCGGCGGTGGACTCCCCGTACGTGGACATGGTGTCCTTCACCGGCTCCACGGCCGTCGGACAGCGCATCGCCGAGGTCTGCGGGCGGTCCATGAAGCGGCAGCTGATGGAGCTGGGCGGCAAGGGCGCGGCGATCGTCCTCCAGGACGCCGACCTCGACGCGGCGGTGCGGGGGATCGGCACCACCTTCTCCTTCTACAGCGGCCAGATCTGTACCGCGCCCACCCGGGTGATCGTCCACCGCTCGGTGTACGA
Source organism: Streptomyces sp. NPDC029122 (assembly GCF_055569445.1). NCBI lineage: Bacteria > Bacillati > Actinomycetota > Actinomycetes > Kitasatosporales > Streptomycetaceae > Streptomyces > Streptomyces sp. NPDC029122. The sequence continues at coordinate 145,515 of NZ_JBVHWK010000009.1, read as the reverse complement.
GCCGCTGGTGGAGAAGCTGCGCGGCTACCTGGCGTTCATGAAGGTCGGTGCCCCCGGCGAGCGGGACACGGTCGTCGGCCCGGTGATCTCGGCGGCGCACCGCGACCGCGTGGAGTCGTACGTGGAACTGGGCCGCAAGGAGGGCGCGCGGATCGCGTACGGCGGGGAACGCCCGGTGGTCGGCGACGGCCGCGGCTTCTACGTTGCGCCGACGCTGCTGGTCGACTGCACCAGCGACATGCGGGTGGTGCGGGAGGAGATCTTCGGGCCGGTCGTGGTGGTCGTCCCGTTCGACGGGGACGATGAGGAGGCGGTCCGGCTGGCGAACGACAGCGACTTCGGTCTGCTGAGCTACGTGTGGTCCGCGGACGTCGCCCGCGCCTTCCGGGTGGCGCGCCGGCTTCGTTCCGGCGGGGTCGGGGTCAACACGGTCGGCCGCAACATGGAGGCCCCGTTCGGCGGGTTCAAACGGTCGGGGGTCGGGCGGGACGTGGGCTCGTACGCGCTGCACGCGTACAGCGAGGTGCAGTCGCTGGTCTGGACGGCCTGAGCCGGCCGGTCCCCGGGCCCCCGCGGCTCCGGGGGCCGGCCGCGCCGGTGAACCCGGGCCGGTGGGTCAGAGCTTGGTGAAGCACATGGTGTAGTCGAACCCGCGGGACTCCGTGTGCTGGATGCCGTAGTCGAACTTCGGCCCGCACTTCATGCCCTGGCCGGGCAGGATCTCGCCGGTCTTGTACTCGGCCTCCGGCGAACCGCAGTCGACGATCGTCGGAACCGGATTGCCCTTCGGGTCCTGCACCTTGACGCAGTCACCTACCTGCGGCTCGTGAGTCTTGTCCTCCTTGTGCCGGGCGGCGGCCTCGGCCTCCTTCTTCGCCTGGCCGCCGTTGGGGTTGGTGTTGTAGTCGTACACCCAGTAGCCGACACCACCGACTATCGCCAGGAAGATGACCATGGTGAGGAGCAGCTGGAACACGTTCCCCTGCCGCGGCCGGTTCGGGCCCCCGGGCGCCGGCTGCTGGGGCTGCCCGTAGGGCTGCTGGTAGGACGGCGGCGTGGACATGGTGACCCCCATGGATCGGATGCGGCAAGGGAAGGGTCGCAGCGGCGACGTTCGCAGGCTACAGTCCGGTGACCTGCGGCCCGACCAGCCGTCTTGGCCCAACTGCGGTGTGCGGACACAGCGGTTGGCCGACGCCCGGTGCGCGGGAAGACGTGGGCGGCGACGTCCGGAGCGGTCCAAGTGCCCGGACGCCGGCGCCGGATGCGTGAGGGCTACTCGCGCCGCGGCCAGGTGTAGCCGAGGGACTCGGCCAGCTCCCGGTCCCCGCCCGTCAGCCGGGCGTACGTCGTGGGGTCCGTGCTCTCCAGCCGCCGCACCGCCGCTTCGGCCCGGGCCGTGGCCGGGCGGCCGTCGTCGGGCAGCCGCCATTCGAAGAACAGGCCGGGGCCGTTCCCCTCTCCCTCTCCCGGTGGGGCCGGGGCGGCCGGGGCGGGCCTGTGGAGGAAGGTCACCTCCACGGTGTCCGGGTCGCGCCATCCGGTGGCGGCCCGCATCCACCGGATGCCCCAGCGGGCCGTCAGCTCGGGCCGTTCCCGCAGGGCCGCCGTGATCCGCCGGGCGGTGCAGCGGGCCGGCCAGGACCAGGAGTGGTCCGCCCGGGCCCGCCGGACCTCCGCTTCGTAGGCGGCGGCGTCGAAGCGCAGCTCGGGCGGGGGCGGTCCGGCCGCCCCGCGCCAGCCGTCCCAGACGACCTCGTCGCCGTCGCGGCGGACCGTCACGTACAGGGCGCCGCAGCACCCCTCGGTGCAGTCCGCCTCGGCGAGCCGCACCTCGCGCGGCTCGGGCCCGGCGCACAGGGCGCCGCTGTCGAGCAGGTACTCGGGCGGGTGGGCCGGGCCCTTGCCGAAGAGGGCCGGTACGAGGGGCCGGCCGTCGACGAGGATCCGCGTCTCGACGGCGGGGGATTCGGCGGGGTCCTCCACCACCACCTCTATGCGGAGGGGTGAGGGGGACGCGGGGGCGCGGAACGGGCGCAGGCGGTTGCGGCGGAGCCAGTCGGCGCGGCGGGGGTCCTCCTCCCCGGAGGGCGGGGCGGCCGCCCGCAGGTGCCGTTCGAGGAGGGCGAGCTGTGCTTCCCGTTCCCCGGCCGGCCAGTCGAGCAGTGCGCCCGGGCCGCTGTGCAGGTCGAGGGCGAGGGACAGCAGGAGGGCCTGGTGGCCGAGGTCCGGGGCGGGCCGGTCCGCCCGGGCGATCACCGCGCGGTACGCCTCCACCGCCGGGCCGTAGTCGAGGACCTCGGCCCGGGCGTCGCGCTGGCCGGCCATGGCGTGCAGCAGCCGCCCGGCGGCCGTGACCAGCCCGGTGTCGTCGGGGCGGGCGCGCAGGAGCTCGTCGAGCCGGGCGGCCTCGGCGATCCGCCGGGCCTGCCAGCGGACCGCCGCGTGCCGCTCCGGGCAGGTGGCGAGGGCGACGAGCTCGTCCCGTACGGATGTGCCGCCGGGCCCGGCCGGTCCGGCGGGTGCGCCCCCGTCGCGGCGGGCTTCGTGGGCCGCGACCGCCTGGATGAACGGGGTGAACCCCTCGTCGCGGCTGCGGCCGGCCAGTGACAGCAGGGCGGCCGCCTGCCGGTCGAGGGGGTCGAGTGCGGCCGCGGCCGGTGACCGCAGACCGGCCAGCAGTCCGAGGGCCTTGAGGCAGGGCACGTCCTCGGGTTCTCCGAGGCGGATCAGCAGTGCCAGGCCGACGCCGACGGCGGCCGGGCTGGTTCCGGTGCGGGTCAGCCGCCGGGCGGTGTGCCGGGCGGCCGTCTCGTCGGTCAGCGGCAGCCGGGTGACGACCGCGCGGACGGTGCGGTCCGGCAGCCGGAGCCGGGCGACCGCGAGGTGGACGGCTTCGGCGGCCCGCACCGGGTCCGGGTCGGCGAGCGGCGCGGCGAGGACGGCGGTGACTTCCTCCCGGGCCTGGTTCCAGCGGAGCCGGGGGCGGGAGGAGGGTGAGGGCGGCGGGCCGTCGGGGCCGTGGGCCGGGACGGGGAGGGCGTAGCCGCGGCGGGGGAAGCCGCCGTCGGGTTCGATGCCCTGGCGGAACAGGGCGTAGTCGTACAGGGAGGGTCCGGGAGGGAGCGGCGTCCGCTCGTCGCGGGCGCTCAACGGGCGGGGTGGGACTCGATTCCGTAGGTCATGCCGACAGCCTGCCAGCCGTGGTCACGGGCCGTCCAACGGATTTCACCGCACGCAGTCGTTCGGGGGTCTGCGGGGTGTTCCGGAGGGGCCGAAAATTGGCACGGGAAAGTTTTGAAACGGACATTACGGGTACTCCTGCGGTTTCCGCATTCTGAAAGTCGCGTCTCGGTGCCTCTTGAATCGCGGATGGGCGTGCGAGGGAGCCTTGTATTGCGAGTTCGTGAACGGGATCGATCTTGTCAATCCAAGGGATTTAGGCCTGTGGATTACCGGACTTAAGTCTTCCGGATGAGGAAACCGCAGCATCTAACGTCCTGACCCATGACACAGCTCGACACGCGGCCTCAGGTCGGAGACACGGTAAGCGGCGTCGCCGAGGGCGGCGCCGGAGTTCGCGGCAAGGGCCTCGGCAAGGGCTCCGTCGGCCTGGTGGGAAGCGCCGTCATCGGCATCTCCACCGTCGCCCCCGTCTACTGCCTGACCTCCACCCTCGGCTCCACCGCCGGCGAGGTCGGCGTCCAGATGCCGGCGGTCTTCCTGGCCGGCTTCCTCCCCATGCTCCTGGTGGCCTTCGCCTACCGCGAACTCAACAAGGCCATGCCGGACTGCGGCACCTCGTTCACCTGGACCGTCAAGGCCTTCGGCCCCCGGATCGGCTGGATGTGCGGATGGGGCCTGGTGATCGCCACGATCATCGTGCTCTCCAACCTCGCGGGCGTCGCCACCTCCTACTTCTGGCTGCTGGCCGGCGAGATCACCGGGAACCCGTCGATCGCCGCCCTGGACGACAACAAGCTCGTCCACATCGCCACCTGCCTGACGCTGATCGCCGTCGCGACCGCCATCAGCTACCGCGGCATGACCGCCACCAAGGGCGTCCAGTACGCCCTGGTCGGCCTCCAGCTCGCCGTACTGGTGATCTTCGTGGCGATGGCCCTCCAGAAGGCCTCCGCCGGCACCTTCGACACCGGCCTGGACTTCTCCTGGCAGTGGATGAACCCCTTCGCGGTCGAGTCCATGGCGGCCTTCACCGCCGGACTCTCCCTCTCGATCTTCATGTACTGGGGCTGGGACGCCTGCCTGGCCACCAACGAGGAGACCACCGGCTCCGCCAGGACCCCCGGCCGCGCCTCCCTCATCGCGATGGTCGTCCTGGTCGGCTCCTACCTGGCCACCGGCATCGCCGCCCAGATGGCCGTCGGCTCCGGCGCCGAGGGACTCGGCCTCGCCAACGAGGAGACCTCCGGCAACGTCTTCGCCGCCCTCGCCGGCCCGGTCATGGGCCCCGCGCTCGGCATCCTGCTCTTCGTCGCGGTGCTCGCCTCCGCCGCCGCCTCGCTGCAGACCACCTTCATCCCGGTGGCGCGCACCGTCCTGGCCATGTCCGCGTACGAAGCCCTGCCGCCCTCGTACGCCAAGGTCCACCCGAAGTTCAAGACCCCGGGCCGCGCCACCGTCATGGCGGGCATCGCGACCGGCGCCTTCTACACGGTGATGACCCTGGTCAGCGAGAACGTCCTCACCGACACGATCTTCGCGCTCGGCCTGATGATCTGCTTCTACTACTCCCTGACCGCCTTCGCCTGCGCCTGGTACTTCCGCGGCGACCTGCGCCGCTCCGCGCGGGACCTGTTCTTCAAGGGCGTCTTCCCGGTCCTGGGCGGCCTGCTCCTCGCCGCGGTCTTCTGCAAGACCCTGGTGGACGCGTGGGACCCCGCGTACGGCTCCGGGTCCGACGTGCTCGGTGTCGGCAGCGTCTTCGTCATCGGCGTCGGCCTGCTGGCCCTCGGCCTGGTCATCATGCTCATCACCGGGCGCCGCAGCCCGGCCTTCTTCCGCGGCGAGGTGCTGACGAAGTCCACGCCGGCCCTGGTGGTGCCGGACTGACCTCCGGCTCTCCTTCCCCGCTGTGTCATCGCCGTCGGCCCCGGATCGATCCCCCGATCCGGGGCCGACGGCGTACCCGGGGCCGGGTCATCCGATGCGCGGAACGGGCGGGGCCGGCGGTGACCCGGGGTGCCGGGTGTCGTTGGGCGGGGCATGAAGGCAATGAAGCGCACCCTTTCCGTCCTGGCCCTCACCGGCGGGGCCGCACTCGCACTCACCCCCCTCACCGCGCACGCCGCCGACGGGGCCGACGGGGCCACCCTCGGAGGACAGCCGCCCCTCAAGCGCGTCGTCGACATCGTCGACCACCCCGGCCAGGCCGTGACGGACGCCAAGACCGCCATCGCCGTGACCGGCGCCGCCGCCGACAGCGCGACGAAGTCCACCAACAGCTCCCTCGCGGGAGCCGGCGACGCCCTGGACGCGGGTGTTCCGGACGCGCCGAAGGTGAAGGGGTAGCCGGGCGGCTCCCTCAGCCGGCGGGGGTGACCAGCACCAGCGGGATCTCCCGCGTCGTGGCGTCGCGGTAGGCCGCGTACGAGGGCATCGCGGCCACCACCGACGGCCACAGCCGCTCCGCCTCCGCCGGGCTCGCGCGACGGGCGAACGCCGGGAAGGTGTCGGCGCCTACCTGGAGGGTGACGGCCGGGTCGGCCGACAGGTTCAGATACCAGGCGGGGTGGCGGTCGCCGCCCGCGTTCGACGCCGTCAGGACGTACGCGTCCCCGTCGCGCACGTACACCAGCGCCGTCCGCCGCAGCAGGCCCGAGCGGCGCCCCCGTGTGGTCAGCAGCAGGTCCGGGATCCCGGGACGGGGGCGGCCGGCGGTCTCCTCGAAGCGCCGGATGTGCTCGGCCACCCAGGGGTTCGGGCTGTCGGTCACCCCGGCGGCCGCGCTTCCCGTCTGCGACTCCCGGCTCATGCCGCCGCCCGCGCGACACCCGCGTGGACCGCCCGCAGGGTCGGGGCCGTCGCCTCGTCCAGGACCGCTGCTGCGAAGTCCGCCGGTGTGATCCGGCTGTCCGCCTCAGCGGGGGCGTACGCGTAGCCGCCCCGCGGGGTGCCGTCGTGGTCGAAGTCCCCGGCCGGGGACAGCACGGCCCAGTCCAGGGCCTCCGGCGCGGCGGCCCGCAGCGCCTCGGTGCCGGCACCGTGGCCGACGTAGAACTCCCGCCACTCCTGCGGGTACCCGGGGGTGTCCATCAGCGGGGTCCCGTCCGCCGTCGGCAGTACGGAGGCCAGCCCGACGGACACCAGGCGCCGCACCCCCGCCTGCGCGAGGCCCTCCGCCATCGCCCGCGCCACGGCCGGGAAGAAGTCCCCGGGCGCCGCCTGGGCGTCGTACACCGATACCACCGCCGCGTCGTGCCCCGCGGCGAGCCGCGCCACGTCCGCCGCCGAGGTCACCTCCCCGTCGGCCCGTCCCACGGCCGTCACCTCGACCCCGCGCGCCCGCGCCACGGCGACCACGGCCCGGCCGACGCGCCCCGCTGCGCCGAACACGATAAGGCGGGTGGGGGTGGGGGTGGGGGCGGAGCCGAGGGTGGAGTCGGGGGTGAAGGGCTCGTTGCTGTGCCGGTGCTCGTTCGTCATGCCGGTGAGCGTACGGACGGGGGTGGTTACCGATCGGATACCGGCCTACGGTGGTGATCATGACGCAGCCGCCCCTGAACCCCGAGATGTTCGACCCCGTCTGCCCCTCGACGCTGGTGCCGATCCGCGTCGGCGACAAGTGGGCCGCGCTGATCCTGCGCTGCCTGGAGGGCGGTCCACGCCGCTTCTCGGAGCTCAAGGTGCCCCTGCGGGGGATCACCGCCAAGTCCCTGACGCAGTCCCTGCGCGGGCTGGAGCGCGACGGCTTCGTCGTACGGGAGGAGCCCGGCGGCTACGCCCTCACCCCGCTCGGCCGTGGCCTGCTGGGACCGCTGGACGCGGCGTGCGAGTGGACGCGGGAGCACTGGGACGAACTCATCGACGCCCGGGAGACCGGCCTGGCGTCCCAGGCGTCCCGGGCGTCCCGGGCGTCCCGGGCGGCGCGGGCGGCGCGGACCTAGGGGGCGGGGGGGCGGGGTTTCGGCGGGGCGGTGTCAGGGCTGGTTTGGGGGTTTCCCGTCAGTCCCATCGTCCTTCCGGTTCGTGCCGGCCCGTCAAGGGCGCTCCTTCGTCGCGTCACTGCGTGATCGCCTTCGGCGACCCTTGACAGCCCGTCCCGCCCCGGAAAGACAAGGACTGCCGGGAACCCCCCAAAAGAACGGCCACGGGGCAGGAATGGAGGGGCGGGTCCCTCAGCGATGAGACGGGGGACCGGGCCACGCCCTGCCGGGCATCCGGGCCCCGGAGACCCTGAACGGTCCACCCCCGCGCACCAGATCGCCACGCGCTCCTCTCGGCTTAGCGTCTGCTGGCCGTCCGGGGCTGATGCCCGCACCACATGACGATCAGAGCCCGTCCGGCACGGGTGGGCGCGTCAGATCGCTACGCGCTTCCGCCCGGGAGGCGTCTGCGGCCCGCTTGTGGTCATGTGGTCCGTCGGTGAGGTTCGCCATCCCTTCTGCCCATATTTGGTAGGCGTGGGGGAGGCCTGAACGGCCCCTGTCGGAGTCTGCCGTTGAAGAAGGCACCCTCAGACTCCGACAGACGGCCGATAGGACTGCGAGAGGCCCGCGAGATCTCCGGACGGCCCGTTTCACCCCCTCGAAGCACCCCCCAAGCTCCCGCCCCGACACCTCTCAGCCCCAGACGGCCATCAGCCGCCGAGAAACGAGGAGCACGTAGCGACCTGACGCGCCCACCGCTCCCGAACGCGGCTCTGATCGTCATGTGGTCGGGTATCAGCCCCAGACGGCCATCAGCCGCCGAGAAACGAGGAGCACGTAGCGATCTGCCGCGCCCACCCGTCCCGGATGGGGCTCTGATCGTCATTTCGTGCGGGTATCAGCCCCGGACGGCTGGCAGACGCTAAGCCGGGAGGAGTGCGTAGCGATCTGATGCGGGGGTGGACCGCTGGGGGGCTCTGGGGCCCGGATGCCCGGCGGACCGACGCCCGGCCGCTCGTCTCGTCCCTGAGACGCCCGTCCCTCGGGCTTCTGCCCCGTGACCGTTCTTTTGGGGGGTTCCCGGCAGTCCTTGTCTTTCCGGGGCGGGACGGTCGGTCAAGGGTCGCCGAAGGCGATCACGCAGTGACGCGACGACGGAGCGCCCTTGACGGGCCGGCACGAACCGGAAGGACGATGGGACTGACGGGAAACCCCCAAACCGGCTGTGAGACGGCCCAGCAGCACCCCCGTCCCCAGCACACCGCCCCGCCCGGCACCCAGACCCCGCATACTCGGTCCGTGATCATCCCCGAGACCCTCCGCACCGCCCGGCTGGACCTGCTGCCGCTGCGGGTCGAGCACGCCGGCGAGATGGCCCGTGTGCTCTTCGATCCCGCCCTGCACACCTTCATCGGCGGCGCGCCGGAGCCCGTCGGGGCGCTGCGGGCGCGTTACGAACGCTGGTCCGAGGGTTCGCCGGATCCGGCCGTCTCCTGGTGCAACTGGGTGGTGCGGCTCCGTGAGGAGGGCTGCCTGACCGGTACGGTCCAGGCGACGGTCGGGGGCGGCACCGCCGAGGTCTCCTGGGTGGTGGGAACCCCCTGGCAGGGGCGCGGTATCGCCACCGAGGCGGCCCGGGGGCTCGTGGCGTGGCTCCGGGAACGGGAGGCGGGTACGGTCATCGCCCACGTCCACCCCGGCCACCGGGCCTCCGCCGCCGTCGCCGCCGCGGCCGGCCTCGCGCCCACCGGCCAGCGGCAGGACGGCGAGGCCAGGTGGCAGCTGCCCTAGCCGCGTTCGGTCAGCCCCGTTCGGCGGCGCTGCGTTCCACGCAGAACTCGTTGCCCTCCGGGTCCGCCATGGTCACCCAGCCCGCCCCGTCGGGCTTGCGGTGGTCGCCGACCACGGTGGCGCCCAGGTCCGCCAGCCGTTCCACCTCCTCGTCCCGTGAGCGGTCCTGCGGCTGGAGGTCCAGGTGCACGCGGTTCTTCACCGTCTTGCCCTCGGGCACCCGGATGAACAGCAGCCCCGCACCGGCGCTTTCGACCAGTACCTCGGGGTCGCCGGGGAAGTCGGCGTCGCCGAGCTTGCCGTCGAGCGCGGCGATCCAGAACTGCGCCAGGGCGTAGGGGTCGGAACAGTCGATGGTGACATGTCGTACGAGAGAGGCCATGGCGGCACTATCCGGCCCCCTCCGGCTCCCTGTCCACCGCAAATGTCACCTGCGCCAGAACAGGTGGTGCGTCACCCCGCTCGGGCTGGGGACGACCTCCAGGTGGAAGCGGTCGAGCAGTTCGTCGGGGGACTTCCACAGCCGTGAACCGGATCCCAGCTCCACCGGGGAGACCGCCACGTGCAGGGTGTCGACCAGGTCGACGTCGAGGAACTCGCGGATGGTGGTGGCCCCACCGCCCAGCCGTACGTCCTTGCCCCGCGCCGCCTCCTTCGCCCGTGCGAGGACGGTGGCGGGGTCGGCGTCCACGAAGTGGAACGTCGTGTCGGAGAGCGTGAACGAGGGCCGCGTGTGGTGGGTCATGACGAACACCGGGGTGTGGAAGGGCGGTTCGTCGCCCCACCAGCCCCGCCAGTCGTGGTTCTCCCAGGGCCCCCGCTGCGGGCCGAACTTGTTGCGGCCCATGATCTCGGCGCCGATGTTGTGGGAGAAGTCGCGGGTGAAGTAGTCGTCGAGGCCGCGGCTGCCCCCGGGGTCGGTGCGGTTCGGCCAGCTGGCCGTGGCGCCGGCCCAGGCGAACATGGCCCCCGGGTCGGCGTCGCCGAAGGGCCGTTCGAGGCTCTGGTGCTCACCGGCACCGAATCCGTCCCGCGAGACGTTGAAGTTCTGCACTCTCAGCAGCTGCACCACGGTTCCTCCTCCGTTGTCGACCGTCGACCGTCGACCGTCGACCGTCGACTGTTGACGACGATGGAGACTGCCCCTGTCGGCGGAACTCATCGCCCGCCCGCCGGTCATTCCCTCCACCAGCCCAGGGTCGGCCCGGCCGTCAGGGCGTCGTGCCGGGCTTCGTGTGGAGGACCTCGCGGGCCTGGTCCGCCGCGCGGACGATGCTCTCGGAGACGAAGTCCACGAAGCGGCCGATGTTCTCCAGGCGGGTCGCGGCCGGGGTGTCGCGGCCGAGGACGCCGACGCCCTTGCGCGCGGTCTCGGCGAGGAGGGCCGTGGAGCGGGCGCTGGCCATCATCGACTCGTACCAGACGTCGTCGTCGACGACGTAGCGCTCGCGGCGGCGTTCGTCGCGTTCCCGGCGGATGAGGCCCTGTCCCTCCAGCAGTGCGACCGCCTTCGAGACGGACCCCGGGCTGACCTGGAGCCGCTGGACGAGTTCGGACGCCGTGAGGGTGCCGCTGTCGGCGGTGTACAGGGAGACCAGGACGCGGGCCGTCATCTTGGGCAGGCCCGACTGCATCAGGACGGTCGTGAACATCTCCTCGTACGCGCGGACCGCCTCCGGGTCGCGTCCGTGGGGCAGTGCGGGGGCTTGCGAGTCCCGGGGCACGGCCTGCTTGCGGCGGTGGGTGCGGTGTTCGGTGGCGCGCTGGGCGAGGTCGGCGCGGTAGCCGGTGGGGCCGCCGTTGCGCATCACCTCGCGGGTGACGGTCGAGGTGGGGCGGTCGAGACGTCTGGCGATCTCGGCGTAGGCGAGGCCGTCGGCCACCCCCAGCGCGATCTGCTGGCGTTCCTGCGGGGTGAGCCTGCCTCCCGGCATCGCGGTCTCCTTCGTCGTTCCCGTTGCTCCTGACGGCCCCAGCGTAGCGTTCAGTTCTGGTCTGTTGCAACGAAGGCGGGGCCTTCGTTGCATTGAATTCAGGAGCGATGCAACGATATTGCGGCTCTGACCTGCATTGATGATGATCTTACGCAACGAATCTGTTGCCTGGATGGTGAACGACCCGTAGCGTTCAGGTCATCGGAAACAACGAACCGAACCGAAGGAAAAAGACCATGCAGAAGTTCCAGACCCCCGCCGCGATCGCCACCGTCCTCGACGTCCCGGCCGGGAACATCCGCTTCATCGCCGCCGACCGCGCCGACACCACGGTCGAGGTCCGGCCCGCGGACGCCTCCAAGGGCCGCGACGTGAAGGCCGCCGAGGAGACCGCCGTCGAGTTCCGGGACGGCGTCCTGCGGATCAGCGCGCCGCGGAAGAACCAGGTGTTCGGTGCCTCCGGCTCCGTCGAGGTCACCGTCCAGCTCCCGGCCGGGTCCAGTGTCGAGGCGAAGACGGCCAGCGCCGAGTTCCGCGGCGTCGGCCGCCTTGGTGATGTGTCGCTGGAGAGCGCGCACGGCACCGTCAAGCTCGACGAGACCGCCGAGGTCCACCTCACCCTCGCCGCCGGTGACGTCGCCATCGGCCGACTGGGCGGCTCCGCCGACATCCGCACCCAGAAGGGCGACCTGACCATCGCCGAGGCCACCGGCGGCACCGTCACCCTGCGCACCGAGCACGGTGACATCAGCGTCGGCGCCGCCCGCGGCGTCTCCGCCTCCCTCGACGCCGGCACCTCCTACGGCCGCATCAGCAACGCCCTCAACAACACCGAAGGCGTCCGCGCCGCCCTCACCATCCGGGCCACCACCTCCTACGGCGACATCACCGCCCTCAGCGCCTGAACACCCCCGCCCCGCCCCGCCGCCACCCATACCGAGGAGCACACCGCCATGTCCGTCACGTCGAACGAACGTCCGGAACTCCAGAAGGCCATCGAGGAGATCGCCGCGTCCGGCAGCTGGGCCGGGGTGCAGGTCCGCGTGAACGACCCGCGCGGCGAATGGACCGGCGCCGCCGGGATACGCGAGCTCGGCAAGACCGACGCGCCGCGGACCGACGGCCACTTCCGGATCGGCAGCAACACCAAGACCTTCACCGCGGTCCTCGTCCTCCAGCTGGTCGCCGACGGCCGGATCGCCCTGGACGCCCCCGCCGACGACCACCTCCCCGGGTACGGGCTGGACCGGCGGATCACCGTCCGGATGCTGCTCCAGCACACCAGCGGCCTCTTCAACTTCACCGGTGAGTACTACGAGGACGGCACCACCGCTCCCGGCATCGCCTGGGAGGGCCAGGAATGGGTGGACAACCTCCTCCACACCCACCGGCCCGAGGACCTCGTCCGCTTCGCCCTCTCGAAGCCCGCCCGCTTCGAGCCCGGAACGGACTGGAGCTACTCCAACACCAACTACGTCCTCCTCCGGCTCCTGGTCGAGAAGGTCGCCGGCCGCCCCTTCGCCGAGGAGATGCGGGCGCGGATCCTGACCCCGCTCGGCCTGACGGGCACCGTCGTCCCCGACGCCTCCCCGGAGATCCCCGAGCCGCACGCCCACGGCTACTACACCTACCAGGACGGCGGCGACTGGAAGACCGTTGACGTCACCCGCGCCAATCCCTCCTGGATCTCCGCCGCCGGCGACATGATCTCCACGACCCGGGACCTGCACACCTTCTTCTCCGCCCTGATGGGCGGCGAGCTCCTGCCCGCCCCGCTGCTCGCCGAGATGCGCAGCCCGCACACCAAGTTCGCCTACGGCCTCGGCCTGATCGTCCAGGAGACCGACCACGGCACGATCTACACGCACAACGGCGGCTTCTGGGGCTGGGGCGCCCTGATGTACAGCTCGCCCGACGGCCGCACGACCCTCACCGCCTCGCTCACCACCGGCGACGCCCGGCTCGACCTCGCGAAGACGGCGGAGGCCTTCGGCAAGGTCCAGCAGGCCCTGCTCGACGCGGTCTTCGGCGCCTGAGCACCGGTAAAAGCAGGTGCGGCCGCCCGTGGGCGCCGCCTAGCTTGAGCCGGGTGAGCAGCGACTATCCCTTCGCCGACGGGTACAACCTCGTCTGGGATCTGACCGGATTCGGCACGGACGAAGAGATAGTCGAGTCCGTGACCCTCTCCCGGGACCAGTTCCTGAAGATCAGGCACCTCTTCGCGCTGGGCGACGACCCCTGGATGGTGGCCGGCGAGTACCGTGTGGCGCCGAGCGTCTGGGCGCACGTACGCGACGCCGTGCCGGGTGTCCGGTTCCAGCGCGACTGCGACTACTTCCTCGGCGCCCGTCAGGCCCTGCCTGACGGGCGCTTCTGGCGTCCGGCCCCGGGCGTGGCGGCGCCGGGACCGATCCCGCCGCCCTAGGCGGTGACCCCGCCGAGGAACGCGGTCCAGGTGGCGGGGCTGACCGCCAGCTCCGGGCTCGCGGCGAGCTTCGAGTCCCGGACGTGGACGGTGTCGGCGCAGGCGGCGACCTCGACGCAGTTGTCACCGTCGCCGCTGCTGTGCGTCGACTTGTGCCAGGAGAGAGCGACTTCGACGCAGCTGTCGCCCTGGCTACCGCTGTAGCTGCTCTTGAACCACCGGAGCTGGGAGCTGTTCACAGGGATCCTCGCAATCGCATCAACAGGCCCGCACTGTCCGTGGGATTGAGAGCCTGGATGCGAAGTTTTGCATACCGCTGGTGGAGGAGGCTGATGTCTTTCGGGTCGGAAATGACCCGACCGGTTTGCTGTCCCTCGCTGTAGCCCCACCACTCGTTCTCCTGAGATTCGAGGAGTTGGAAGGGGCCGTCGGTCCCCGAGTGTTTCGGGGCGACCGTCGGCATGAGCTGGACGTCGACATTGGGCAGTTGGGCGCACTCGAGTATGCGGTCGATCAGCTCCCGTGTAACTGCTGGCCCTCCTGTCTGCCGCTCGATCACCGTCTGCTCGATGATGAAGCTGAGGGAGGTGTACGGGGTACGCGTGAGCAGCTTCTGGCGCTCCAGGCGCCGAGCTATCCGGTCCTCCGCCTCCTGGGCTGTGGGCATGGGCGGCACGTCCTGGATCAGAGTTCGCGCGTAGGCCTCCGTTTGGAGCAGCCCCGGCACCACCCTGCACTCGTACGTATTGAGCGCGACCGCCGTCTCCTCCAGTTCGGCCCACCGCCTGAACCACGAGGCCAGCCCGCGCCTCCGTGCCAACTGCTTCGCCGCGATCTGGATGACCCCGAAGGCGTCCAGCACCTCATCCGCCTTGTTGACGAACTTCGTGGACGGATGTCGGCGGCCTTGGTCGACGGACGCCACGTACTGCACCGAGTAGCCGACCAGCGGCGCGAACTGCTCCTGAGTCAGGTCGGCGCGCTTGCGGAACGCCTTGAGCGTTTCGCCGAAGTTCCGTAGATCGGCATCTGGTTCCACCTGGTTGTCACCGTCGCCGCCCTCGCCAGCTGTCATCACGGTCACCTCCCGACTCATCATGCTCACGGTCGGTGACTGTCTCTGTCCAGAGCGTGGACTGCTACAGCTGAAGAGTAGTAGTCGCCTTGCTTGGAACTCCCCTGCCCACACGGGACGTTCTCCCCATGACCGCACTCTCCGGCCACCCCCAGGCCGTCGTACGCATGTTCACTCAGCGTTTCAGCTGCACCCCTCGAGGCGCACGCCTCGCCCGGCAGCTCGCCCTCGTCTCGCTGCACGACTGGGGCGTCCCCGAAGGGACGGCGCTCTCCGCCGACGCCGGGCTCCTCGTCGCGGAGCTCGCCTCCAACGCCGTCACCCACGGCCGCGTCATCGGGCGGGACTTCGAGCTGCGCATGACCCTCCTGGAGGGCGTCCTGCGCCTGGAGGTGTCCGACCCCCGGCGGGAGCGGCGCCCCGCCGTGCGGCCGCAGGCGTGCCAGGCGGAGTCGGGGTACGGGCTGCGCATCGTGGACGCCCTCGCGACCGACTGGGGGGTGATGGACCGGATCATCGGCAAGACCGTCTGGGCGGAGCTGGCCCGCCGCCCGGCCCGGTAGGGCCGTTGTCACCGGCGGCGGCTACTTTGCAGCTCGGCAGAGAGCCGAGGCGCATGGACGAGGAGCTGCGATGGTGGTCGAGGTGGGGTACGCGCGGGCGTGGGACCCGGAGGCCCGTGCGCCCTGGTGGCCGATGTCCGCAGGGGAGGCCCGGGAGCGGGATGCCGCCGGGCTCCCGTACGTGGTGGTGTACCGGGAGCCGGGCCGGGAGGCTCCGCTGGAGGTCCGGCTCGTCTCCTGGCGGGACCACTACGCCGGGCTGTGGGTGTACGACACCCAGGGCCGCCGCACCCACGACCTGGACCTGCGGCTGCTGGACGACCCGGCGCGGCTGCTGCGCCGGTACTCCGTCGCCTGGAATTACACCGGCCCCGAGATGCCGGAGTTCGACCGGGAGTGCCCGCGCATCACCGTCGACCTCCTCCCCGACGGGCGGGGGCGGCGGACGGAGGAGCCCCGGGGGGAGGGAGGGGGCTCGTACAGCACCACGCCCCGGCTCCGCGAGGACGAGCGCTGGACGGACCGGCCCGCCTTCGGGGAGTGGCCGCTGCTCTCGGCCGAGGTCCACGGGCTCACGGAACCGCCGGTCTTCCGGGCCGCCGAGGTGCCCGGGGTGCCCGGGGTGTCCGAGGGCGGTGACGGTGACGTGCCCGCCACCTGCTGGCGTCCGCCGCGTCCCGCGCGGCCGGGGCCGATCGGCGAGCTGTTCCGGCCCGGGGTGCGCGTGACCGACGGGTACCACCCCGAGCAGACCGTCGTGGAGCCGTGCCGGGTGGGCACCCTGCGCGTGCCCAGCGGGCTGCTGGCCGTGTCCGGGCCGGACAACTGCGACGAGGGTCCCGCGATCACCGTTCCCGTGCCGCCCGGGGAGTACGTGATCGAGGAGGCGCGGGTCCGCTACGACTATCACTGCGAGTGGCGCAACCAAGAGGTGACGACCACGGACGCCACGGCCGTGCGCGTGCTCGTCGGCGAGAGCCCCGCCGCGTCCTGGGAGATGGCCCTCGGGGCGGACGACGACCTCCGGCTCTTCATCGAGGGGCAGATAGCCGGCTTCGACACCGACGGCGCCACGGGCTGCTTCGCCGACGCCGGGGCCTTCGGGCCGCTCGTCGCGCTCTACGAGCGGGGGCTGATCAAGGGGGAGCCGGACCTCGACGGGTACGAGGACCTCGACGACGGCTCCATGTTCATGCAGCGCACGTGGGACACGGCCACCGGCGGCGAGCTCATGGCCTTCGCGACGAGCGGTGACGGCACCTACCCCGTGTGGGTCGGGCGTTGCGCGGCCGGTGACGTGGTGGCGGTCGTGGTGCTGACCGAGAGGATGCCGGAGATCCTCCCGGAGCGGGACGGGGACGCTCCCCGGGGCCCCGCGGTCTGAACGGGCCGGTCCGCCCCCCGCTGGGGGAGGCGGACCGGCTCGTGCGTACCGCCGGCTACGACTTCGGCAGGGCGGGGAGCGAGGGGAGCTTGCCCGGCTCGCTCTTCTGGAAGGTGTCCTGGCCCGCGCCCTCCCAGGTGACCTTCAGGGTGGTGGCGTCGACCGAGTCGACCTTGCCCTTCGAGCGGGTGGCGCCCGCCGGGCACTTCAGGTCCAGGGTCGAGCCGTTGGTGGTGCCCTCGCAGGTCAGGCCGGTGGCGGCCTCGACCACGAACGCCCTCTGGCCCTTGACGGTGAGCACCACGCCCTTGCCCGGGGTCGCCATGGCGATCCAGCCGCCGTCCAGGGTGCCCGCGGCCGCGCCGCCGCCCGCCGAGGGCGTGGCGGCCGGGGCGCCCGGGGTCGGGGCGGAGGCGGCGGCGCCCGGCTTCTTGTCCTCGGCGGGCTTGCTGTCGCTGCCGCAGGCGGTCAGGGTGAGCAGGGCCGCGACTCCGGCTGCGGCGGCGACGGAGATACGCAGGTTGCTGTGCACGGATGGTCCCCCAGGGGCGAGTCGATCGAAAGACGGGCCAAGTTACCAGCCGTCCGGGCAGGCGGCGGTACCTACGGACACGCCGGGGCGGGGTGGTCCGGTTCCGCGCGGCGCCGGTCAGAGGTACTGGGCGAACTCGTCCAGGGCGCGAAGGACTTCCGCCTCCCGTGCCGAGGGGAGCTGGAGGACGACCTCCTCGATGCCCAGGTCGGCGTAGTGCCCGAGCTTGCCCGGCGTCGGCTGGACGGCGTACGGGACCACCTGGAGCGTCTTGGGGTCGCGTCCGGCGTCCTCCCAGACCCGCCGCAGCGCCGGCACCGACTCGGTCAGGCCGCGTCCGCCGATGGGCAGCCAGCCGTCGGCGTGGTCGGCGATCGCGGCGAAGAGCTTCGGGCCGGCCGCTCCGCCGATCAGGGTGCGCGGCCCGTACAGCGGCTGTCCGGGGGCGAGTTCGCGGGGCGCCTGGACCGGCTTGGGGTACGCGGAGCTGGCGCGGACGGAGGCGTACGGGCCCTCGTGCGCGGTCGGCTCCGGCGACCACAGGGCGCGCATCAGCGCCATGTGGTCCCGGACGCGTTCGCGCCGGGTGCGCCAGTCGACGCCGTGGTCGGAGGCCTCCTCGACGTTCCAGCCGTATCCGATGCCGAGGGTGAGGCGGCCGCCGCTGAGGTGGTCCACGGTCGCGGCCTGCTTGGCGAGGCCGATGGGGTCGTGCTGGGCGACGAGGGTGATGCCGGTGCCGAGGTGGAGGCGTTCGGTGACGGCGGCGGCCTGGCCGAGGGCGACGAAGGGGTCGAGGGTGCGCCCGTAGTGCTCGGGGAGTTCTCCGCCCATGGGGGCGTCGGTGTCCCGGCTGACGGGGATGTGGGTGTGCTCGGGGAGGTAGAGGCCGGAGAAGCCGCGCTGCTCCAGGGAGCGGGCGAGGCGGGTGGGGGAGACGGTGCGGTCGGTGAGGAAGATGGTCGTGGCGATCCGCATGGGCGTGGGCACCTCCGAGACGTCGGGAAGGCCAAGTTACGGGCTTCCCCGCGCCGGGGGCAGGGCGCGGGGCGGGCCCGCGCGCGGCGTGTGATGAGGTGTGCGCCATGGACTCGATGGAGACGATCACGGTTCCGGAGGCGTTGCACGGCTACCCCGGAGTGGCCTTCGGCGGATACGTGGCCGGGCTGCTGGCGGAGCGCGTCGCCGGGCGGCTGCCGGCGGACGCCGGGGCGGTACGGGTGGACTTCCGGCGGCCCGTACCGACCGGGGCGGCGGTCCGGCTGGACCCGGACGCCGAGGACGGCGGAGCCGCCCTGCTCGACGCCGACGGGGTGCTGCTCGCCGCCGCGTCGGCGGTGGCCGCGCCGGACGGGGAGGTGCCCGCGGCCCCGTCCTGGGCGGAGGCCTCGAAGGCCGCGGACGCCTACCGGGCGGATCCGCCGGACGGGCAGGTCGACTGCTTCGGCTGCGGGCTGGACCGGACGCCGGCGACGGGGCTGCGGCTGCACTGCGGACGGGTGCCCGGGCGGGACCTCGTGGCCACGGCCTGGACCCCGGACGCCGGACTCCTCGACGATGACGGGCTGTTGCCGCCCGAGCTGGCCTGGGCCGCGCTGGACTGCCCCGGCAACGCGGCGGGCCGGCTGCTGGGCGCGGGCGGGGGCCCGGCCGGGGCGGTGACGGCGTCACTGACGGGGCGGCTGCTGCGCCCGGTGCCGGCGGCCGGGGGGCTGGTCTCGTACGCGTGGCCGCTGGGCGGGGAGGGCCGCAAGTACACGGTGGGCACGGCGCTGGCCACCGCCGGGGGCGAACTGTGCGCCGTCGGCCGGGCGCTGTGGGTGCACCCGAGGCGGCCGCACGCCTGACCGGCGGCCGCGCCGGTGGTCAGCCCGGGGCCGGTCCCGGGTCAGCCTCGGGGGTAGCGGGCCAGCCAGCCCGGGGCGGAGCCCGAGGGGCCGTGCAGGGCGGCGCCCTGGGTCATCTCCAGGGCGAAGTCGTCGGCCAGCTCCAGCAGCGCCGCCCGGCCCTCCAGTTCGGCCAGCCAGGCCGCCGGGAGGGCCGTCTCGCCGTGCAGGGCGCCGAGCAGGGCCCCGCACAGGGCGCCGGTGGCGGCGGAATCGCCGCCGTGGTTGACGGACAGGCGCAGCCCGTGCGGGACGTCCTCGGCGACCAGGGCGCAGTAGACGGCGGCGGCGAGGGCGTCCTCGGCGGCGCGGCCGTCTCCGTCGGCCGGGAAGAGGGACTCGACGGTATCGGGGCCGGGCGCGCCCCGGGTGACGGCCGCGAGGGCGCGCCGGAGGGCTTCGGTGACGGGCTCGTGGCCGGGGCGGGCGGCGAGCAGGCCGAGGGCGCGCCGGACGGCGGCGTCCAGGGGCTCGCCCCGGGTGAGGCCGTGGACGGTCACGGCGAAGGCTCCCGCCGACAGGTACGCGGCGGGGTGGCCGTGGCTCTGGACGGCGCACTCGACGGCGAGCTGGAGCACGAGGGCGGGCTCCCAGCCGACCAGCAGCCCGAAGGGGGCCGAGCGGACGGCGGCGGCGGCGTCCCGGGCGGCCGGGTTCTTCGGCCTGTCCAGGGTGGCGAGGGTGTCGTCGGCGAAGCCGGTCAGGCAGGCGCGCTCGGGGGCGCGCCGGGCGTAGAGCCACTCCTCGTTGGCGAGCCAGCCGTTGTCCTCGCGCCGCTCGTCGGGGCCCCAGTCGTGCTGGGTCGCGGCCCAGCGGCGGTAGGCGCGGTGCACGTCGGTCGGCGGGTGCCAGCCGCCGGAGTCGCGGCGCACGTGGGCCCGTATCAGGCCGTCGACGGTGAACATGGTCAGCTGCGTGGCGGCGGTGACGGCGCCGCGGCGGCCCGGGGCCGGTGCGGCCGGGGTGGCCGGTGCGGACAGCCCGGCCGGGCCGTGGGCCCGGCGGATGGCGTCGAGGGAGAGGCCGGCGACGGGTGCGCCGAGGGCGTCCGCGACGGCGGAGCCGAGGAGGGTTCCGCGCACCCGGCTGCGGAAGTCCTGCTGTTCGGCGCGGCCCCACAGGGCGGTCGCGGCGGCCCCGGTGGGGACCGTCCCCGGCAGGGCCGTGCCCGTCGCCGTGCCCGTCGTGCTCCCCGCCGGGTCCGCCGCCGTGCCGTTCACCGCGTCGTCCACCGTGCTCATCGTCGTGTCCATGCCGTCCCCCCAGGCTCAGGACGCGCACTGTAGTGGACAGCTTCGGTCACGTTCGGAAGCACTCTGTCGCGTCGCCCGTAACTGACCGGAGAACGGCCGGAATGCGAACGGATCCGGCCACGCGGCTGCCCGATTACACGCTTCGCCATCCGTCCGGCCACCCCCGTGCTCCCGCCCGCTCAGTCCAGTACCGGCAGCAGCTCCGGCAGGTGGCCGTCCGAGGCGCGGGCCGCGTCCTGGCGTTCCGCCGGGACCTCCCCGTACAGGGTCGTACGGGCCTTCGCGGGGCGGCCCGCCGCCTCCGCGACCGCGACCAGGTCCCGTACGGACTTGTACGAGCCGTAGCTCGACCCCGCCATCCGGGAGATGGTCTCCTCCATCAGGGTCCCGCCCAGGTCGTTGGCGCCGGAGCGGAGCATCTCGGCCGCGCCCTCCGTGCCCAGCTTCACCCAGCTCGTCTGGATGTTGGGGATGTGCGGGTGCAGCAGCAGCCGCGCCATCGCCGTGACCGCCCGGTTGTCGCGGACCGTCGGCCCGGGCCGGGCGATGCCCGCCAGGTAGACGGGGGCGTTGGTGTGGATGAAGGGGAGCGTCACGAACTCCGTGAACCCGCCGGTCCGCTGCTGGATGCGGGACAGGGTGCGGAAGTGGCCGAGCCAGTGCCGGGGCTGGTCCACGTGCCCGTACATCATGGTGGAGGAGGAGCGGATGCCCAGCTCGTGCGCGGTCGTGATGACGTCGATCCAGTCGGCCGTCGGCAGCTTGCCCTTGGTGAGCACCCAGCGGACCTCGTCGTCCAGGATCTCCGCCGCCGTGCCCGGGATGGAGTCCAGCCCGGCCTCCTTGGCGGCCGTCAGCCAGTCCCGTACGGACATCCCCGTCCGGGTGGCGCCGTTGACGACCTCCATCGGGGAGAAGGCGTGCACGTGCATCCCCGGGACCCGCCGCTTCACGGCCCGCGCGATGTCGAAGTACGCCGTCCCCGGCAGGTCCGGGTGGATCCCGCCCTGCATGCACACCTCGACCGCGCCGACGTCCCAGGCCTGGGCCGCCCGGTCGGCGACCTGCTCCAGGGACAGGGTGTAGGCGTCGGCGTCCGTACGGCGCTGCGCGAAGGCGCAGAAGCGGCAGCCGGTGTAGCAGACGTTGGTGAAGTTGATGTTCCGCGTGACGATGTACGTGACGTCCTCGCCCACCACCGACCGGCGCAGGTCGTCCGCGATCCGGCACAGCGCGTCCAGCGCCGGGCCGTCCGCGTGCAGCAGGGCCAGGGCCTGGTCGTCGGTGAGCCGCTCCGGGTCGTCGGCGGCCCGCGCGAGGGCGGCCCGTACGTCGGTGTCGATGCGCTCGGGCACCATGCCGGGCGCCGCGGCCTCGCGCAGGGCCTCCCAGTCTCCGTAGACCTCGTCGAAGTCCTCGCGGCGGTCTCCGGTGCGGCCCTCGGTGTCGACGGCGGTGTGCAGGTCGGTGCGTCCGTAGGCGGCGAAGGAGTCGTCGGGCTCCTGCCACGGGTGCCCCTCGACGACCGCGTCCGGATCGGCGAGCCCGGTCTCCGGGTCCGCGAGGGCCCGTACGTGGGGCAGCAGGCGGGGGTCCAGCCACGGCTCGCCGCGGCGCACGAACTCCGGGTAGGCGCAGAGCCGTTCGCGCAGCTCGAAGCCGGCCTCCGCCGACCGCCGGGCCAGCAGGTCGATCTGGGGCCACGGCCGCTCCGGGTTGACGTGGTCCGGCGTCAGCGGGGAGACCCCGCCCCAGTCGTCGATGCCGGCGCCGATCAGCCGCGCGTACTCCCCGTCGACCAGGTTGGGCGGGGCCTGGAGGCAGGCCGAGGGACCCATGATGTGCCGGGCCACGGCGATCGTGGCGACGAGGTCGTCCAGTTCGGCGTCCGGCATGCCGCGCATGGCCGTGTCCGGCTTGGCGCGGAAGTTCTGGATGATCAGCTCCTGGATCCCGTGGTAGGCCCGGGAGATCCGGCGCAGCGCGAAGAGCGAGTCGGCGCGCTCCTCGTACGTCTCCCCGATGCCGATCAGCAGCCCGGAGGTGAAGGGGACGGAGGAACGTCCGGCGTCCTCCAGGACGCGCAGCCGGACCGCCGGCTCCTTGTCGGGGGAGCCGTGGTGCGGGCCGCCGGGCTCGGACCACAGACGGGTGGCGGTGGTCTCCAGCATCATCCCCATGGAGGGGGCGACGGGCTTGAGGCGCTGGAAGTCCGACCACGACATCACGCCCGGGTTGAGGTGGGGCAGCAGCCCGGTCTCCTCCAGGATGCGGATGGAGACGGCCCGCACGTAGGAGATCGTGTCGTCGTAGCCGTGCGCCTCCAGCCACTCGCGCGCCTCGGGCCAGCGGTCCTCGGGCTTGTCGCCGAGGGTGATGAGCGCTTCCTTGCAGCCGAGCGCGGCGCCGCGGCGGGCGATGTCGAGGACCTCGTCCGGGGACATGAACATCCCGTGGCCCGCGCGGCGCAGCTTGCCGGGGACGGTGGCGAAGGTGCAGTAGTGGCACTTGTCGCGGCACAGGCGGGTGAGGGGGATGAACACGCTCTTCGAGTACGTGATCACGCCCGGCCGGCCGGCGGCCGCCAGGCCCGCGTCGCGGACCCGGGCGGCGGAGGCGGCCAGGTCCTCCAGGGCCGGGCCGCGTGCCTGGAGGAGCACGGCCGCCTCGGTCGCGTCGAGGGCGACGCCGGCGCGGGCCCGCCGCAGCGCACGGCGCATCGCGTTGTCGGTCGGAGCGTCACTCGGAGTGGTCATGGGGCGAGCATACGATCCGCCCGGACACCGGTGGAGGGCGTCATCGCATCAGCTCACCGGCGTTGACCAGCAGGGACTGGCCGGTTATCGCCCGCGCCCGGTCGGAGGCGAGGAAGACGGCGGCGTCGGCGACGTCGCCGTCGGTGGCGAGGTCGGGCAGGGCCGTCCGGCCGGTCAGGCGCCGGTGCACCTCGGCCTCGGGGACGCCCTCGGCGTGGGCGGCGAAGGTGACGAAGGCCTGCACGGGCGGTCCCCACATCCAGCCGGGGAGCACGGTGTTGACGCGGATCCGGTGCGGGCCGAGCTCGCGGGCCAGGGAGTACATGGCGGAGGTCAGTGCGCCCTTGGAGGCGGCGTAGGCGGCCTGGCGGACCTCGCTGGGCGCGGTGACGGCGGACTGGGTGCCGATGAAGACCACGGAGCCGCCGCCCGCCTTGAGGGCGGGCAGGCAGGCCCGGGTCATGCGCAGGGTGCCCAGGAGGTTCACGTCGAGGATCTGCTGCCAGGTCCCGAAGTCGGCGTCCTCCAGGCCGCCGAAGTACGAGTCCCAGGCGGCGACGTGCACGACGGCGTCGATCCCGCCGAAGCGCTCGCGGGCGAGCGCGGCGAGGGCCTCGCACTGCCGCTCGTCGCAGATGTCGGTGGGCAGGTGCGCGGTGTGGGTGCCTTCGGGGTCGATCTCGGCGGCGGACTTGGCCAGATTGGCCTCGGTGCGCGCCCCGAGGACGGCGTTGCCGCCGTCGCGCACCACGGCGGCGGCCACCTGGTGGCCGAGCCCGGCCCCCACACCGGAGACGACGACGGTCTTCCCTCGCAGCAGCATCACGCGCTCCCCGGCGGCTCGGATCCATGGATCTGACGGACCGTCAGGGTAGGGGTGCGGGGCCCCGGTGTGAAGGGGCGCGGGGCCGGGGACGCCCCGGCGGGCTCAGCGGCGGCCGGTGACGTCCAGGAAGATGTTCACGGCGACCCAGGTGGCCCAGAGCAGCGGGATGATCGCCACGTAGGCGAGCGGCCGCGCGTGCACCGGCGGGCCCTCCTCCAGCGGCTGCCGGCCCGGCGCGGGGGTCGGCTGCGGGAGCTTGGCGTACTTCATCGAGGCGAACAGGTTCCACAGCAGGGTGAACGGCGTGAAGACCACCAGCGAGAAGGGGCTCCACCAGCCCTGGCACAGGGTCTTGGTGGTCATGGTGCGGATCAGCGACCGGGCGCACCGACGGCAGAAGGGCCCGTTGAGGGTGTGGAAGCGCATCAGGATCAGTACGCCGACGTGGGCGCGCACCGCGAAGTTCGCCGTCTCCGGGGCCCCGCAGTTGCGGCAGCCGGGCGCCTGGGCGTGCGGGTACGGGGCCGCGTACTGCGGATGGCCGGGGGCGGGGTGGTCCTGACCGGGGGCGGGGTGGCCGGCCGCGTCGGGCTGTCCGTACGGGTTCTGGCCGTACGGGGTCTGCCCGTACGGATTCTGGCCGTAGGAGTTCGGGGCCGCCGGCGGCTGGCCGTACGGGTTCGGGCCCGCCGGGGGCTGCCCGTACGGGTTCTGTCCGGCCGGGGCGCCGGGGTGCGGGTTCGGCGGAACGGGGGCTCCGGAGTAGGGGTTCGGCGGCGGAGTGCTCATGGGCGGGCCTTCGGTATCGGCGACGGCGGGGAGCGGCGACGGGCGGGACCCCCGGGCCGGTCCCGAATCCGGTTCCGATTCCGTTTCCGCTTCCGGGCGTTCTCACGGAAGGGCTCGCGGAAGAGGGGTGCCGAACACCAGTGCGCTCGATCGGCCCTGAACGTATCAGGCCCCGACGACAACCCCCGTTCCGCTCGGGGCCCACGGCTCTCCGCGACCGGCCGGGCGAAGGACTCGCGGGCGACCGGCCGCCCCCCGGCCGCTCGCCGTGACATCCGGCGACCGGCCGCCCCCCGGCCGCTCGCCGTGACATCCGGGACAAAGGGCGGGGATCCGTAACGGCACGGGCCTTCGGGGTGTTACGGACAAGGGCACCGGCCCCCTCCCGGGCCGGACCGGAGGGCCGCCGGAGCGGGGCTGGACGTCCTGGGCCACAGCCGGGTGAAGCCGAGACGAATGGTGCGTCATATCTGCGGGGGCGCCGGTGAGTCGTATCGGAATACCTGATAGACAGAAGAATCGCGGCCCGACCGGCCGCCCGCCTTTGACGGCCGCCTTGGGGGGATCGCCGCACCGTGAAGCCGCTTCACCGTCACGTAGTCAACACCTCGCGCAAGGTCTTGTGCACCGCCGCGCTCGCGGCCAGCCTCACCACCGCCGCCGTCGTGACCAACACCCCGGTCGCCGGCGCCGGAGAGGCCGAGCCCACGCCCGACAGCCCGCAGGCCGCCGACCGCGGCGACGCCCGCCTCGACCTGCCCGGGCAGCTCGCGGACCCGGTGGTCCCGCCCGCCGCCGGTACGGGCGGCACCGTCGCCGCCGAGGGCGCCTCCGGCATACCCGCGACCGCCCTCGACGCCTACAAGCGTGCCGAGGTGGCCGTGGCCGCCGCCCTCCCCAAGTGCAACCTGTCCTGGGCGCTGGTCGCCGGCATAGGCCGCGTGGAGTCGGTGCACGCGTCCGGCTACGGCCTCAAGGCCGACGGCACCACCGAGAAGCCCATCCGCGGCCCGCGCCTGGACGGCAACGGCTACGCGAGGATCCTGGACACCGACAAGGGCGAGTTCGACGCCGACACGGAGTTCGACCGCGCCTTCGGCCCGCTCCAGTTCATCCCCTCCACCTGGGCCACCTGGAAGGCCGACGGCAACGGCGACGGCAAGCGCGACGCGAACAACATCTACGACGCGGCGCTCGGCGCGGGGCTCTACCTCTGCTCCGGCGGCAAGGACCTCTCGCTCCCGGCCGACCTCGACAAGGCCATCCTCAGCTACAACCAGTCGCGCGAGTACGTGAACTCCGTGCTCGGCTACATGCGCCAGTACCAGCAGGACGGCACGGCCGGCATCCCGAACCCGCCCGTCGGCAACTACCCGACGCCGCCCACGCCGACCCTTCCCACCCCGCACGTCCCCGCGCCGCGGCCGCCCGCCACGAAGCCGGCCGACCCGGGCGGCCAGACTCCGAAGCCGAAGCCCACCCCGACGCCGGACCCGACGAAGCCGACGCCGACGCCGGAGCCGTCCAAGCCGACCCCGGCGCCCGCCACCCTGGCCAAGCTGGAGCGGGTCGGCGACGCGAAGCTGGAGGCCGAGGCCGGCAGCCTCTTCGCGGACGGCACCCGCTTCAAGGCGGTGCTCAGCGACGGCAAGCCGGCCGTCGGCCAGGCCGTCGTCGTCGCCGTCGAGCAGGACACCACCGGCGGCACCGGCTTCGTCTTCGGCGACGAGGCGAGCGTGGTCGTCCGTACGGACGCCGAGGGCATCGCCACCGCCCCGCGGCTCAAGGCCGGCCCGAAGGCGGGCACCTTCACCCTGCGGGCCACCGCCTACGACGCCAAGAGCCAGTTCACCGTGGCCCTGGAGGGCAGGACCACCGCGAAGCCGGCCGAGGAGCCGGTCGAGCTCACCCGCACCGGGTCCGCCACCCCGGTGCGGGTCCAGGCGGGCACCGCGGTCAAGGGGCTGGAGTTCCTGGCCGCCCGCGGTGACAAGCCGGTGGCCGGCGCCCGGATCATCGCCGCGCTCGTCGAGAAGGCCGGCGGCGTCTGGGCCCCCGTGGACCCCCGGACCGCCAAGGGCCCCTACTTCAAGGGCGACACGGCCGAGGAGAAGCTGTTCACGGTGGCGCTGCCCGCGACCGGTGCCGACGGCAGGGCCGTCCTGCCCGAGCTGCTCACCCAGGGCGTTCCCGCGGGCACGTACCACCTGCGGCTGCTCACGGCGGACAAGGCCGAGCTGATCGTCACCATCGAGATCACCGCCGCCCCCAAGGCCTGACCGGGCTCCGCGCACGACACGGCCGGCCGCCTCCGGGCGGCCGGCCGTGTCGTGTCCTGCGGCGCGTCGGGCGCGCTATACCGGCGTGGCCTGGAGGGGCTGGAAGCCGACCCCGCAGGTGCCCGCCAGGTTCGTCGGGCTGAAGGGGGTCGAGCTGGTGGTGCAGCGGGCCTCGTAGATCACGCCGCTCTTGCTGAGCAGGCTGAGGGTGAGCCGGCCGTTGCTGGCCTCCTCGACGGAGACGGCGACGTCGACGACGCACTTCGGCGCGTGCGGGACGGCCCTCAGGTCGATCCACACGCCCTGGTTGCGGCTGTCGTTGAGGAAGGCGTGCCCGTCCCGGTCGGTGGCCAGGCGGAACACCGTGCCGAGGGCGAAGGCGAAGTCGGGGGCGGCGGAGGCCACGTGGCGCGCCACCGGACCGCACTTCTTGTTGGCGTGGGGGTCCGGCTCCGGCCCAGGACCGCCGGTGGCAGCCGCGGACGGGGCCATCAGGGCCCCGAGGAGCAGTGCCCCCGTAGCGGCGGAGATGCCTCGTGCGGTCCAAGCGATCTTCCTCATGTGCTGTGCGTCCTTTCGGTGGCGGCTGGTACCAGGGCCCAGCCTCCCCGGAGCCGGAGAAATGAACACATGAAGTGATGAATGCTCACCCTGCGGAACCAGCGGCGCCCCCCGAACGGCGTCGGCCGCCCGCTGCCGCCCGGGCACCGCGCACGGAAAAAGGCAGGAGCCCTGCCTCCTCCGCTCGCACGGAGGAGGCAGGGCTCCTTGGGTACTGCTACTTCGACCGCGATCCGGTCGGCCTGGCGACTAGGCCGGGGTGACGTTCTCCGCCTGCGGACCCTTCGGGCCCTGCGTGACGTCGAAGTTGACCTGCTGGTTCTCCTCGAGGGAGCGGAAGCCAGAGGCGTTGATCGCGGAGTAGTGGACGAAGACATCCGGGCCGCCGCCGTCCTGGGCGATGAAGCCGAAGCCCTTTTCAGCGTTGAACCACTTCACGGTTCCGGTAGCCATGAGCCCTCCTATGGGCCAAAGGGTCGCCCTGCTCCAGAACCTGCTAAGAAGTCTGAAAACTACAAAAGCCCGCGGGTTACATGCTCCGCAGGCCTCGTACTGCAAGGGAAACCAAACTGCAACTTGCGTCGAGCCTAGCACGCACCCTCGGGCCGAGACCAGAGGGAAAGATCACGTCACCCGGACGTTTGAGACCCGCTCGATCGCTGACGGAGAACCGCCGCTAGTCTCGCGATGTGGACGTCTATCGCAGCCGGCCCCGCGTCGGCCACATCCAGTTCCTGAACTGCCTGCCCCTCTACTGGGGGCTGGCCCGAACCGGCACGCTGCTGGACATGGAGCTGACCAAGGACACCCCGGAGAAGCTGAGCGAGCGGCTCGTCCAGGGCGAGCTGGACATCGCCCCCATCACCCTCGTCGAGTACCTCCGCAACGCCGACCGGCTCGTGGCCTTCCCCGACCTGGCGGTCGGCTGCGACGGCCCGGTCATGTCCTGTGTGATCGTCTCGCAGGTCCCGCTGGAGCAGCTGGACGGCGCCCGCGTCGCCCTCGGCTCGACCTCCCGCACGTCCGTGCGACTGGCCCAGCTGCTGCTCGCCGAGCAGTACGGAGTCCGGCCCGACTACTACACCTGCCCCCCTGACCTGGGGGTGATGATGCAGGAGGCCGACGCGGCGGTGCTGATCGGCGACGCCGCGCTGCGCGCCTCGCTGCACGACGCGCCCCGGCTCGGGCTGACCGTGCACGACCTGGGCCACATGTGGAAGGAGTGGACGGGGCTGCCCTTCGTCTTCGCCGTCTGGGCCGCCCGCAAGGACTACCTGGAGCGCGAGCCCCTGGTCGTGCGGGAGGTCCACCAGGCGTTCCTCGCCTCCCGGGACGTCTCCCTGGAGGAGGTCGTCAAGGTCGCCGAGCAGGCGGCCCGCTGGGAGGCCTTCGACGCCGAGCTGCTCCAGCGCTACTTCACCACCCTCGACTTCCGCTTCGGCCCCGACCAGCTGGCCGGCGTACGCGAATTCGCGCGCCGGACCGGAGGCGACACCGGGTACGACGAGGACGTCGTCGTGGAGCTGCTGAAGCCCGCCGCGCCGGATCACTGATCGCGATATCGGCGCAGGCCTTCCGCTTCTCCCAGAGGAATGTTCCGTTTGCCGGGAATTCGTTCCCCTTTCGTATTCACGTCGCTCGAAGGTGAATGCGAACGGGAGCGGGGGAAGCGGAAGGTATTCGGCGGGAACGCGCCCCCGCCACCCCCTAAGGTTCTGTCTGTTCGCACCACACGGATCTCGGGGGACGGGGGACGCGATGCAGCCGCTGGAAGCCGGCGAGCCGCGCGCCATCGGCGCTTACCGGCTGCTCGGCCGGCTCGGCGCGGGCGGCATGGGGCGGGTCTATCTGGGGCGCAGCGCCGGCGGCCGGACCGTCGCCGTCAAGATCGTGCACCCGCACTTCGCCTCCGACAGGGAGTTCCGCGCCCGCTTCCGCCGCGAGGTGGAGGCCGCCCGGCTGGTGGGCGGTGAGTGGACCGCGCCCGTGCTGGACGCCGACCCGGAGGCGGCCGTGCCGTGGGTCGCGACCGGGTACGTGGCGGGACCCTCCCTCGACCGGGCCGTGGCCGGGCACGGGCCGCTGCCCGAGGCCTCGGTGCGCGCGGTCGGCGCGGGGCTGGCCCGCGCGCTGGTGGCGGTGCACGGACTGGGCCTCGTCCACCGCGACGTGAAGCCCTCCAACGTGATGCTCACCCTCGACGGGCCGCGGCTGATCGACTTCGGGATCGCCCGGGCCACGGACGGGACCGCCTCGCTGACCTCCACCGGGGTCTCCGTCGGCTCGCCCGGTTACATGTCCCCGGAACAGATCCTCGGCAAGGGCGTCACCGGTGCGTCGGACGTGTTCTCCCTGGGCGCGGTCCTGGCCTTCGCGGCGACGGGCCGGCCGCCCTTCAGCGGGGACAACTCCGCGACCCTCCTCTACAAGGTGGTCCACGAGCCGCCGGAGCTCGACGGGGTCCCCGCCGGGCAGCTGCGCGAGCTGATCGGCGCGTGCCTGGCCAAGA
This sequence comes from Streptomyces sp. NPDC029122, assembly GCF_055569445.1. NCBI lineage: Bacteria > Bacillati > Actinomycetota > Actinomycetes > Kitasatosporales > Streptomycetaceae > Streptomyces > Streptomyces sp. NPDC029122. Next base: position 115,843 of record NZ_JBVHWK010000009.1, on the reverse strand, counting down.
CGGCCGCCGAGCGGCCGGCGCCCGAGGTCCTCGCGGGGGCCCTGGGCGGGGCGCTGGGCGCGCCGGGGTGGCTTCCGGCGCCGCTGGTGGAGGAGGCGAGCCGGGCGGCGGTGGCCCTGCTGGACCTGGACGCCGACGCCTCCGGCGGGGACGCGGGCGCGCCGGGCGGCTCCGGTTCCGGCACCCCGGCCGGGTACGCCGCCGGGTACGCGTCCCCGCCCGCCACCGAGACCGGCTCCGGGTACGCCGCCGGGTACGCGTCCGGGCCGGTGCCGTTCACGGGCGGGTCCTCCTCCGGCGGGCCCGCGGGCGTCGGCTTCGGGACGCCCGACCCGTCGTACGGGACCCCGGGCGGCCACTCCGGCGGCGGGGTGTACGGCGCCCCGACCGAGACGGCCGGCGGTGGCGCGGGCGGCGGGGTGCCGCAGCAGCGCACCGCGGCCGACGCCGGCGGCCGCGGGGTCACCCTCAGCGCGGCCGGCCGCCGCTTCAGCTGCACCCTGGTGCTCGGCGCGGCCGCCGTACTCGCGGCCGTGTCCGGCGGGCTGTACGGGATGGGCCTGCTGCCGGGGGGCCGGGAGGAAGGCCGGGACGCGGCCCACGGCAATCCCCCGAAGACGCCGGCCCCGAACCCGGCGGGCTCCGCACCGGACTCCGCCCAGCCGTCGGGGTCCGCCTCGGCGGCCCCGCCCAAGGGGACCCGTAACGACGTCCCCAAGGAACTCGTCGGCACCTGGAAGGGCACGGTCGTCACCGCCCGCATGGGCGTCCCCAGCAAGTTCGAGATCACCATCAGGGCCGGGAAGGTCGGCGAGGTCGTCGCCCGGGACAAGTCGGTCATCGACCTGCTCGGCACCGACTGCAGCGGCGACTGGAAGCTCGCCTCCGCCACCGACCGCTCCCTCGTCCTCGACACGGCCGGCGGCCCCAACCCCGCACCGGGCATCTGCTCGAACGGTTCCTCCGACGAGCGCTTCACCCTCAACGCGAACGGAACCCTGCACTACAAGTCGGGGGACGTGCCCGCCGGGAACCCCGAGGGGGACCTCACCCGCAGCCCGTGACCCCCGCCCTGAAAGCGGCGCACGGCCCCTGGCGTAGGCTGGATCGGTCCGGACCCTGACACACCGCCGAAAGGTGATCCACCGGTGACCGACCCGGCCGCACTCCAGTCCGTCCTCGACCGCGCCGCCGCAGGGGGCCGGATCACCAGGGAAGAGGCCCTCGACCTCTACCGGCACGCCCCGCTGCACGCGCTCGGCCAGGCCGCCGACGCGGTGCGCCGCCGCCGCTACGCCGGTACGGAGCACATCGCGACGTACATCATCGAGCGCAACATCAACTACACGAACGTGTGCGTCACGGCGTGCAAGTTCTGTGCCTTCTACGCGGCCCCCAAGGACACGAAGAAGGGCTGGTCCCGCGACCTCGACGACATCCTGCGCCGCTGCGCGGAGACCGTGGAGCTGGGCGGCACCCAGATCATGTTCCAGGGCGGGCACCACCCGGACTACGGCGTCGAGTACTACGAGCACCACTTCTCGGCGATCAAGAAGGACTTCCCGCAGCTGGTCATCCACTCCCTCGGCGCGTCCGAGGTCGAGCACATGGCCCGCATCTCGGGCGTCTCCGCCGAGGAGGCCATCGAGCGCATCCACGCCGCCGGCCTCGACTCCTTCGCCGGCGCCGGCGCCGAACTCCTCCCCGAGCGCCCGCGCAAGGCGATCGCCCCGCTGAAGGAGTCCGGCGAGCGCTGGCTTGAGATCATGGAGATCGCCCACCGGCTGGGCGTGGAGTCCACCTCCACCATGCTGATGGGCACCGGCGAGACCAACGCCGAGCGCATCGAGCACATCGCGATGATCCGGGACACCCAGGACCGCACGGGCGGCTTCCGCGCCTTCATCCCGTACACGTACCAGCCCGAGAACAACCACCTCAAGGGCCGGACCCAGGCGACCGTCTTCGAGTACCTGCGCATGATCGCCATCGCGCGGCTCTTCCTCGACAACATCGCCCACATCCAGGGTTCCTGGCTCACCGTCGGCAAGGAGGCGGGCCAGCTCGCCCTGCACTACGGCGCCGACGACCTCGGCTCGATCATGCTGGAGGAGAACGTGGTCTCCTCGGCCGGTGCCAAGCACCGCTCGAACCGCCAGGAGATCATCGACCTGATCCGCAAGGCGGGCCGGGTCCCCGCGCAGCGCGCCACCACGTACGAGCACATCGTGGTCCACGACGACCCGGCGGACGACCCCGTCGACGACCGCGTGGTCTCGCACATTTCCTCGACCGCCATCGAGGGCGGCACCGCGCACCCCGAGCTGAAGCTCATCTCCACGAACTGACGCCCGATGCTGACGCTGCACACCGCCGGCCTCCTCGTTACCGGACCGGGCGCCGTACCGCTGGAGGACGGCGCGGTCCTGGTCGAGGGCGACCGGATCGTCCGCGTGGGCCCGTACGGGGAACTCGGCGCGGCGGCACCGCACGCCCGGGTCCGCCGCTGGCCCGGCGTGCTGACCCCGGGGCTGTTCGCACGCGGCGCCGACGAGCTGCTGGAGCGCACGTACTACCCGGACGACCCGTACGAGGTCACCGAGCTCGGCGCCGGCCCGATCACCGGGGCCGACGCCCTCGACGCGCTGAAGATCACCGAGTCCCGCTGGGGCAACAGCGCCCGCCGGGGCACGCAGAAGCTGCTCGCGCGCGGGGTGGTGGCGGTGGCGGGGCGTTTCACGACCGCCTCCGTCCGCACGGCGGTGACCCGCTCGGGCCTGGCCGTGGTACCGCCCGCCCCGTACGAGGGCACGCCCGCCCTGGACCCGCTCGCCGGGCGGGAGTCGGCCGGGCAGGCCTTCCACGGGGTGCTGGAGGCGGGCGCCGCGGCCCGGTTCGCGGTCTTCGCGGTCGCGGACGAGGCCGAGCTGCTGGAGCGCGGCGCGACCACCTGCGTGGCCACGGTCATCTCCGGCCGGCTGCTGCACCGGCGGCGCTGAGCGGCGGCGCCGGAGTTCCGCCCGGCCGGCCGTGCGCTCACTGACCGGCCTGTCGGCATCCGAAGACCCTTTGTTCGGAATGTCCGGCCCAGTCTGCCCGGTTCCGGTCCGGATCCGCCGGGATTCCGGCCGGGCCGGGGCAGCGGTCCGCCGGGGCCGGCGGCCTGAGAGGATGACGGTGTACCCGTCCACGCAGACACACCGAGCACCGAGGGGCCAACGCCAGTGACAAGGGCTTCCCTGGACAAGCAGCCGCACGAAGTCGCCTCCATGTTCGACGGGGTGGCCGCGAACTACGACCTCACCAACGACGTCCTGTCCCTCGGCCAGGCGCGCCTGTGGCGCAAGGAGGCCGCCCGGGCGGTCGCCGCCCGCCCCGGCCAGATGGTGCTCGACCTGGCCGCGGGCACCGCGACCTCGTCCCTCCCGTACGCCGCGACCGGCGCGTACGTCGTCCCCTGCGACTTCTCCCTCGGCATGCTCCGCGAGGGAAAGAAGCGCAACCCGTGGCTGCCGCTGACGGCGGGCGACGCGACGCGGCTCCCCTTCAAGGACGACGTCTTCGACACCGTGACGATCTCCTTCGGGCTGCGCAACGTCCAGGACACGGACGGCGCGCTGCGCGAGATGTACCGGGTGACCAAGCCCGGCGGCCAGGTCGTGATCAGCGAGTTCTCGCAGCCCACCTGGGCCCCCTTCCGGACCGTCTACACCGAGTACCTGATGCGGGCCCTGCCGCCCGTCGCCCGGGCGGTGTCCTCCAACCCGGACGCGTACGTCTACCTCGCCGAGTCCATCCGCGAATGGCCCGACCAGCCGGCGCTGGCGGCCCTCCTGCAGAAGGCCGGCTGGTCGAAGGTGGCCTGGCGGAACCTGAGCGGCGGCATCGTGGCGCTGCACCGCGGGGTCAAGGCGTAACCCTCCATGGACTACCAAGGGCTGCTGGAGCGGATCGCGGCCGACGTCTCCCCCCTGGTGGGCAGCGGCACGCCCGCCGAGTACATACCGGCGCTGGCCAAGGTCGACCCGCGCCAGTTCGGCATGGCCGTCGCCGACCTCGACGGCAACGTCTTCGGGGTCGGCGACTGGCGCACCCCCTTCTCCGCCCAGTCCGTCACGAAGGTCTTCGCCCTCGCCCTCGCCCTCGCGGAGGGCGGGGACAGCCTGTGGGAGCGCGTGGGCCGGGAGCCGTCGGGCAACCCCTTCAACTCCCTGGTGCAGCTGGAGTACGAGAACGGCATCCCGCGCAATCCGTTCATCAACGCGGGCGCGCTGGTCGTCACCGACCGGCTCCAGACCCTGACGGGCGACGCGAGCAGCGAACTCCTGGACTTCCTCCGGCAGGAGAGCGGCAACCCGGACCTCGGCTTCGACGCCGACGTCGCGGCGTCCGAACAGGAACACGGCGACCGCAACGCGGCGGTGGCCCACTTCATGTCCTCGTACGGCAACATCGACAATCCGGTGCCGGCGCTGCTGGAGCACTACTTCTGGCAGTGCTCCATCGAGATGAGCTGCGCCGACCTGGCCCTGGCCGGCCGCTTCCTGGCCAGCCACGGCCTCCGCGCGGACGGCTCGCGCCTCCTCACGCGCAGCGAGGCGAAGCAGGTCAACGCGGTGATGCTGACCTGCGGTACGTACGACGCGGCGGGCGAGTTCGCGTACCGCGTGGGCCTGCCGGGCAAGAGCGGCGTGGGCGGCGGCATCATCGCCGTGGTCCCCGGCCGCTGCACCCTCGCGGTCTGGAGCCCGGGCCTGGACTCCCGGGGCAACTCGGTGGCCGGCGTGGCGGCACTGGACCGCTTCACCACCCTGACGGGCCTGAGCATCTTCTGAGCCCCTTCCGCGGCCGGGGCGTGTCCGCGGGCCGGGCCGGGGACGGTCCCGCGCAGCGGTGACGCCCTCGGCCGGGCCGGTACCGCGCCGCTGCATAGACTGCGTCATGTTCCTGTGCCGCCGGGCACTTTCCACCGAGCCTCCAGGAGACCCCGCAGTGACCGAGCCCCTCACCGAACACTCCGCGGACGTGATCGTCGTCGGGGCCGGGCCCGCCGGTTCCACGACCGCCTACTACCTCGCCAAGGCCGGGCTGGACGTCCTGCTCCTGGAGAAGACGGCGTTCCCGCGCGAGAAGGTCTGCGGCGACGGTCTGACCCCCCGGGCCACCAAGCAGCTGGTCGCCATGGGCATCGACATCTCCGAAGAGGCGGGCTGGCTCCGCAACAAGGGCCTGCGCATCATCGGCGGCGGGCAGCGGCTCCAGCTGGACTGGCCGGAACTCGCCTCCTTCCCGGACTACGGACTCGTCCGCAAGCGGGACGACTTCGACGAGACCCTGGCCCGCCAGGCGCAGAAGGCGGGCGCCCGGCTGTACGAGCGCTGCAACGTCGGCGAGCCGGTGCGCGACCCCCGCACCGGGCACATCACGGGCGTGCAGGCCAAGCTCGGCGAGGAGAAGACCCCGGTCACCTTCCACGCCCCGCTCGTGGTCGCCGCGGACGGCAACTCCTCGCGGCTGTCCCTCGCGATGGGCCTGCACCGGCGCGAGGACCGCCCGATGGGCGTCGCGGTGCGCACGTACTTCACCTCGCCCCGGCACGACGACGACTACCTGGAGTCCTGGCTGGAGCTGTGGGACCGGCGCGGGCCGCAGGACCGGCTGCTGCCGGGCTACGGCTGGATCTTCGGCATGGGCGACGGCACGTCCAACGTCGGCCTCGGCATCCTCAACTCCTCCTCCGCGTTCAAGGAGCTGGACTGGCGCGAGGTCCTGAAGGCCTGGTGCGCGTCCATGCCGGAGGACTGGGGCTACACCCCGGAGAACATGACGCAGCCGATCCGCGGCGCGGCGCTGCCGATGGCCTTCAACCGCCAGCCGCACTACACCAAGGGCCTGCTGCTGGTCGGTGACGCGGGCGGGCTCGTCAACCCGTTCAACGGCGAGGGCATCGCCTACGCGATGGAGTCCGGGCAGATCGCGGCCGAGGTGATCGTGCAGGCGCACGCCCGGGCCACTCCGGCGCAGCGCGAGCTGGCCCTGCACAGCTACCCGAAGGTGCTGAAGGAGACCTACGGCGGCTACTACTCGCTGGGGCGCGCCTTCGTGAAGCTGATCGGCAACCCGAAGGTCATGAAGATCGCCGCGCAGCGCGGCCTGACGCACCCGGTGCTGATGCGCTTCACGCTGAAGATGCTGGCGAACCTGACCGACCCCACGGGCGGCGACGCGATGGACCGCATCATCAACGGCCTCTCGAAGGTGGCCCCGAAGGCCTGAGGGGGCCGCCAGCCGCTCGGTGGCGCCTTGAGAGCCGCTCCCGTGGCCGGGGGCGGCTCTCAGGCGTCTCCGGGGCCCTGCGGGGGCCGTGGCGGGCAGTCGGGCGTGTGGTGGCCGTTCTCGCCGCCGTGGGCGCCGTGGACGGTGCGGACGCAGCGGGCCGGCAGGACGAGCCCGGACAGCGGCAGCGCGCCGGAGACGGTCCAGCCGAGGCCCAGGGCCAGGGGGCTGCCCGGTCTCGGCATGCCGAAGGTCCGGTACTCCGCCCCCGAGCGGGGGAGTACCGGACCTCGCGGACGGTCGTGCGGTCAGAGGACGCGGACGGCGCCCGTCGGCATGTCGTAGCTCATGTTGCGCTCGACGATGCCGGTGCTGGGGTTCTGCGCACCGATGAACTTGCCGTTGCCCGAGTAGATGGCGACGTGGTACGCGCTGCCCTTGGCACCCCAGTACAGGATGTCGCCGGGCTGCAGGTTGCTCAGCGAGACCGAGCGGCCGGCCATGGACTGGTCCTGGGAGACGCGGTCCAGCTTGATGCCGGCCTGGCGGTACGCGGCCTGGACGAGCCCGGAGCAGTCGTACGCGGTGGGGCCGGTGGAGCCCAGCACGTACGCCTTGCCGATCTGGGCGCGGGCGAAGCTCACGATGGCGGCCGCCGAGCCGGTGGCCGGCTTCGAGGCGGTGGAGCCGGTGGAGGCGGAGGAACCGCCGTTGTCGGCGGCGGAGGCGGTGGTCAGGGAGGTGCGGTCGGTGCTGCGGCCCGCGCGCTCGGCCTCGGCCTTGCGGTCGGCCTCCTGCTTCGCCTTGAGCTCGGCGGCCTTGGTGGCGTCTTCCTTCGCCTTCTTCGCCTCGGCGGCGGCTCCCGTACGGGCGCTCTCCTCCAGGGCGTTCAGCTCGCCGGTGACGGCGGCCTCTACGGCGGCGACGCGGGTGTTCTCGGCGGCCGTGTTGACGGCGTTGGAGACTTCGGTGCCGAGGTCCAGGTCGAGGACCGGCATCTCGAGCGTCGTCTCGGCCACGGGCTCGGACGGCGACGCGCTCGCGGTCCCGGCCATGGCCAGGGTGCTGAGGACGCCACCGGCAACTCCGGCGCGGACCGCGAGCTTCGAGGCGCTGCGGCGGGGCTTCCGGTGGCTGGGTATGTGAGCGGTGTGGGACATGGGACAACCGCTATCAGGGGTGCCGGGTTTCCTTCAAGAAACGTGGTCTGCGCCACAGTTGCCCGCCGAGGCCGCTAACCGGGCGCGTCGCGCCTCTTATTGACGCCGTAACGGACGTAACGGACACGCTTTCACAAGCCTGTGATCATGGGCTTTCAGTAATAAGTCCGAATTGATCCACGGCCTACCATCGACCCGCACAGTTGGCCAAGCCCCCTTTCGGCGGCCCCCGCTCCGCGTGACGCAGGTCACAGTCGCCTGCCGCCGTGAGGGCGTCGTGGCCGCTTCGTGATCCGGCCGTGAGCGCACCGTGCGGTTCGTGAACGGATGCACAGGATCTCCCCCCGCTCCCCTCCGGCGGCGACTTCCGGCCACCGTGTCCACTCCCGTACGCGGGACGTCCCCCGGGTGAGGGACGCGTGCTCCTTTATCACTTGAGCGGCCTAGCCGCCAATTTGCCTGCACAGCCCATCGTTTGATAGAGCAACAGGCCTTTCACCTGCGCCTACGGGCCCGGATGTCACCTTTGGTGATCATGTGGATGCCTTGCGTACGAAGATCACCACTCATCGGGGTTCATGATCGTTCGCCGGGTGGTGGAGATCACAAACCCGGTGTTGGCACCCGTGTCGCAGATCACAGACCGGCGGGCATAAGATGCGCACCAGTCCGGCTTGTGAACTGCCTCACATGCGATCGGCCCCCGCTTCCGGGGACTGCCTTCGAGGGGGCGGGGCACTCGGCGCCGGCGCAGCGGCCCAACGGTCAAGGACGACTGGAAGGAGCGAGGAGCGTGAATGCGTACGCACCCATCCTCGTGCTCGGCGCCATCGGCGCAGGGTTTGCGATCTTCTCCGTGGTCATGGCCACGCTGATCGGCCCAAAACGGTACAACCGGGCGAAGCTCGAAGCCTACGAGTGCGGCATCGAGCCCACCCCGATGCCCGCCGGCGGCGGTCGCTTCCCCATCAAGTACTACCTGACGGCGATGCTCTTCATCGTCTTCGACATCGAGATCGTCTTCCTCTACCCCTGGGCCGTCACCTTCGACGCCCTGGGGATCTTCGGGCTCGTCGAGATGCTGCTCTTCGTGCTCACCGTCTTCGTCGCCTACGCCTACGTGTGGCGGCGCGGCGGCCTGGAATGGGACTGAGGGGCTGAATTCCCATGGGACTGGAAGAGAAGCTGCCGAGCGGCTTCCTGCTCACCACCGTCGAACAGGCCGCGGGCTGGGTGCGCAAGTCATCCGTCTTCCCGGCCACCTTCGGCCTCGCGTGCTGTGCCATCGAGATGATGACCACCGGCGCCGGCCGCTACGACCTGGCCCGCTTCGGCATGGAGGTCTTCCGCGGCTCCCCGCGCCAGGCCGACCTGATGATCGTGGCGGGACGCGTCAGCCAGAAGATGGCGCCGGTACTGCGCCAGGTCTACGACCAGATGCCCGCCCCCAAGTGGGTCATCTCGATGGGCGTGTGCGCCTCTTCGGGCGGAATGTTCAACAACTACGCGATCGTCCAGGGCGTCGACCACATCGTCCCGGTGGACATCTACCTGCCCGGCTGCCCGCCCCGCCCGGAGATGCTGATGGACGCGATCCTCAAGCTCCACCAGAAGATCCAGGGCTCGAAGCTCGGCGTGAACCGGGAAGAGGCGGCGCGCGAGGCGGAGGAGGCCGCCCTCAAGGCCCTCCCCACCATCGAGATGAAGGGGCTCCTTCGGTGAGCGACGACCCGGCCGTCGAGAACGGCAACAACGTCCCCGCTCCCCGGGCCGTCACCGGACCCGAGGTGATCGGCGTCCGCAAGGGCATGTTCGGCACCAGGAACGGCGGCGACACCAGCGGCTACGGCGGCCTCGTGCGCACCGTGGCCCTGCCCGGGGCGAGCACCCGCCCGTACGGGTCGTACTTCGACGAGGTCGTCGACGAGCTGGAAGGCGCCCTGGAGGAGCAGGGCCTGCTCCCGGACAACGCCATCGAGAAGACCGTCGTCGACCGGGGGGAGCTGACCCTCCACATCGCCCGCGAGCACCTCGTACGCGTCGCCTCCACCCTGCGCGACGACCCGGCCCTGCGCTTCGAGCTCTGCACCGGCGTCTCGGGGGTGCACTTCCCCGGCGACAAGGGCCGCGAGCTGCACGCCGTCTACCACCTGCGCTCGCTCACGCACGGCCGGATCCTGCGGCTGGAGGTGTCCGTCCCGGACGCCGACCCGCACCTGCCCTCGCTGGTCACCGTCTACCCGACCAACGACTGGCACGAGCGCGAGGCCTACGACTTCTTCGGCCTGGTCTTCGACGGCCACCCGGCCCTCACCCGGATCATGATGCCGGACGACTGGCAGGGCTTCCCCCAGCGCAAGGACTACCCGCTCGGCGGGATCCCCGTCGAGTACAAGGGCGCCCAGATCCCGGCTCCCGACCAGCGGAGGTCGTACAGCTGATGTCCCCCACGTCGAACCACGCAGAGAACCCCGCGGCCTCCCGCGACACGACCGAGGGCACCGTCTACACCGTCACCGGCGGGGACTGGGACGAGATCGTCCGGTCGGCGGCCCGCGCCGACGACGAGCGGATCGTCGTCAACATGGGCCCGCAGCACCCCTCCACCCACGGAGTGCTCCGCCTGATCCTGGAGATCGACGGCGAGACGGTCACCGAGGCCCGCTGCGGCATCGGCTACCTGCACACCGGCATCGAGAAGAACCTCGAATTCCGGAACTGGACGCAGGGCACCACCTTCGTGACGCGCATGGACTACCTGACGCCGTTCTTCAACGAGACGGCGTACTGCCTCGGCGTCGAGAAGCTGCTCGGCATCACCGACCAGATCCCCGACCGCGCCACCGTCATCCGCGTCCTGCTGATGGAGCTGAACCGGCTCTCCTCGCACCTGGTGTGCATCGCCACCGGCGGCATGGAGCTGGGCGCGACCACGATCATGATCTACGGGTTCCGGGACCGCGAGCTGATCCTCGACGTCTTCGAGCTGATCACCGGCCTGCGCATGAACCACGCCTTCGTCCGCCCCGGCGGCCTCGCCCAGGACCTGCCCCCCGGCGCGGTCGACCAGCTGCGCGAGTTCGTCAGGACGATGAAGAAGAACCTGCCGGAGTACGACAAGCTCGCCACCGGCAACCCGATCTTCAAGGCCCGCATGCAGGACGTCGGCTACCTCGACCTCGCCGGCTGCATGGCGCTCGGCGCCACCGGCCCCATCCTGCGCTCGGCCGGCCTGCCGCACGACCTGCGCAAGGCGGAGCCGTACTGCGGCTACGAGGACTACGAGTTCGACGTCCCCACCACCGAGAGCTGCGACTCCTACGGACGCTTCCTGATCCGCCTGGAGGAGATGCGGCAGTCGCTGCGGATCGTCGAGCAGTGCCTGGACCGGCTGGAGCCGGGACCGGTGATGGTCGCCGACAAGAAGATCGCCTGGCCGGCGCAGCTCGCCCTGGGCCCCGACGGCCTCGGCAACTCCCTCGACCACATCAAGAACATCATGGGCACCTCCATGGAGGCCCTCATCCACCACTTCAAGCTGGTGACCGAGGGCTTCCGGGTGCCGGCCGGGCAGGCGTACGCGGCCGTCGAGTCACCCAAGGGCGAGCTCGGCGTCCACGTCGTCTCCGACGGCGGCACCCGCCCCTACCGGGTCCACTTCCGCGACCCGTCCTTCACCAACCTGCAGGCCATGGCCGCGATGTGCGAGGGCGGCCAGGTCGCCGACGTCATCGTGGCCGTCGCCTCCATCGACCCCGTGATGGGAGGCGTCGACCGATGACCGCCGCGCCTACTGGAGGGGGTACCCCCCAGACCGCCCCCCTCGGTCTGGGGATGCCCCAGCTGCCCGCCCCCGACTACCCGGCCGAGGTGCGCGAACGACTGGCGGCCGACGCCGCCGAGATCATCGCCCGCTACCCCGACAGCCGCTCCGCGCTGCTGCCGCTGCTGCACCTGACCCAGTCCGAGGAGGGCTACGTCTCGCGCACCGGCATCCGCTTCTGCGCCGAGACGCTGGGCCTGACCACGGCCGAGGTCACCGCCGTCGCCACCTTCTACACGATGTACCGGCGCAAGCCCTCCGGGGACTACCAGGTCGGCGTCTGTACGAACACCCTGTGCGCGGTGATGGGCGGCGACGCCATCTTCGACGAGCTCAAGCGGCACCTGGGGGTCGGCAACAACGAGACCACCCCCGACGGCAAGGTGACGCTGGAGCACATCGAGTGCAACGCGGCCTGCGACTACGCGCCCGTGGTGATGGTCAACTGGGAGTTCTTCGACAACCAGACCCCCGAGTCCGCCAAGGACCTGGTCGACGACCTGCTGGCCGGCCGCCCCGTCGAGCCGACCCGGGGCGCGCCGCTGTGCACGTACAAGGAGACCGCCCGGATCCTGGCGGGCTTCCCCGACGAGCGCCCGGGAGCGGTCGAGGCGAGCGGCGGCGCGGGCCCCGCCTCCCTGATCGGCCTGCGCATCGCGCGCGGCGAGTCCCCACGCACCCCGATCGTGCACCCGCGCGGCGAGGCCCGCGGGGAGACCGGTACCGAGGGAGGGGAGTGATGAGCGTGTCCGCCAAGGAAAGCCACGGGGGCACCTCCCGGCCGGAGACCGGCGGAGGGACGAGCCCCGAGAAGCTGCTCTCACCGGTGCTGTCGGCCTTCTGGGACGAGCCCGAGTCCTGGACGCTGGAGACCTACCGGCGCCACGAGGGCTACGAGGGCCTGCGCAAGGCCCTCGCCATGACCCCCGACGAGGTGATCGCGTACGTCAAGGACTCCGGTCTGCGCGGACGCGGCGGCGCCGGCTTCCCCACCGGAATGAAGTGGCAGTTCATCCCGCAGGGCGACGGAAAGCCGCACTACCTCGTCGTGAACGCGGACGAGTCGGAGCCGGGAACCTGCAAGGACATCCCCCTCCTCTTCGCCAATCCGCACTCCCTCATCGAGGGAATGATCATCGCCTGCTACGCGATCCGCTCGGAGCACGCCTTCATCTACCTGCGCGGCGAGACGGTCCCCGTACTGCGGCGCCTGCACGAGGCCGTGCGGGAGGCCTACGCCGCCGGATACCTCGGCAAGGACCTCGGGGGCACCGGCCGCAACCTCGACATCACCGTGCACGCGGGAGCGGGCGCGTACATCTGCGGCGAGGAGACGGCACTGCTCGACTCCCTCGAGGGCCGGCGCGGCCAGCCCCGGCTGCGTCCCCCCTTCCCCGCCGTCGAGGGGCTCTACGCGTGCCCCACTGTCGTCAACAACGTCGAGTCCATCGCCTCGGTTCCCGCGATCCTCAACAGGGGCAAGGACTGGTTCAAGGCGATGGGGACGGAGAAGTCCCCCGGCTTCACCCTCTACTCGCTGTCCGGGCACGTCGCCGGCCCCGGCCAGTACGAGGCCCCCCTCGGCATCACCCTGCGCCAGCTCCTCGACATGAGCGGCGGGATGCGCCCCGGGCACCGGCTGAAGTTCTGGACCCCGGGCGGCTCCTCCACGCCCATGTTCACCGACGAGCACCTCGACGTCCCCCTCGACTACGAGGGCGTCGGCGCCGCCGGCTCGATGCTCGGCACCAAGGCGCTCCAGTGCTTCGACGAGACCACCTGCGTGGTGCGCGCCGTCACCCGCTGGACCGAGTTCTACGCCCACGAGTCCTGCGGCAAGTGCACCCCCTGCCGCGAGGGCACGTACTGGCTGGTCCAGCTGCTGCGCGACATCGAGGCGGGCAAGGGCGTCATGTCCGACCTCGACAAGCTGAACGACATCGCCGACAACATCAACGGCAAGTCCTTCTGTGCGCTCGGCGACGGCGCGGCCAGCCCGATCTTCTCCTCGCTGAAGTACTTCCGCGACGAGTACGAGCAGCACATCACCGGCAAGGGCTGCCCCTTCGACCCGGGGAAGTCGACCCTCTGGGCGGACGGTCCCCTCAAGAACACCGAGGTGAACGCATGACCGTCACCACGAACGCCCCGGCGGGCGGCGGCGAGACGGGGAAGCGTCCGCAGGACGCGGACAACACGGTCTCCCTGACCATCGACGGCATCGAGCTGTCCGTCCCCAAGGGAACCCTGGTCATCCGGGCCGCCGAACAGCTCGGCATCGAGATCCCCCGGTTCTGCGACCACCCCCTCCTCTCCCCGGCCGGTGCCTGCCGCCAGTGCATCGTCGAGGTCGAGGGCCAGCGCAAGCCCATGGCCTCCTGCACCATCACCTGCACCGACGGCATGGTCGTCAAGACGCAGCTGACCTCTCCGGCCGCCGACAAGGCCCAGCGCGGGGTGATGGAGCTGCTGCTCATCAACCACCCGCTGGACTGCCCCGTCTGCGACAAGGGCGGCGAATGCCCGCTCCAGAACCAGGCCATGTCGCACGGCAACGCGGAATCCCGGTTCGAGGGCCGCAAGCGGACGTACGAGAAGCCCGTCCCGATCTCCACCCAGGTGCTGCTGGACCGCGAGCGGTGCGTGCTGTGCGCCCGCTGCACCCGCTTCTCCAACGAGATCGCGGGCGACCCGATGATCGAGCTGCTGGAACGCGGCGCGCTCCAGCAGGTCGGCACCGGTGAGGGCGACCCCTTCGAGTCGTACTTCTCCGGCAACACCATCCAGATCTGCCCCGTCGGCGCCCTCACCTCGGCCGCCTACCGGTTCCGCTCCCGCCCCTTCGACCTCGTCTCCTCCCCGAGCGTGTGCGAGCACTGCGCGGGCGGCTGCGCGACCCGTACCGACCACCGGCGCGGCAAGGTGCTGCGCCGCCTCGCCGCCGAGGACCCCGAGGTCAACGAGGAGTGGATCTGCGACAAGGGCCGCTTCGCGTTCCGTTACGCGCAGCGCCCCGACCGGCTGACCACCCCGCTGGTGCGCGGTACGGACGGCGTGCTCGCCCCGGCGAGCTGGCCCGAGGCGCTGGAGGCCGCCGCGAAGGGGCTCACCGCCGCGCGCGGGCGGGCGGGCGTCCTGACCGGCGGCCGGCTCACCGTCGAGGACGCCTACGCCTACTCCAAGTTCGCCCGGGTGGTGCTCGACACCAACGACATCGACTTCCGGGCCCGGGTGCACAGCGCAGAGGAGACCGACTTCCTGGCCGCCGAGGTGGCGGGCAGCGGCAATGACCTTGGGGGCATGGGCGTCACGTACGCCTCCCTGGAGGCGGCCCCCGCCGTGCTCCTCGTCGGCATCGAGGCCGAGGAGGAGGCACCCGGGGTGTTCCTGCGCCTGCGCAAGGCGCACCGCAAGCACAAGCAGCGGACCTTCGCCCTCGCCCCCTTCGCCACCCCGGGCCTGCGGAAGGCGGGCGGCACCCTGCTGGCCGCCGCCCCCGGCACCGAGCCCGAGTGGCTCGCGGCCCTCGCCACCCGCACCGGCCTGGAGGCCGGCGGCGCCGAGGCCGCGGAGGCGCTGCGCCGGCCCGGCGCGGTCATCGTCGCCGGCGAACGCCTCGCCGGCGTGCCCGGCGCGCTGACCGCCGCCGTACGCACGGCCACCGCCACCGGGGCCCGGCTGGTGTGGATCCCGCGCCGGGCCGGGGAGCGGGCCGCCGTCGAGGCGGGCGCGCTGCCGTCCCTGCTGCCCGGCGGCCGCCCCGCCACCGACCCGCGGGCCCGCCAGGAGGTCGCCGCCGCCTGGGGGCTGGACGAACTCCCGCACCGCTACGGCCGCGACACCGGGCAGATCATCGAGGCCGCCGCCACCCGCGAGCTCTCGGCCCTGCTGGTCGCGGGCGTCGAGGTCGCCGACCTGCCCGACCCGGACCGCGCCCGCACCGCGCTGAAGGAGGCCTTCGTGGTCTCCCTGGAGCTGCGGCCCGGTGAGGTCACCGACCACGCGGACGTGGTCCTGCCGGTCGCCGCCGTCGCGGAGAAGGCCGGCACGTTCATCAACTGGGAGGGCCGGGTCCGCCCGTTCGAGGCGGCCCTCAAGCCCGACCAGATGACCCGCCGCCTCGCCCCCGCCGACGCCCGCGTGCTGCACATGCTGGCCGACGCCGCCGACCGGCCCCTCGCGCTGCCCGACGTACACGCCGTACGGCGGGAGCTGGAGCGGCTCGGCCCCTGGGAGGGGGAGCCCGCGTCCGAGCGGTCCACCGACCCCGAGCCGCTGCCCCGCCCCGGCACGGGCGAGGCCGTCCTCGCCGGCCACCGGCTGCTGCTGGACCTCGGCCGGCTCCAGGAGGGCGACGAGGCCCTGGCCGGGACCCGGCACGAGGCCTGCGCCCGGCTCTCGGCCGACACCGCCGCCGAGACCGGCGTCAAGGACGGTGACGTCCTCGCCGTCACCGGCCCGGCGGGCGTGGTGGAACTCCCGCTGCGGATCACCGAGATGCCCTACCGGGTGGTGTGGCTCCCGCTGAACTCCACCGGCTCCGGTGTCCTCGCCGACACCGGCGCCCGCCCCGGAACCCTCGTACGGATCGGCCCGGCCGGGGCCGGACCTGCGGCCGACGCGGAGGTACGACCGTGACCCACCTCGCCCAGTTCGCGGCGCAGTCGCCGCACGTCCTGGCCGCCGAGGACCTGACCCTGTTCGGCAGGGACGTCTGGTGGCTGGTCCTCATCAAGGCGGTGTTCTGCTTCGCCTTCCTGATGGTGACGGTGCTCTTCTCCATCGTGTGGGAGCGCAAGGTCGTCGCCTGGATGCAGCTGCGCATCGGCCCCAACCGGCACGGCCCCTGGGGCATGCTCCAGTCGCTCGCCGACGGCGTGAAGCTGATGCTCAAGGAAGACGTCATCGTCAAGCGGGCCGACAAGGTCGTCTACGTCCTCGCGCCGATCATCGCGGCGATCCCGGCGTTCATGGCCATCGCGGTGATCCCCTTCGGCCCCTCGGGCAACGAGGTGTCCATCTTCGGCCAGCGCACCACGATGCAGCTGACCGACCTGCCGATCGCGATGCTCTACGTCCTCGCGGTCGCCTCGGTCGGCATCTACGGCATCGTCCTCGCCGGCTGGTCCTCCGGCTCCACCTACCCGCTGCTCGGCGGCCTGCGCTCCTGCGCGCAGATGATCTCGTACGAGATCGCGATGGGCGCCGCCTTCGCCTCGGTGTTCCTCTACTCCGGGTCGATGTCGACCTCGGCGATCGTGGAGGCGCAGGCGGACCGCTGGTACATCGTGCTGCTGCCGGTGTCCTTCATCATCTACGTCGTCACGATGGTCGGCGAGACGAACCGCGCCCCCTTCGACATGCCGGAGTCCGAGGGCGACCTGGTCGGCGGCTTCAACACCGAGTACTCCTCCATCAAGTTCGCGCTGTTCATGCTGGCCGAGTACGTCAACATGGTCACCGTCTCGGCGGTGTCGGTCACCCTCTTCCTGGGCGGCTGGCGGGCACCGGCGCCGATCTCCACGTACTGGGAGGGCGCGAACCACGGCTGGTGGCCGATGCTCTGGTTCGTCCTCAAGGTCCAGCTGCTGCTGTTCTTCTTCATCTGGCTGCGCGGCACGCTCCCGCGCGTGCGCTACGACCAGCTGATGAAGCTCGGCTGGAAGGTCCTGATCCCGGTCTCGGTGGCCTGGCTGATGCTGGTCGCCACCGTCCGGGCGCTGCGCAACGAGCGCTACGACTTCAGCGAGATCGTCCTGTACGTCGGGGGCGCGGTCCTCGCGGTCCTGCTCATCTCCTCCGTCGCGGACCACTTCCGGGACCGGCGCGAGAAGGCCGCCGCCGCCGAAGCCGGGAAGGCCGCCGCGGCCGAGCCCTTCGATCCGATGGCGGGCGGGTTCCCCGTACCGCCCAAGCCGGGCCAGCACCTGGCACCCGTACCGCGCCGACGTCCCCGCGGCGAGCGGGAGCTGATTGTCAGTGGCGGGGCGAATACTGACAGTGACCGAGAGGAGGGTGCTGACCATGTCTGACGCGGACCGGAGCGAGCAGTGGCAGAACCCGGTGGCCGGCTTCGGCGTGACCTTCAAGGCCATGTTCAAGAAGCGGCTCACCGAGCAGTACCCGGAGCAGCAGAAGACCACCGCCCCGCGCTTCCACGGACGGCACCAGCTCAACCGCCACCCCGACGGCCTGGAGAAGTGCATCGGGTGCGAGCTGTGCGCCTGGGCCTGCCCCGCCGACGCGATCTACGTCGAGGGTGCGGACAACACCGAGGAGGAGCGCTACTCCCCGGGGGAGCGGTACGGGCGGGTCTACCAGATCAACTACGCCCGCTGCATCCTGTGCGGGCTGTGCATCGAGGCGTGCCCGACGCGCGCGCTGACGATGACGAACGAGTTCGAACTGGCCGACTCCAGCCGCGAGTCGCTGATCTACACCAAGGAGCAGCTCCTCGCCGGGCTGACCGAGGGCATGGTCGAGGCCCCGCACTCGGTCTTCCCGGGCACCGACGAGCAGGACTACTACCGCGGACTGGTGACGGGCGCCGCCCCGGGCACCGTCCGGCAGGTGGCGGTGTCCAAGGGCGAGACGGCCGAAGCCGACGCCGGGGCCGGAGCCCAGGCCGGCAAGACCGAGGAGGTCGGGGCATGAGCGCCCTCGCCGCGGCCGCCGGCGCGGCCTCCACCGGGGAGGCCGTGCAGTTCTGGGTCCTCGGGACCGTCGCCGTCATCGGCGCGCTGTGCACGATCCTGATGAAGAAGGCCGTGCACAGCGCCCTGTGCCTGGCCGGGACGATGATCATCCTGGCGGTCTTCTACCTCGCCAACGGGGCGTACTTCCTGGGCGTGGTCCAGGTCGTCGTCTACACCGGCGCCATCATGATGCTCTTCCTCTTCGTGGTCATGCTCGTCGGCGTCACGGCGGCGGACTCGCTGAAGGAGACCCTCAAGGGGCAGCGCTGGATGGCCGCCCTGTGCGGGCTCGGCTTCGGCATCCTGCTGATCGCCGGCCTCGGCAACGCCGGTCTCACCCACTTCAACGGGCTCGGCCGGGTCAACTCCGCCGGGCACGTCGAGGGCCTCGCCGAACTGATCTTCACCCGCTACATCTTCGCCTTCGAGCTCACCGGCGCCCTGCTGATCACGGCGGCCGTCGGCGCGATGGTGCTCACCCACCGCGAGCGCACCGAGCGGGCCGCCACCCAGCGCGAGCTCGCCGAGAAGCGCGTACGCGAGGGCGTGCAGCTCCCGCCGCTGCCGGCGCCCGGCGTCTACGCCCGGCACAACGCGGTGGACATCCCCGGCTTGCTGCCGGACGGCACCCCCTCCGAGCTGACCGTCAACAAGACGCTCCGCGCCCGCGGCCAGATCCGCGACGTGTCCGGCCAGGCCCTGGACGACCTCAAGGCGCTGGAGCAGAGCTCCGCGGAGCGCCTCGGCCGAGAGGAGGCCTCGAAGTGAACCCGGTCAACTACCTGTACCTGGCCGCCCTGCTGTTCACCATCGGCGCGGCCGGCGTACTCATCCGGAAGAACGCCATCGTGCTGTTCATGTGCGTCGAGCTCATGCTCAACGCCTGCAACCTCGCCTTCGTGGCCTTCTCCCGGATGCACGGCAACCTCGACGGCCAGATCATCGCGTTCTTCACGATGGTCGTCGCCGCCGCGGAGGTCGTGGTGGGCCTCGCGATCATCGTGTCGCTGTTCCGTACCCGCCACTCGGCCTCGGTCGACGACGCCAGCCTGATGAAGCTGTAAGGGGCGTTCACAGTGGAGAATCTGATTGCGCTGCTGGTGGCGGCGCCCCTGCTCGGAGCGGTGGTGCTGCTGTGCGGCGGCCGGCGCCTCGACAAGGCCGGCCACTGGATCGGCACCCTGCTCGCGGCCGTCTCCTTCGGGATCGGCGCCGTCCTGTTCGCCGGCATGCTGGGGCGCGGCGCCGAGGACCGGGCCCTGCACCAGCGGCTGTTCAGCTGGGTGCCGGTGGAGGGCTTCCAGGCGGACATCGCCTTCCAGCTGGACCAGCTGTCGATGACCTTCGTCCTGCTGATCTCAGGGGTGGGCACGCTCATCCACGTGTACTCGATCGGGTACATGGAGCACGACGAGCGCCGCCGCCGCTTCTTCGGCTACCTCAACCTGTTCGTCGCGGCGATGCTGCTGCTCGTCCTCGCCGACAACTACCTGCTGCTGTACTTCGGCTGGGAGGGCGTCGGCCTCGCCTCGTACCTCCTGATCGGCTTCTGGCAGCACAAGCCCAGCGCGGCCACCGCCGCGAAGAAGGCCTTCCTGGTCAACCGCGTCGGCGACATCGGCCTGTCGATCGCCATCATGCTGATGTTCACCACCTTCGGGACCTTCGCCTTCGGGCCGGTGTTCGCCTCCGCCGGTGACGCCTCTGAGGGCATGCTGACGGCGATCGGCCTGATGCTGCTGCTCGCCGCCTGCGGCAAGTCGGCTCAGGTGCCGCTGCAGTCCTGGCTCGGCGACGCGATGGAGGGCCCGACCCCGGTCTCGGCCCTGATCCACGCCGCCACCATGGTCACCGCCGGCGTCTACCTGATCGTCCGCTCGGCCGCGGTCTTCAACGGGGCGCCGGACGCACAGCTCGCCGTCACCGTCGTCGGCGCGGTCACGCTCCTCTTCGGTGCGATCGTCGGTTGCGCGAAGGACGACATCAAGAAGGCCCTCGCCGGGTCGACGATGTCGCAGATCGGCTACATGATCCTCGCCGCCGGCCTCGGCCCGGTCGGCTACGTCTTCGCGATCATGCACCTGGTGACGCACGGCTTCTTCAAGGCCGGCCTCTTCCTCGGCGCGGGTTCCGTGATGCACGGGATGAACGACGAGGTCGACATGCGCAAGTACGGCGGCCTGCGGAAGTACATGCCGGTCACCTTCGCCACCTTCGGCCTCGGCTACCTCGCCATCATCGGCTTCCCGGGTCTGTCCGGCTTCTTCTCCAAGGACAGGATCATCGAGGCGGCCTTCGCGAAGGGCGGCACCGAGGGCTGGATCCTCGGCGGAGTGGCCCTGCTGGGCGCCGCCATCACCGCCTTCTACATGACCCGCGTCATGCTCCTCACCTTCTTCGGTGAGAAGCGCTGGCAGCCCGCCCCCGACGCCGACCAGGTGCCGAGCGCCGAGCCGGCCGCCGAGCACCACGCGGGACAGCTGCCCCACCCGCACGAGTCCCCGAAGTCCATGACCGTCCCCATGATCGTGCTGGCCTTCGGCTCGGTCTTCGCGGGCGGCTTCTTCGGGATCGGCGACCGCTTCCTGAACTGGCTGGAGCCGGTCACCGGGCACGAGCACGGGCACCCGCCCGTCAGCGCCCTGACGGTCACCCTCGCCACGATGGTGGTCCTCGCCGTCGGAGTCGCCACCGCCTGGGCCATGTACGGCCGCAGGCCCGTCCCCGTGGTCGCGCCCCGGGGCAGCTGGCTCACCCGGGCGGCCCGCCGCGACCTCCTCCAGGACGACTTCAACCACGTGGTCCTGGTCCGCGGCGGAGAGCACCTGACCCGCTCCCTCGTGTACCTCGACCACAGCGTGGTCGACGGAGTGGTCAACGGGACGGCCGCCTCGGTCGGCGGACTCTCGGGCCGGCTGCGCAAGCTCCAGAACGGCTACGCCCGCAGCTACGCGGTCTCGATGTTCGGGGGCACGGCGATCCTGATCGCCGCGACCCTGCTGATGAGGGCGGTGTGAAATGAATGTCCCGCTTCTGACGGTGACGGCCGCGGTCCCCGCGGCCGGCGCGATCCTGACGGCGGCCGTCCCGGCCGCCCGCAGGACCGTCGCCAAGTGGCTCGCGCTGCTCTTCTCGCTGGCCACGCTGGCCCTGGCCGTCATGGTCGCGGTCCGCTTCGAGCCCGGTGGCGACCGCTACCAGCTCACCGAGTCCCACGCCTGGGTCGCCGACTTCGGCGTCCGCTACGAACTGGGCGTCGACGGCATCGGCGTGGCGCTCATCGCGCTCACCGCCGTTCTGATGCCGTTCATCATTCTGGCCGGGTGGCACGACGCCGACCCGTTGGAGACCAAGAGTCAGCGCTGGCGGCCGACCCAGGGCTTCTTCGCGCTGATCCTGCTGGTCGAGGCGATGGTGATCATCTCCTTCGAGGCCACCGACGTCTTCCTCTTCTACATCTTCTTCGAAGCCATGCTCATCCCGATGTACTTCCTCATCGGCGGCTTCGGGGACCGGGCCACTTCCTCTCGATCAGCCGCCGCCGCGGCGGGCGGGTCCGAGGAGAACGCGGCCGCGCAGCGCTCGTACGCGGCGGTCAAGTTCCTCCTCTACAACCTGGCCGGCGGCCTGATCATGCTGGCCGCCGTCATCGGGCTGTACGTGGTCGCCGGCAGCTTCTCCCTCCCGGAGATCGCCGCCGCCCGCGCCGCGGGCACCCTCGAGATGGCGACCAACACCGAACGGCTGCTCTTCCTCGGCTTCTTCCTCGCCTTCGCCGTGAAGGCCCCGCTGTGGCCGCTGCACACCTGGCTGCCCAACGCGATGGGCGAGGCCACCGCCCCGGTCGCCGTCCTCATCACCGCGATCGTCGACAAGGTCGGCACCTTCGCGATGCTCCGCTTCTGCCTCGGGCTCTTCCCCGAGGCCAGCAAGTGGGCCACCCCGGTGATCCTCGTCCTGGCCCTCGTCAGCATCGTCTACGGGGCGCTGCTCGCGGTGGGCCAGCGGGACATCAAGCGGCTGATCGCCTACGCCTCGATCTCCCACTTCGGTTTCATCGTCCTGGGGATCTTCGCGATGACCTCCCAGGGCCAGTCGGGCGCCACGCTCTACATGGTCAACCACGGGATCTCCACGGCGGCGCTGATGCTGGTCGCCGGATTCCTGATCTCCCGGAGGGGCTCGCGGCTCATCGCCGACTACGGCGGAGTGCAGAAGGTGGCCCCGGTCCTCGCCGGAACCTTCCTGATCGGCGGCCTCGCCACCCTGTCCCTGCCGGGCCTCGCACCCTTCGTCAGCGAGTTCCTCGTCCTCGTCGGCACCTTCGCCCGGTACCCCGTCGTCGGCGTCATCGCCACCGCCGGGATCGTGCTGGCCGCGCTGTACACGCTGGTGCTCTACCAGCGCACCATGACCGGACCCGTCAAGGAGGAGGTCCGCACCATGCCGGACCTGCGCGCACGGGAACTGCTCGTCATCGCCCCGCTGATCGCGCTGCTGATCGGACTGGGCGTCTACCCGAAGGTGCTGACGGACATCGTCAACCCGGCGGTGGAGCACACCATGTCGGACGTGAAGCTGACGGACCCGAAGCCCGAGCTGTCCATCCAGAACGTGGAGGCGGCCAAGTGATCGCTGCCCAGAGCCTGCTGACGCTGGCGGCCGACGGACCGGCCGACCGGATCCCGGCCCCGCACATCGAGTACGCACAGCTCGCGCCCACGCTGATCGTGGTGGGCGCGGCCGTCCTCGGAGTCCTCGTCGAGGCCTTCGTCCCGCGCAAGTCCCGCTACTACGTCCAGGTGTTCCTCGCCGTCGCCGCTCTCGCCTCGGCCTTCGCGGCGGTCGTCGGCCTCGCGGCCGGCGGGTACGGCGGCACCAAGGCGCAGATCGCGGCCATGGGCGCCATCGCCGTCGACGGCCCGGCGCTCTTCCTCCAGGGCACCATCCTGCTGGCCTCGATCGTGGCCGTGTTCACCTTCGCCGAGCGCCGGCTCGACCCGAAGGCGCACGGCAAGCGGGTGGACTCCTTCGCCGCCCAGGGCGCGTCCGTCCCGGGCAGCGACAGCGAGAAGGCCGCCGTCAAGGCGGGCTTCACCACCACCGAGGTCTTCCCGCTGGCCCTGTTCGCGGTCTCCGGCATGCTGATCTTCCCCGCCGCGAACGACCTGCTGACGCTGTTCATCGCGCTGGAGGTCTTCTCCCTCCCGCTGTACCTGCTCTGCGCCCTCGCCCGCCGCCAGCGGCTGATGTCGCAGGAGGCGGCGGTCAAGTACTTCCTCCTCGGCGCCTTCTCCTCGGCCTTCCTCCTCTTCGGCATCGCGCTGCTCTACGGGTACGCGGGCTCGGTCTCCTACGCGGTGATCGCCGACGTGGTGGACGGCACCGTCGCCCGGATCGACCCGGCCCTGGCCTCCACCATGGGCAATGACGCGCTGCTGCTCATCGGCGGCGCGCTGATCCTGATGGGCCTGCTCTTCAAGGTCGGCGCGGTCCCCTTCCACATGTGGACCCCGGACGTCTACCAGGGCGCCCCGACCCCGGTCACCGGTTTCATGGCGGCGGCGACCAAGGTGGCCGCCTTCGGCGCGCTGCTGCGGCTGCTGTACGTGGTCCTGCCCGGCCTGCGGTGGGACTGGCGGCCGGTGATGTGGGGCGTGGCCATCGTCACGATGCTCGCGGGCGCGGTGATCGCCGTGACCCAGACCGATGTGAAGCGGCTGCTGGCGTACTCCTCGATCGCGCACGCCGGGTTCATCCTGGCCGGCGTGATCGCCACGTCGGAGGAGGGCGTCAAGTCCGTCCTGTTCTACCTGGCCGCCTACTCCTTCGTGACCATCGGCGCCTTCGCGGTGGTCACCCTGGTCCGCGACGCGGGCGGCGAGGCGACGCACCTGTCGAAGTGGGCGGGCCTGGGGCGGCGTTCGCCGCTGACGGCGGCCGTCTTCGCGGTGTTCCTGCTGGCCTTCGCCGGTATCCCGCTGACCTCAGGCTTCGCCGGGAAGTTCGCGGTGTTCAAGGCGGCGGCGGAGGGCGGCGCCGGGGCGCTGGTGGTCGTCGGAGTGGTCTCGTCGGCGATCGCCGCGTTCTTCTACATCCGGGTCATCGTGCTGATGTTCTTCAGCGAGCCGAAGGCCGACGGCCCGACGGTGGCCGTCCCCTCGCCGCTGACGATGACCACCATCGCGGTGGGCGTCGCGGTCACCCTGGTCCTGGGCCTGGCCCCGCAGTACTTCCTCGACCTCGCGGGACAGGCGAGCACCTTCGTACGCTGACCCGGTACCGCGGACAGCAGGGCCCGGCCCCTCGGGGGCCGGGCCCTTCGCCGTTCCGGTGCCGAGTGCCTAGTGCCCGTGCCCGTGACCGGGGGCCGGCGGGGTGGTTCCCGCGGCGGGCTTCTTCGGGGGGCAGCTGAGGCCGGGGTTCCAGTTGTGGAAGCGGCCGGCGGGGTTCTTCTCGTACGCCCACATGTGGAGGTCGTAGTGCTTGGGCATGCCCGGCCAGTGGCCGGGCATGGGGCCGTCGAAGGGCAGCCCGAACATGCGGGGCCGGTCGTCGGTGGTCTTGAGGTCCTGGTCCCGGTCGGTGGACATCCACTCCACCGTCTGGAGCTTGCGGCGTCCGTGCCGGTCCTTCTCGGTGCTGTAGAGGAGCGCGGTCGGCCTGGCGGGGTCCGTGGAGCCCCAGTTGGCCTGCTTGACGTAGTGGTAGCCCATGGTGCCGACGCCGAACGGGTTGGTCATGCATTCCTGGCCGTGCGGGACGTAGCCGTCCCTGAGGGCCGCCCGCTCGTCCACGTACTTCGCGGTCGCCGCGATCGCCGTGGCCATGTCGCGCATCGCCCGCTGGTCGCGGGGGTCGGGCGCGGGCCCTTCGACCGCCTGGGCCGGGGGGAGGGCGGCGAGGAACAGAGACGCCGCGGCGGCGGAGGCGGCGAACAGGGCCTTGGCGCTGCGCGGTACGGGCATGGGAGCTCCTGGTGGTCGGGGGTCCCGGAGGGCTTTCGTCCACCATCGCGGGGAGGCGGGGGTCCCGCACGCGGCGGGCCCCCGAACGGGGGGCGGCGCGGAGCTGGGGGGCGCCGGGCGGGCCGGGCCCGGCCCTGATCCGCCGGACACCCCCTAAGGGGTGACGGCGGGTACGGCGGGGCGCGGCCGGGTGGTGCCGGGCCGGCAGACGACCGACGGGTTGAAGGGCTCGAACCGCCCCGAGGGGTTCTTCTTCCACAGCCACAGGTGCAGCGAGTAGTGGACCTTCTGGCCCGCGTACCGGGCGGGCAGCGGGCCGCGGAAGGGCTGCCCGAACAGGGTGGGGCGGTCGTCGTCGGTGTCCATGCGGCCGTCGCGGTCCACGACCATCCATTCGAGGCCGGCGAGCCGCCAGTGCCCCGCGCCGTCGCCCTCGTAGAGCAGGGCCGTGGGCTTCCCGGGGTCGGTGGAGCCGTCGTAGGCGTGGTTGAAGTGCGGGTAGCCGAGGGCCCCGCCGCCCTCACCCGGGTTGACGACGCAGTACCGGTCGGGGACGTAGCCGGCGGCGACGGCCTGCCGGTGATCGTGGTACCTGGCGGTGGCCCGGTAGGTCGCGGCCAGTTGGGCGTTGGGCGTCGCCGTGGGGGCGGCGGGGGCGGCGCCGAGCGTGAGGGAGGCGGTGGCCGCGAGGGCCAGGGGGGCGAGCTTTGCGGTACGAGAGGCCATGCGAGCAGCGTCACCGCGGCTCCCGGCCCCCGCCACCCGGGCGGTGCGGCCGGAGTAGGCGCGGCCGGTGCGGTACGCCCGACCGGCGGTGGTGGCGGTGGTGGCGGTGGTGGCGGTGGGGCGGCGGGGGAGGCCCGCCGCCCCTCGTGCGTCCTACCGGGCGGCGGTGATGCGGCCGGTGACCTCGCCGAGGCCGACGCGGGTGCCGTCGGCGCCGGGGGCCCACGCCGTGAGGGTGACGGTGTCGCCGTCCTCCAGGAAGGTGCGCTTGCCTTCGGCGAGTTCGACGGCGTCGCGACCGTTCCAGGTGAGCTCCAGCAGGGAGCCCCGCTGGTCGGGCTCCGGGCCGCTGACCGTGCCGGAGCCGTACACGTCGCCGGTGCGCAGCGAGGCGCCGTTGACGGTCATGTGGGCCAGCTGCTGGGCGGCCGTCCAGTACATCGAGGCGAACGGCGGCCGGGCGACCTCCTGCCCGTTGATGGAGACGCTGATGCGCAGGTCGAAGCCGCCGGGACGGTCGACGGCGGCGTCGTCGAGGTAGGGCAGGAGCGGGAAGTCGCGGGCGGGCGGGGCGACCCGGGCCGCGTCCAGGGCCTCCAGGGGGGTCACCCAGGCGGAGACGGAGGTGGCGAACGACTTGCCGAGGAAGGGGCCGAGCGGCACGTACTCCCAGGCCTGGATGTCGCGCGCGGACCAGTCGTTGAGGAGGAACAGCCCGAAGACGTGCTCCTCGAAGTCGCCGAGCGCGACCGGACGGCCCATGTCCGAGGGCGTGCCGACGACGAAGCCGACCTCGGCCTCGATGTCGAGCTTCACGGACGGCCCGAAGACCGGAGCCGGGTCGGCGGGCGCCTTGCGCTGCCCCGACGGCCGCACCACATCGGTGCCGGAGACCACGATCGTGCCCGACCGGCCGTGGTAACCGATGGGCAGGTGCTTCCAGTTGGGGGTGAGCGCGTCCCCGTCCGGGCGGAAGATCCGCCCGACGTTGGTGGCGTGGTGCTCGCTCGCGTAGAAGTCGACGTAGTCCGCGACCTCGTACGGCAGGTGCAGGGTGACCGCGTCCAGCGGCAGCAGGTGCGGCTCGACCGTCTCGCGGTGCCCGGGGTCGGTGACCCACGCGGTCAGCGCGCGTCGCACGTCGCGCCAGGAGGTGCGGCCGGCGGCCAGCAGCGGGTTGAGCGAACCCTGGGCGAGCAGCCCGGCGTACGGGGACCCGAGGGCGACGGCCACCGCCCCCGCGTCGAGCACGTACCCGCCGAGGCGCACGCCGACGCGGCGGCGCTCCGGCTCCGCCGGGGTGGAGAACACGCCGTAGGGGAGGTTGTGCGGCCCGAACGGGTCGCCCTCGGGGACGTCGAGGGGGCTCTGCTGGGGCATGGGGTGCTGCCTCGCTTTCGAGGGGGGCCGGGGGTGTCCCGGTAGACACGGTGCGGGACACGCTACCCAGGATCCCGAGTGAAAGCTCGGGTGCTCGACCGGAGATGAAACACACGTGGGAAGACGAAAACGGGCAAACGTTGTTGCTTAAGGTCACATCGCGTCATTTCGCACGGGTTGGCGGCTGCGGGTCGTACGGAGTCGAACGGCTTCACATCCGGCACTGGGTGTGCGACTGCGGCGCCACTCACGACAGGGACGGCAACGCCGAGATCAACCTCCGCGCCGAAGGGCGCCAACTCCTCGCGGCCGGGCGGGCCGAGAGGTAAAACGCCTGTGGAATCCGTGTAAGACCCGGCAAGCCGGGCTATGGGTGATGAAGCAGGAACCACCCGAAGGCCGCCGCTCAATAAGGGGGGTCAGGCGGGAATCCTCCACCTTCAGGTGGCGAAGACGCCAATTGTAGGACTTGTCCATGGGGGTCCGTATCCTTGGCGGCGTGACTTCCGCCCTCCCCTATGCCTTGATCGCCACTGACCTGGACGGGACTCTGCTGCGCGCCGGTGACACCGTCTCCGCCCGCTCCTGCACGGCGCTCGCGACGGCGCGCGCGGCCGGTGCCCGGCACATCGTCGTCACCGGCCGCCCCGTCCCACAGATCCGGCACGTCCTGGACGACCTCGGCTATACGGGGCTCGCGGTGTGCGGGCAGGGTGCGCAGGTGTACGACGCGGCGCGCGGAATCCTGCTGCACTCCGTCGCGATGGACCGGGGTCTGGCCGAGGTGGCCCTCGGCAAGATCGAGGCGGAGATCGGCGAGGTGTACGTGGCCGTCAACCAGGAGGGGCTGGACGCGGAGATGCTGGTGGGGCCGGGCTACCGGATGCCGCACCCGCACCTCCCGATGGTGCGGGTCCGCGGGCGGGGCGAGCTGTGGTCGTCGCCGATCAACAAGGTGCTGCTCCAGCACCCCCGGCTGGACGACGACGAACTGACGCGGGTGGCGCGGTCGGTGGTCGGTGACCTGGTGAACGTCACGATGGCGGGGGAGCACACGGTGGAACTCCAGCCGCCGGGCGTCGACAAGGCCAGCGGGCTCGCGCGGGCGGCGTCGGTGCTGGAGGCCGCGGCGGAGTCGACGATCGCCTTCGGCGACATGCCGAACGACATCCCGATGTTCGCGTGGGCCGCGCACGGGGTGGCGATGGCGAACGCCCACCGGGAGCTGGTGGCCGTCGCCGACGAGGTGACCCTGTCGAACGAGGCGGACGGCATCGCGGTGGTGCTGGAGCGGCTGTTCCGCTCGTGACGCGGCCCTCCGCGCGCGCCCCCCCGGCCCCCCGCGCCGTTCAGCGCGCGCGTGCGCCTCGGGGCCGTCGCGGGGGGCAAGGGGCCCGCTCAGCCCGCCGCGCGCGGCAGGCGGCGCTCCCACGTGCGGTGGAAGACGACCTCCTCGCCCTCACGGCAGACGATCTCGTCCGACGTGATGAAGCCGCCCTCGTCGCACGAGATCTCCGACCGGGTCTCCACCCGCGCGTCCCACCCGTCCTCCGGGCGGTGCAACCGGATCCGCCAGTCCGAGCGGGTGCGGGCGGACAGCGCGTCGGCCTGCTGGATCTCGTACGCCTCCGTCGCGTCCTCCTCGTACTCCAGCCCGTCCGGGTACACCCGCGTCCCCCCGTGCCGGGGATCCACCTCCAGCCGCCACACCCCGCGCGCGACGTCGCGTACGACCACCCGCTCCGGGCGCGGCGCGTCCAGCGTCTCCGGGTGGACCACCCCCAGCGGCTCGGCCTGTTCCGGCGGCTCGAAGGCGATGCCCGCGTCCAGGGAGGAGGCGGCGCGGACCGGGAGTTCCAGCGTGCTGCCCGCGGGGTCCAGGGTCCAGCCCGCCTCCGAGCCGGCCCGCGGCCAGATCCACGGCCAGTACGCGGAGGACACCGCGAGCCGGATCCGGTGCCCGGGCGGGAAGGAGTGGCCGATGCCGTTGAGCTCGAAGGTGACGTCCTCGTACGCGCCCGCCCGCCACGGCGCCGCCCGGTCCGGCCCGTACCGCGCCGACAGGTTCAGCGCCCCCCGAGTGACGAGCGTCGACGCCCCGTCCGGGGCGACGTCGCACAGCCGCGCCACGACCTGCCCGTACGGGACGTCCATCCGCAGCCGCAGCGTCACCGACGGCCGCCCCAGGACCTCCACCGGCTCGCCCGCGTCCACGGGCACCGGGAACTCGAAGCAGGCCGACTTCGCGTCCTCCTCCCGCTGGTCCGGCGGCAGGTCGGCGTCGCCGCCGACGGGGCGGAAGCGTCCGGCGTCGAGCCCGGTGTGCTGCGGCGAGGCCACCGTCACCGGCGGGCCCTGGAGCCCGTACGAGACGGGCACGACCGAGGGCGACGGCCACGCCTTCTCGCCGGCCCAGCGGCCCGGCAGCCGGTCGTACACGGTGGCCGGCGGGTGCGAGCCGCTGATCCACGCGCGCAGCAGCGGCTCGTCCATCACCCCGTTGTCGGCGCCCTTGAGCCAGTGGTCCCACCAGCGCAGGGTCTCCTGGAGGAAGCCGATGGCCGGTCCCGGCGGCAGCTCCCGGTCCGGGTACTGGTGCGACCAGGGCCCGATCAGGCCCCGGACCCGGGAGGCGGGCAGGTGGGAGACCAGCCGCAGCACCGCGTCCCGGTGGGGGTCGTGCCAGCCGCCCACGGCGAGGACCGCCGCGCCGATCGCCGCGTAGTCCTCGCGGACGCCGCCGTGGCGCCAGTAGGCGTCGCGGGTCTGGTGCGAGAGCCAGGTGTGGACCGGCGGTTCCACACCCTCCAGCCGGTCCAGCCACTGCTCCCGCCAGCCCTCGCCGGCGTAGCGCGGGTCGGGCGGGCGGGCGGCGAGGGCCAGCGCCATGGCGGACCGGGCGTGCATGTCCACGGCCAGTACCGACCCGCCCGTGTAGTGGGCGTCGTTGTCGTAGGGGTCGTCCGTCGAGCAGACGGTGACGACGGCCTTCAGCGCCTCCGGCGCCAGGGCGGCGATCCGCAGGCCGTCGCGGCCGCCCCGGGAGATGCCGGACATCCCCACCGCTCCCGTGCACCACGGCTGCGCGGCCAGCCACTCCACCACCGCGACCCCGTCGGCGATGTCGAGCGCGTCGTGCGCGCCGCCGGGGCGGCCCCCGCTGCACCCGTGGCCGCGCACGTCCACCCGTACGGAGGCGTAGCCGTGCCCGGCGTACCAGGGGTGGCGCTGGCGGTCGCGCGGCGCGGTGCAGTCGGTCAGCCGGTCCGGGAGGTACTCCAGCAGGGCGGGCACGGGTTCGTCCGTCACGGGGCGCCAGACGCGGGCGTGGAGCTCGACCCCGTCCGGCATCGGGATCCGGACATCCTCGTGGGCGGTGGCGTACGGGAAGTCGGTACGGATGATCATGGGGTTTCCCTCACCGGCCCCTCGGCGGACGGGGTCGAACGGCCCGTCGTCAACCGGCCGATATGCGCCAGGGGGGTGGCGGG
Source organism: Streptomyces sp. NPDC029122 (assembly GCF_055569445.1). Lineage (NCBI taxonomy): Bacteria > Bacillati > Actinomycetota > Actinomycetes > Kitasatosporales > Streptomycetaceae > Streptomyces > Streptomyces sp. NPDC029122. The sequence continues at coordinate 85,324 of NZ_JBVHWK010000009.1, read as the reverse complement.
CGCGGCGGAAGCGCGGCACCCGCCGGCGACCCGCCGGGCGGCCGTGGCCGACGGGTCGGCGAAGGCGCCGGTGCTTCCGGCCCCGGGCCCGCCCCTATCGGTGACAGTTCTGGACAAAACGCGTTCTCCGGTCGTTTCGGCTCTCACCGAACATACCGGGATGGATCGGACCGCGCGTGTGCGGCAACCGGACAGGCCCTCTCGGTGATCGAAAACAGACCGGATACGCTGGCTTGAGTGATGGCAGCGACACATCGACAATCCAGGTGATCGTCAGCGTGATCGTCAGCAGACAGGAGTACCCCTCGTGACCGTCGTCGGGCCGTTCGGACTGAGCGTGCGGGACCAGGCTCTTGAGACCGATGTCCAGGCCGGACTGGCCGCCGTCGAGGCGGGTCTGCTGGAGGCCACCAAGAGCGAAGTCCCCTTCATCACCGAGGCCGCGCAGCATCTGGTGCGCGCCGGGGGCAAGCGGTTCAGGCCGCTGCTGGTGATGCTGGCCTCCCGCTTCGGCGACCCCTACGCGCCCGGCATCGTGCCGTCCGCCGTGGTCGTGGAGCTCACCCACCTGGCGACGCTCTACCACGACGACGTCATGGACGAGGCGGACGTACGCCGTGGGGTGGAGAGCGCCAACGCCCGCTGGGGCAACTCCGTCGCGGTCCTGACGGGTGACTTCCTCTTCGCCCGCGCCTCGCACATCCTCGCGGACCTCGGGCCGGAGGCCGTGCGCGTCCAGGCCGAGGCCTTCGAGCGGCTCGTCACGGGCCAGATCCTGGAGACGGCCGGTCCGCGCGACGGCCGCGACCCCGTCGCGCACTACCTGGACGTCATCGCCGGCAAGACCGGCTCGCTGATCGCCGTCTCCGGCCGCTTCGGCGCGCTCATGTCCGGCGCCGACGAGTCCGTCGTCGACATCCTGACCCAGTACGGCGAGCGTCTCGGCACCGCCTTCCAGCTCGCGGACGACGTCCTCGACATCGCCTCCGACTCGCACGAGTCCGGCAAGACCCCGGGCACCGACCTGCGCGAGGGCATCCCGACCCTGCCCGTGCTGCGGCTGCGCGAGACGGCCGCGCGGGACCGGCGCCCCGAGGACCTGGAGCTCGTGGCCCTGCTGGACGGGGACCTCACGGACGACGCCCGGCACGCCGAGGTCCTCTCCCGGCTGCGGGTGCACCCCGCGCTGGAGCAGGCCCGCCGCGACACCGTCCAGTACGCGGAGGACGCGCGCGCCACGCTCGCCCCGCTGCCGGAGTGCTTCGCGAAGTCGGCGCTGGAGGAGCTGTGCGACGCGGTGGTCCACCGCGCCGGCTGACCTCCGCCCCCTCCGCGGCGGAAGGGCCCCCGCGCCCCGCGACCCCTACGGGTCCGGGGAGCGGGGGCCCTTCCCGTGTCATCCCACGGTCGTACACGGAGTTGATTCCGGGGACTGACGCCCCGAGTCCGCCGATTTGGTCAGATGGAGACATCGAATCCCACCGGAACGGGTGAGTGCGGCGCCACGGGGGCCGCCGCCGTAGACACAGAGGGCAGGGCACTCAGATGGCAGCGAACACGAAGACCTCGCGCAAGGCCGCCCGGTACGCCGTACCGGTCGCCGTGGCGGGTGTCGCGGCGGCAACCGTCGCGATGGTCCCGGCCTTCGCCAACGCCGGGGGTCCCGACCTGCCCAAGGTGACGGCGCAGCAGCTGATCGAGAAGGTCGCGGCCTCCGACGCGCAGCAGCTCTCCGGCACCGCGAAGATCTCCACCGACCTCGGCCTTCCCCAGCTCGCCTCCGGCCTGCTGGGCGGCGGCGGGATCGCGGGCGGCTCGGCCGACCCCGAGGCCAAGATCGCGCAGCTGGCCAACGGCACGCACACCTTCCGCGTCGCGGCCGACGGCCCCGACCGCCAGAAGCTGACCTTCCTGGACGGCAAGGACGAGTACACCCTCGTCCACAACGGCAAGGACGTCTGGGGGTACGACTCCAAGTCCAACGAGGTCTTCCACGACACGGACGGCCAGGACGCCGGCCCGGGCCACGGCAAGACCGCCGACCGCCTCCCGGCCTCGCCGCAGGAGCTGGCCCAGGAGGTCCTCAAGGCCGCCGGCCCCACCACCGACATCGGCGTGGGCGAGACCGCGCAGGTCGCCGGGCGCGACGCCTACCAGCTGGTCCTCACGCCCAAGCAGAGCGGCTCCACCGTCGGTTCGGTACGGATCGCGGTCGACGCCCGCAACGGCGTGCCGCTGCGCATCCAGCTGCTGTCCAGCCAGGGCGGCAAGCCGATCGTGGACGCGGGCTTCACCCAGGTGGACTTCGCCAGGCCGGCCGCGGACGCCTTCGCCTTCACCCCGCCGAAGGGCGCCAAGGTGACGGAGGGCGGCGAGCACGGCAAGGGGCAGAAGGAGGACAAGCCGCTCAAGGCGCTGGAATCCTTCCCCGGCCTCGGTGACCTGGCCTCCGGGGCGGACGGCAAGGGCGAGGTGAAGGTCCTCGGCGAGGGCTGGTCCACGGTGGCGCGGATCGACACGGGCGCCGGCCGGTCCCTCAAGGACCTGGAGAACGACAAGAACGCGCCGAAGGAGGCCAAGCAGTTCCTGAACTCCCTCGGCGACAAGGTCTCCGGGAAGTTCGGCGAGGGCCGGGTCTTCTCCACCCGCCTGGTCAACGCGCTGATCACGGACGACGGCAAGGTCTACGTCGGCGCGGTCACCAAGGAGCAGCTCGTCAGGACGGCCGACTCCGCCAAGTAGCCGCAGCACCGCCGGGGTGGCCGGGGACCTGTGTCCCCGGCCACCCTTGTGCCGTTCCCCTCCTCCGTACAGCGCTGCCGCTGTACCGTGATGGACATGTCGAGACACGTCACCATCCGCCTGGACGAAGAGTTCCACGAACGCCTCAAGGCGCGCGCGGCGGCGCTGGGGACGACGGTCACCGCGCTCATCACCGAGGTCACGGAACGCGAACTCGACGAGGACCGCAAGACGTTCCTCTCCGGCATAGAGGAGTTCGCCGACCACTGGGGCTACTTCCAGGAGCGGTTCGGCAATTGAAGATCACCATGGAGTGGGCCTGGACCGCGCTGGCCCACCATCTGCCGTCGGACCCCGCCGTGTGGGACCCCTCCGGGGTGGCCGCCGCCGTCGCCCGGCACCAGAACGACCTGGTCATGGTCCCCGAGCAGCCCGCCCCCGACACCGCCTGGCGGGCCGCGGCCTTCCTGCACACGCTCGCCGTCTGCCCCGCGCTGGAATCCCCGATGAACGAGTTCTACGCGGCCGCCGCGACCCGCTCGTACCTGCGGGTGGCCGGTGCGAAGCAGCTGCCCACGCCCGAGGAGCTCGGCGACCTGGTGGAGGCCGCGAAGCTGGGCCGCGCGGACGTGACCGCGGTCGCCCAGGAGCTGCGCGCCCGCATCCAGGAGCCCCTGCCCGCCTCGCTGCGCCCGGCGTCGGAGGACGCGTAGCGCCGGCGGCGTCCCGTCGCGGCGACGGGCCCCGGCGCGATCGCGTCGGATCACGCCGGGGCCCGGAGGTCCGGTCCGGGAGCGGGTGCCGTCAGAAGGTGATCTTCCAGCTGTTGATGTAGCCCACGTCCTGCGCGGCCACGTCCTTGACCTGGAGCTTCCACACGCCGTTGGCGACCTCGGCGGAGGCGTTCACCGTGTAGCTGGCGACCAGGTTGTCGGCGGAGTCCGAGCTGGAGTTCTTCAGCCGGTACGCCGTGCCGTCCGGGGCGATCAGGTCGATCACCAGGTCACCGCGGTAGGTGTGGACGATGTTCACGTCGACCTTGGTGGTGGCCGGCGCGTTGCCCGCCACGCCCGAGACCGTGATCGGCGAGGTCACCGCGGCGGCGGGGGAGTCCGGGATGGTCACGTCGGCGGTGTTCTCGAAGGACGGGCCCGGCGGGACCGGGGTGGCCGCCCCGAGGTTCCAGATCGCGTAGGCGATGGCGTCGGAGTTGCGGTCCAGGGCGGTGTCGTTGATGTTCGCCGTGGTGTCGCAGGACGAGTGGTAGCAGCGGTCGAAGGCCTGGCCGGCGGTGCCGCCCCACTTCTGGGCCTGGGCCGAGGACTTGGTGTTGCTGGCGCCCGTGAACAGGCCGCCGACGGGTATCCCCACGTTCTTGAAGGACGCGTGGTCGGAGCGGCCGTCGCCCTCGGTCTCGATCTCGGTGGGGACGCCGAGGCCCGTGAAGTAGTTCTTGAAGGTCTGCTCGATCGTCGGGTCGTCGTCGTAGACGAAGTAGCCCGGGTTCGGCGAGCCGATCATGTCGAAGTTCAGGTAGCCGGAGAACTTCGCCCGCTCCGTGGCCGGCAGGCTGTTGACGTAGTACTTCGAGCCGACCAGGCCCAGTTCCTCCGCGCCCCACCAGCCGAAGCGCAGGTGCTTCGTCGGCTGGAGGTTCGCGCGGGACACCGCGAGCGCGGCCTCCAGGACGGCCGCCGAGCCGGAGCCGTTGTCGTTGATGCCTGCGCCCGAACTCACCGAGTCGAGGTGCGAGCCGGCCATGAGGACCGAGTTGGGGTCACCGCCCGGCCAGTCGGCGATCAGGTTGTAGCCGGTGGCGCCGCTGGAGGTGAAGGTCTGCAGGGTGGTGGTGAAGCCCGCCGCGTCCAGCTTGGCCTTCACGTAGTCGATCGAGGCCTTGTACCCGGCCCGGCCGTGGGCGCGGTTGCCGCCGTTGTTGGTGGCGATGGTCTGGAGCTGCGTCAGGTGCGCCTTGACGTTGGCCAGCGGGATGTCGGGCGGCGTCGGCGCCGCGGTGACGGCCGTGGGCGCGGCGAGCGCGGCGGGAGAGGTGGCGGCCAGCAGCCCCGCGACCGCGAGGGCGGTCGCGGCGGCAAGACGCCGGGAGACGGACAGGCTCATGTGGGGGCTCCGGGATTCCGTTGGGATGATCCGTTGGGGATGAGACGGAACGTGCGGGAATCGTGCAGGTGAGCATTGGTGCGTCAGTGCGAGCCTGATGTTCAGTGAGAGCGTGACTATCCGTCAAGACCACAATCCGGTCAGGGTAGTTCGGAAAACGGACGATCCCCGGTACGGATGTTCCGTACCGGGGATCGTGTGGTGTATCGGGGTGCGTGCATCGGGTGCGCGCACCCGTGCGCGGTTACGCGGGATCGCGGCTCGGAGCCGGTTCCGTTCCGGGCGCGACCGGAACCGGTCCGGCACCCCCTTCGGCCACGGCCGCGGCGACGGCTCCGGCCGCCGCCGCGACGGAGACTTCGGCGAGCAGGGCCCGCGAGCGCCGGGCGGTCCGCAGTGCGTCCCAGGTCAGCAGCACCAGCGCGCCCCAGACCAGGGAGAAGCCGGCCCACCGCTCCGGCGGCATCGCCTCGTGGAAGTAGAGGACGCCGAGCCCGAACTGGAACACCGGCGCCAGGTACTGGAGCAGCCCCAGCGTGGAGAGCGGCACCCGGATCGCGGCCGCCCCGAAGCAGACCAGCGGGATCGCCGTGACCAGCCCCGTCGCGGCGAGCAGCGCCGAATGTCCGAGCCCGTGTGAGGTGAAGGTGGACTGCCCCTGGACGCCCAGCCACAGCAGGTAGCCCAGGGCCGGCAGGAACTGCAGGGCCGTCTCGGCGGCCAGCGACTCCAGTCCGCCCATGTCGAGCTTCTTCTTGATCAGCCCGTAGGCGGCGAAGGAGAAGGCCAGCGTGAGCGAGATCCACGGCAGCCGGCCGTAGCCGACGGACAGCACCAGCACGGCGGCGAAGCCGATCCCCACGGCCGCCCACTGGGCCCGGCGCAGCCGCTCGCCCAGCACCAGGACGCCGATGGCGATGGTGACCAGCGGGTTGATGAAGTAGCCGAGGCTGGCCTCGACGACCTGGCCGTTGTTGACCGCCCAGATGTACAGGCCCCAGTTGACGCTGATCACGGCCGCCGCGAGGGCCGTCAGCCCGAGCTTGCGCGGTTGGCGGACGATCTCGGCGATCCACCCCCAGCGGCGCAGGACGAGGAGCGCGATGCCGACCGCGGCCAGCGACCAGACCATGCGGTGGGCGAGGATCTCGATCGCCCCGGAAGGCTTGAGGAGGGGCCAGAAGAGGGGGACGAGCCCCCACATTCCGTATGCGCCGAATCCGTAGAGCAAACCCGTGCGCTGCTCGTTCTCCGCCTTCACGGGGCCTCCAGTGCAACTTCCAGCCAATCTCACAACCCCACGACGGTAGCGCCGTAGGGCGCTGCTGTCATGCCCGTTCCCGCGAGATACTCATGACATCCCTCATGGCGCCCCCGGGCCGGACGGCCGGTGATCGGGCCGGGCGCGGGGCCGGGCGGCCGGTGATCAGGCCAGGGCGGTGGCGATCGCGGCGGCCACCGGCGTCGTCGGCCGCCCGATCAGGCGCGACAGATCGCCGCTCGTCCCGGCCAGCCGGCCGCGCGAGATCGCCGCGTCCACGTCCACGAGGATCGCCGCGAAGGGCTCGGGCACCCCGGCGCCGGTCAGCACGGTCAGGTGCGCGTCGGCGGGCACGGCGGTGTACGAGACCTCGCGGCCGGACTGCCGCGCCACCTCGCCGGCGTACTCGGCCAGGCTCCAGGCGGTGTCGCCCGACAGCTCGTAGACCTGGTTCAGGTGGCCCTCGCCGGTCAGCACCGCCGCCGCGGCGGCCGCGTAGTCCGCCCGCGCCGCGGAGGCGATCCGGCCCTCGCCCGCGCTGGCGACGACCGCGCCGTGCTCCAGGACGGCGGGGAGCTGGGCGGTGTAGTTCTCGTGGTACCAGCCGTTGCGCAGGAAGGTGTACGGCAGCCCGGAGTCGAGGATCGCCTGCTCCGTGGCCTGGTGCTCGGCCGCCAGGTCGAAGTCGGCCTCGGGGCCGCCGAGGATGCCGGTGTAGGCCAGCTGGGCCACCCCGGCCGCCTTCGCGGCCGCGATCACGGCTTGGTGCTGCGGGATCCGCCGCCCGACCTCGCTGCCCGAGATCAGCAGGACCCGGTCGCCGGCCCGGAAGGCGCCGGCCAGCGCGGCCGGGTCGTCGTAGTCGGCGATCCGTACGTCGATGCCGCGCGCGGCCAGGTCGGCGGCCTTCTCCGCGCTGCGCACGACCACGGCCAGCTCGCCGGCGGGCACCCGCTCCAGCAGTTCTCCGACGACGAGGCGGCCGAGGGCTCCGGTGGCTCCGGTGACGACGATGCTCATGATGCGCTCCTGGTGCGGTGGGTTCCCCGCGTTCGTTCGCGAGGACAGAACCAGCGTATGGAAAGCGCTAACTATTAGTAAGTACCCACTTCAAAGTAAGGTACTGGCATGGACGTAAGTGTGCAGCCCGTGACCGTGAAGGCCCCGATGTGCCCGTCGCGGGGGATCCTGGAGCATGTGACCAGCCGCTGGGGCGTACTGGTCCTGGCCGCCCTGGTGGAGCGCTCCTACCGGTTCAGCGAGCTCCGCCGTGAGGTGGGAGGGGTCAGCGAGAAGATGCTCGCCCAGACCCTCCAGACGCTGGAGCGGGACGGTTTCGTACTGCGCCACGCGCACCCCGTGATCCCGCCGCACGTGGACTACTCCCTGACCGACCTCGGCCGGGAGGCCGCCGAGCAGGTGTGGGCCCTGGCCCGCTGGACGGAACGCCGTACCGGCGAGGTGCAGGCGGCCCGGGCCGCGTACGACGAAGCCCGGACCCCGTAGCGGGATCCGGGCTGCCGGAGCGCCGCCCGTGCGCCGTGCGCCGGGCCCGTGTGCCCTAGCCGACCACGGTCCAGGTGTCGGAGCCGGCGAGCAGGGCCGCCAGGTCACCCTTGCCGCGCTGGTCGACGGCGGTGTCGAGCTGCTCGGCCATGAGGGTGTCGTAGACGGGGCGCTCGATGCTGCGGAAGACGCCGACGGGGGTGTGGTGGAGGGTGTCGGGGTCGGCGAGGCGGGAGAGGGCGAAGGCGGTGGTGGGAGAGGTGGCGTGGGCGTCGTGGATCAGGACCCGCGACTCGTTCTCCGAGGTGACGGTGACGACCTGGAGGTCACCGGTGGCCGGATCGCGGACCACGCCCTTGGTGTCGTCGGTGCCGAAGCGGATGGGCCGGCCGTGTTCGAGGCGGATGACGGCCTCGCGGGCGTGTTCTTGGTCTTTGAGGGTGTCGAAGGCGCCGTCGTTGAAGATGTTGCAGTTCTGGTAGATCTCGACGAGGGCGGTGCCCGGGTGGTCGGCGGCCTGGCGCAGGACCTCGGTGAGGTGTTTGCGGTCGGAGTCGATGGTGCGGGCGACGAAGGAGGCTTCGGCTCCGAGGGCGAGGGAGACGGGGTTGAAGGGGGCGTCGAGTGAGCCCATGGGGGTGGATTTGGTGATTTTGCCGAGTTCTGAGGTGGGGGAGTACTGGCCTTTGGTGAGTCCGTAGATCCGGTTGTTGAAGAGGAGGATCTTGAGGTTCACGTTGCGGCGCAGGGCGTGGATGAGGTGGTTGCCGCCGATGGAGAGGGCGTCGCCGTCGCCGGTGACGACCCAGACGGAGAGGTCGCGGCGGGAGGTGGCCAGGCCGGTGGCGATGGCGGGGGCGCGGCCGTGGATGGAGTGCATCCCGTAGGTGTTCATGTAGTACGGGAAGCGGGAGGAGCAGCCGATGCCGGAGACGAAGACGATGTTCTCCCTGGCGAGGCCGAGCTCGGGCATGAAGCCCTGCACGGCGGCCAGGACCGCGTAGTCACCGCAGCCCGGACACCAGCGGACCTCCTGATCCGACTTGAAGTCCTTCATCGACTGCTTGCCCTCGGCCTTGGGAACCAGGGACAGCAGGGTGGGGGCGTCGGTCACCTCAGTCATTGATGGCCTCCTCGAGAACCTTCGCGAGCTGCTCCGCCTTGAAGGGCATTCCGTTGACCTGGTTGTACGACTGGGCGTCGACCAAGTACCTCGCCCGGATCAGGGTGGCCAGCTGCCCGAGGTTCATCTCCGGCACCACTACCTTGTCGTAACGCTTCAGGACCCCTCCGAGATTTCCCGGGAAGGGGTTGAGGTGGCGCAGGTGGGCCTGCGCGATGGGGACTCCCTGGGCGCGCAGGCGGCGGACGGCGGCGGTGATGGGGCCGTAGGTGGAGCCCCAGCCCAGGACGAGGGTGCGGGCGCCGTCCGGGTCGTCGACCTCCAGGTCGGGGACCTCGATGCCGTCGATCTTGGCCTGGCGGGTGCGGACCATGAAGTCGTGGTTGGCCGGGTCGTAGCTGATGTTGCCGGTGCCGTCCTGCTTCTCGATCCCGCCGATCCGGTGCTCCAGGCCGGGCGTGCCCGGAACCGCCCAGGGGCGGGCCAGGGTCCGCGGGTCCCGCTTGTAGGGCCAGAACACCTCGGTGCCGTCCGCGAGGGTGTGGTTGGGGCCGGTCGCGAAGCGGGTGCGCAGGTCGGGGAGGTCGGCCGGGTCGGGGATCCGCCAGGGCTCGGAGCCGTTGGCGAGGTAGCCGTCGGAGAGCAGGAAGACCGGGGTGCGGTAGGTGAGGGCGATCCGGGCGGCGTCCAGCGCGGCGTCGAAGCAGTCCGCCGGGGTGCGCGGGGCGACGACGGGGACGGGGGCCTCGCCGTTGCGGCCGTACATGGCCTGGAGGAGGTCCGCCTGCTCGGTCTTGGTGGGCAGTCCGGTCGACGGGCCGCCGCGCTGGATGTCCACGATCAGCAGCGGCAGCTCCAGCGAGACGGCGAGGCCGATGGTCTCCGACTTCAGGGCGACGCCCGGGCCGGAGGTGGTGGTGACGGCCAGCGAGCCGCCGAAGGCCGCGCCGAGAGCCGCCCCGATACCGGCGATCTCGTCCTCGGCCTGGAAGGTCCGCACGCCGAAGTTCTTGTGCTTCGACAGCTCGTGCAGGATGTCCGAGGCCGGGGTGATCGGGTAGGAACCCAGGTAGAGCGGCAGGTCGGCCTGCTGGGCGGCGGCGATCAGCCCGTAGGAGAGGGCCAGGTTCCCCGAGATGTTGCGGTAGGTGCCGGCCGGGAAGGCGCTGGTCGCGGGGGCGACCTCGTAGGAGACGGCGAAGTCCTCGGTCGTCTCGCCGAAGTTCCAGCCCGCCCGGAAGGCGACGATGTTCGCCTCGGCGATGTCGGGCTTCCTCGCGAACTTCTGCCGCAGGAAGCTCTCCGTGCCCTCGGTCGGCCGGTGGTACATCCACGACAGCAGCCCCAGCGCGAACATGTTCTTGCTGCGCTCGGCCTCCTTGCGGGAGAGCCCGAAGTCCTTCAGCGCCTCCACCGTCAGGGTGGTCAGCGGCACCGGGTGGATGTTGTACGCGGAGAGGGAGCCGTCCTCCAGCGGGGACGTCTCGTAGCCGACCTTGGCCATGGGCCGCTTGGTGAACTCGTCCGTATTGATGATGATCTCCGCGCCGCGCGGCACGTCGCCGATGTTGGCCTTCAGCGCCGCCGGGTTCATCGCGACCAGCACGTTCGGCGCGTCACCCGGCGTGAGGATGTCGTGGTCCGCGAAATGCAGCTGGAACGAGGACACCCCCGGCAGGGTCCCGGCAGGTGCCCGGATCTCGGCCGGGAAGTTCGGCAGCGTCGAGAGGTCGTTGCCGAAGGACGCCGTCTCCGAGGTGAAACGGTCACCCGTCAGCTGCATACCGTCACCCGAGTCACCCGCGAAACGGATGATCACCCGGTCGACACGGCGGATTTCCTTGCCGGCTCCATGGGGCACAGCCGTGGTGCGCTGCTCTCCAATGGACCCGCCGGCCCCGTCGGCCTGATCGGCCGGGCTACTGACCTGGCTGGTCACTGAACTGGACCTCCTTCGAGGCGTGGGCGCTCGTCCCCAAAACCAACCCTACGTCCGTGAGGTCGTCCGGCCCTGGGTCGCCCGCATTCTGGACCGCCCCTCGCGGGGCAGTCTGTCCGACAGACGTCGTGCACAACTCGAAATATTCCAAATCAACCGGCGGTCGCCGTGACGCTCCGGAACGAGCGGCGCGCCTTACCTGACAGATTGTCAGTTAATCAAGACCTCAGGTAGGTGAGGACCGCCAGTACACGCCGGTGATCCCCGTCACTCGGGGACAGCCCCAGCTTCAGGAAGATATTGCTGACGTGCTTCTCCACGGCCCCGTCGCTCACCACGAGCTGCTTGGCCACAGCGGAATTCGTGCGTCCTTCAGCCATCAGGCCCAGTACCTCGCGTTCGCGCGGGGTCAGACCGGCGAGCACGTCCTGCTTCCGGCTGCGGCCGAGCAGCTGGGCCACCACTTCGGGGTCCAGGGCCGTTCCGCCCCGGGCGACGCGCACCACGGCGTCGAGGAATTCGCGCACCTCGGCGACGCGGTCCTTGAGCAGGTAGCCGACCCCCGTGCTGGAACCGGCCAGCAGTTCGGTGGCGTACTGCTCCTCCACGTACTGCGAGAGGACGAGCACCCCGATGCCGGGGTAGTCGCGGCGCAGCCGTACGGCGGCCCGTACGCCCTCGTCAGTGTGCGTCGGCGGCATCCGCACGTCCGCCACCACCACGTCCGGCAGCGCGCCCTCGGCGGCCAGGTCCGCCACCGTCTTGATCAGGGCTTCCGCGTCCCCGACGCCGGCCACGACGTCATGCCCCCGGTCGGTCAGCAGCCGGGTCAGGCCCTCACGGAGCAGCACTGAGTCCTCGGCGATGACCACTCGCACCCTGTCTTCCACGTTCTCGCAGCTCCCGCGTCCACTCGTCGACCCACTTGGCAGAGCCAAGCATCCCAGCCGGACCCCGGGCCGGGGGCGGATCCCGGCCAATGGGGGAAGACATGGCCGAAAGCGCCACCTGGCGGGGGCGTACGGGGGCGTACGGGGGGCCGCGCGGGTCGAGCCGAGGGGCGCGGGCGGGTGGGGCGCGGGGGCCGAGCCGAGGGGCGCGGGCGGGTGGGGCGCGGGGGCCGAGCCGAGGGGCGCGGGCGGGCGGGGCGCGGGGGCCGAGCCGAGGGCGCGGGCGGGTGGGGCGTGCGGGGCCTCAGTTTCCCGTGGAACGCCACGGCAGCTCCGCCGTGACCACCGTCCCCTCCCCGACGGGCGAATCCACCACGAAGACCCCGTCCACCGCGTCCAGCCGCTCGGCGAGCCCCGCCAGCCCGCTCCCGCCGGAGGCCTCCGCCCCGCCACGCCCGTCATCGGCGACCCGGATCAGCAGCCGCGTCCCCGACTTCCACACCTCGACGCTCGCGCCGCGCGCCCCCGCGTGCTTGCTGACGTTCTGCAGCAGCTCGGACACCGTGAAGTACGCGATCCCCTCGATCGCCGCCGCCGGCCGGGCCGGCAGGTCCACCTCCACCCGCACCGGCACCGCGCACCGCGAGGCCACCGACGACAGCGCCGCGTCGAGCCCCCGGTCCGTCAGTACCGCCGGGTGGATGCCCCGGGCCAGGTCCCGGAGCTCCTGGAGGGCGATCTTCACCTCGCCGTGGGCCTCGTCCACCATCCGGGCGGCGGCCTGCGGATCCTCGGTCAGCTTCTCCTTGGCCAGGCCCAGGTCCATGGCCAGGGCCACCAGCCGGGCCTGCGCCCCGTCGTGCAGGTCGCGTTCGATGCGCCGCAGGTCGGCGGCGGCGGTGTCCACGACCGCCCCGCGGTCCGACTCCAGCTCGCTGAGCCGGTCGTCGAGACGGGACCGGCCGAGCAGCCCGCTGACCAGTACCCGGTCGGCGGTGGTCAGGGCCCGCACCACCCACGGGGTGGCCAGAGTGAGGACCAGCCCGACGGCGGCGGTCGCGGCGATCGCCACGGGGGAGTCGAGGTAGAAGACGTACGTCTCGTTCTGGAACACCGACAACCCCGGCTGGTCGGTGAAGGCGGGGAAGACCCAGAACCACAGCGGGTACAGCAGCATGCTCCAGCCGGTGCTCCACAGCACGAGCGCCGTCGTGAAGGCGAACACCGCCCACGGCAGGTGGATCACCGAGTACAGCACGTGCCGCCAGGCGCTGCCGCTCTTGAGCAGCGCCCCCATCCCGGCCAGCGGGCCGCTCCCGCCCGCCAGGACCGGCGCCGGATCGGCGAGCGGCACGCGCAGCATCCCGCGCACCCGGGCCCGCTCGACCTGCCCGAAGCCCCGGCACATGGCCAGCACCCCGGCCAGCACCGGGATCCCGACGAACGTCACGAGCAGCCCGGCCCCGAGGGCCACTCCGGTGACGGCGAGCGTGAAGTACACGGTGCTGAGCGGCAGGCCGACGACCAGGTACGCGAGCTCGCGCCAGGTCTGCGCCGCCACCGGAGCCCGCAGTACCGCCCGGCCGCTGTCCTTGCCGTTGCCCATGATCCCGACCCGCCCTTCGACTCGTCCCTTGACCTCCCCCACCCTGCCGCCCGCCCCTCTGCCCGAACCATGCGGCGGGTCGGCGTCTCCCGAGGGGGGTTAACCCCACCCCCACGGCCCGGTCCCACGGCCCGGTCCCACGGCCCGGCTCCACGGCCCCCGGTGCGGCGCCCGGGACGGAGGAAGGCCGGGCGGGGGACACCCGGCCCGGCCCGTCGCGGCGGCCCCGCCCCGGGAGGAACTACCCGCGGTCCCGCCACGGCAGCTCCGCCGTGACCACCGTCCCCTCCCCTTCGGGCGAGTCCACCGTGAACACCCCGTCCACCGCCCGCAGCCGCTCGGCGAGCCCCGCCAGCCCGCTCCCGCCGGAGGCCCGGGCTCCGCCGCGCCCGTCGTCCGAGACCCGGATCAGCAGCCGTGCCCCCGCCCGCCACACCTCGACGCTCGCGCCGCGCGCCCCCGCGTGCTTGCTGACGTTCTGCAGCAGCTCGGACACGGTGAAGTAGGCGATGCCCTCGATGGCCTCCGCCGGGCGCGTCGGCAGGTCCACGATCACCTTCACCGGCACCAGGCACCGAGAGGCCACCGAAGACAGCGCCGCGTCCAGCCCCCGGTCCGTCAGCACCGCCGGGTGGATGCCCCGCGCGAGGTCCCGCAGCTCCTGGAGCGCCAGCTTCACCTCGCCGTGCGCCTCGTCGACCATCGCCGCCGCGCCCTCCGGGTCCTCCAGCAGCTTCTCCTTGGCCAGGCCCAGACCCATCGCGAGGGCCACCAGCCGCGCTTGCGCCCCGTCGTGCAGGTCGCGTTCGATGCGCCGCAGGTCGGCGGCGGCGGTGTCCACGACCACCCCGCGCCCCGATTCCAGCTCGGCGATGCGCCGCTCCAGCTCGTCGGAGGGCGACAGCAGGCCCCGTACCATCGCGCGGTCCACATTGGCCAGGCCGCGCACCAGGTACGGCAGTACCGGCCACAGCACGAACAGCCCCGTCAGCGCGATACTGAAGGTCAGTACTCCCCACGGCAGCCGGACCAGTTCGTACAGCACGGTCCGCCAGCCCACCGGGTCCTTGATCCCGGCCCACAGCCAGGCGAAGAACCCGCCGGCCCGCGCCGGCCCCGGCAGCGGTGTCGGCTCGTCCACCCGTACGCCCAGCAGGGCCCGCGCCCTGACGCGTTCGAGCTTTCCGAACTGCCGCGACCCGAGGAGACCGCATGCGAGCAACGGCAGCCCGATCGCGGTCACGGTCAGCCCGCCCGCCGTCGTCATCATGAAAACCGTGTAAACAAAACCGATCAACGCCACCGGCAGGTTGCTCAGCAGGTAGGCGATCTCCTTCCACGTGGCCGCGTCGAAGGCGGGGCGTACGGGAGGGGGAGCGGAAGCTTGATCGTTCGCGGTCATGCGGCTCAGCCTGCCAACTGGGCCCCGCCCGCGCCATGGGGCAGCCATGCGCCAGTGAACGGGGGGTAACCCCACCCCGTGCGGCCCAGGCCCTAGACTCCCTGCCGTACCAGATCAACCTGATCGTCGACAGTGGCCGAGGAGCGAGGAACGGACGTGCCCGACCCAACGGTATCGACAGCAGCCGTGATCGCAGCGGACTACTTCCGGAGTTATTCGGTCGTCGGCCTGCTCGCGGTCCTCGGCGTGCTCTTCGTCGCCGTGGCCTTCGGCGCCGGCCGCCTGCTGCGGCCCGTGGTCCCGACCCCCGAGAAGCTGCTGACGTACGAATGCGGAGTGGACCCCGTGGGGGAGGGCTGGGCGCACACCCAGGTCCGCTACTACGTCTACGCCTTCCTCTACGTCGTCTTCGCCGTCGACTCGATCTTCCTCTTCCCGTGGGCGACGGTGTTCGCCGCCGCCGGTTACGGCGCCACGACCCTGGTCGAGATGTTCATCTTCCTGGGCTTCCTGGCCGTCGGCCTGCTCTACGCGTACAAGAAGGGCGTCCTCGAATGGACGTGACACCGGCCGTCACCCCGGAGCCCCAGCCGCTTCCGGAACCGAAGAGGCTGGGAGTGCTCTCCCGCCTCGCCCCGGAGCCCATGAAGGTGGTCCTGAACTGGGGCCGCCGCTACAGCCTGTGGGTCTTCAACTTCGGCCTCGCCTGCTGCGCCATCGAGTTCATCGCCGCGTCGATGGCCCGGCACGACTTCATCCGCCTGGGTGTCATCCCGTTCGCGCCCGGCCCGCGCCAGGCCGACCTGATGATCGTGTCGGGCACGGTGACGGACAAGATGGCCCCGGCCGTCAGGCGCCTGTACGAGCAGATGCCCGAGCCGAAGTACGTCATCTCCTTCGGCGCCTGCTCCAACTGCGGAGGCCCCTACTGGGACTCGTACTCCGTCACCAAGGGCGTGGACCAGATCATTCCGGTCGACGTGTACGTGCCGGGCTGCCCTCCGCGCCCCGAGGCCCTCCTCCAGGGCATCCTCAAGCTCCAGGAGAAGATCGCCCGGGAGTCCCTCGCGGACCGTTACGCGGCAGCGCCCTCCGTCGCCCAGCTCACCAGCGGCCTCGTCACGGCGCCGCCCGCACCGGGAGCCGGCGCGTGAACCTCTACGACTCCCTCCCCGAAGCGGCCGGTACGGTCTTCGGTGCCGAGGCCGTCGCCTCGTCCGCGTACGAGCTCCTCACCGTCGACGTCCCCGTCGGCTCCTGGATCTCCTCGCTGGAGATCGCCCGCGACAAGCTCGGCTGCACCTACTTCGACTGGCTGAGCGCGGTCGACGAGCCCGGTACGGGCTTCCGCGTCTGCGCGCACGTCGTCTCCCTGGAGAACCACCGGGTACGCCGCCTGCTGCTGCGGACGACCGTTCCGCACGCGGCGCCCTCCCTGCCCTCGGCGGTCGCGGTGTACGCGGGCGCGGCCTGGCACGAGCGGGAGACCTTCGAGATGTTCGGGGTCACCTTCACGGACCACCCCAACCTCGTCCACCTCCTGCTCCCCGAGAACTTCGAGGGGCACCCGCTGCGCAAGGACTTCGTCCTGGCGGCGCGCGTCGCCAAGGCGTGGCCCGGGGCCAAGGAGCCGGGCGAGGCCCACGACCCGGACGCGCCCAAGCGCCGCCAGATGCTGCCGCCCGGCGTGCCGGACCCCAACGACTGGGGCCCCCTCAAGGGCCAGCTGCCGCCGGCCCCCGCCCGGCCCGCCCGCACCCCCCGCGCCGCCGGAGCCGGCCCCGCGCGCACCCCGCGCGAGGGCGCCCCGGTGCGCCGCACCCGCTCGGTGGCGGAGGGCTCGGCCACCCAGGCCGAGGCGCCCGACACCCCGGAGACCCCGCGCCCGGTGCGGCGTACCCGCTCGGTGGCGGACGGCTCCGCCAGCCAGGCCACCCCGCCGCCGGGGCCCGAGGGACCCGACACCCCGGAGACCCCGCGCCCGGCCACCCCGCCGGCGGCGAAACCCGGCTCGGACGCGCCCTGGCACAACCCGAAGCCCGCCTTCGAGGAGCTCCCGGCCGCCACCCCGCCGCGGCCGGACCCCGAACCCGGGCCCGAGACCAAGAACGAACCCGACACCAACGGAGGCGACGCGTGAACGACGTCCTCGACGTCGCCCTGCGACTGATCGTCGTCTTCGCCGTCTTCCTCGTGCTCCCGCTCGTCATCGGGCAGACCGAGCACAAGGTCATGGCGCACATGCAGGGCCGCCTCGGCCCCATGTACGCCGGCGGCTTCCACGGCTGGGCCCAGCTCGTCGCCGACGGCGTGAAATTCGCGCAGAAGGAGGACATCGTCCCGGCCAACGCCGACCGGCGGATCTTCCAGCTCGCCCCCGCCGTCGCGCTGCTGCCGTACCTCCTCGTCCTGATCGCCATCCCCATCGGCCCGTGCAGCGGCGGGATCGGCCAGGTCATCGACGCCGGCCTCTTCTACGTGCTCGCCGTCATGGGCGTCGGCGTACTCGGCAGCCTCATGGGCGGCTGGGCCTCCGCCAACAAGTTCTCCCTGCTCGGAGGCCTGCGCACCGCGGCCCAGCTGCTCGCGTACGAACTGCCGATGCTGCTCGCCGCCGCCTCGGTCGCCATGGCCGCCGGGACCGTGTCCCTGCCCGGCATCGTCGGCGCCTTCGAGTGGTGGTGGCTGCCCTGGCAGATCGTCGGCGCGGTCGTCTTCTTCACCGCCGGCCTCGCCGAGCTCCAGCGGCCCCCGTTCGACATGCCCGTCGCCGACTCCGAGATCATCTTCGGCGCGTACACGGAGTACACCGGCCTGCGCTTCGCGCTGTTCCTGCTCGCCGAGTACGCCGGCATCGTCGTCCTGTGCGCCCTCACCACCGTCCTCTTCCTCGGTGGCTGGCACGGCCCCTTCGGCGGTGACGGCCTCGGCTGGTTCTGGACCCTGCTCAAGACCGCCGTCCTCGCCTTCGTCGTCATCTGGCTCCGGGTGAGCTACCCCCGCCTGCGCGAGGACCAGCTCCAGAAGCTCGCCTGGACCGTACTCATCCCCCTCGCGCTCGCCCAGATCGCGCTCACCGGCATCGTGAAGGTGGCGATCCAGTAATGCCCCCGATTCCCGGATCCGGCCTCGCCAAGGGCCTGGCCGTCACCCTGCGCACGATGACCAAGCGCGCGCACACCGCCCAGTACCCCGACGTGCAGCCCGAGCTCCCGCCCCGCAGCCGCGGGGTCATCGGCCTGTTCGAGGAGAACTGCACGGTCTGCATGCTGTGCGCCCGGGAGTGCCCCGACTGGTGCATCTACATCGACTCCCACAAGGAGACGGTGCCGGCCGCCGCCCCCGGCGGCCGCGAGCGCAGCCGCAACGTCCTCGACCGCTTCGCCATCGACTTCTCCCTCTGCATGTACTGCGGCATCTGCATCGAGGTGTGCCCCTTCGACGCCCTCTTCTGGTCGCCGGAGTTCGAGTACGCGGAGACCGACATCCACGAGCTCACCCACGAGCGCGACAAGCTGCGCGAGTGGATGTGGACCGTGCCGGCCCCGCCCGCCCTGGACCCGGCGGCGGAGGAGCCCAAGGAGATCGCCGCCGCCCGCAAGGCCGTCGAGAAGGCCGAAGCCACCGCGGCGGCGGCCGCCGCCGCTGCCCGGGCCGCAGCGGCCCCGCCGGCCGACGGCACCCCCGACACCCCTGCGGGAGGCACCGCCTGATGTACCCCGCCCACCTCGCCGCGGCCGCGGCCGCCGCCCCCGTGCCCGGCCCCGGCTTCCTCTCGCCGACCGGCGTCGAGATCGCCTTCCTCCTCGTCGGCCTCGCCACCCTCGGCGCGGCCGTCATCACGGTCACCACCAAGCAGCTCGTGCACGCCGCCCTCTGGCTGGTCGTCGCGCTCGGCGGGATCGCCGTCGAGTACCTGCTGCTGACCGCCGAGTTCATCGCCTGGGTCCAGGTCCTGATCTACCTCGGCTCCGTGGTCGTCCTCCTCCTCTTCGGGCTGATGCTCACCAAGGCCCCCATCGGCCGCTCCCCGGACGCCGACTCCGGCAACCGCTGGGTCGCGCTCGGCGTCGCCGGCACCGCCGGGGCCGCGCTCGTCTGGGTGGTCGTCGACGCCTTCCGCACCACCTGGATCAACCTCGACGGACCCGCCCAGGGCTCCACCAAGGTCTCCGGAGAGATCCTCTTCCAGCACTGGGTGCTGCCCTTCGAGGCGCTCTCCGTCCTCCTCCTCGCCGCCCTGATCGGTGCCATCGTGCTCTCCCGGCGCACCACGCCCGCCGAGGACGCCGCCGATGCCGCCGACGCCGCCGCCCGCGCGGGCGGACAGGAGGAACAGCGCTGATGCACCTCGCCTACCCCGCGGTCCTCGCCACCCTGCTCTTCGCCACCGGCCTCTACGGAGTCCTCGCCCGCCGCAACGCCATCCTCGTCCTGATGTCCGTCGAGCTGATGCTCAACGCCGTCAACCTCAACCTGGTGGCCTTCGACGTGTGGCTGCGCGACACCCTCCACGCCGGCCAGGCCCTCACCCTCTTCACGATCGCCATCGCCGCCGCCGAGATCGGCATCGGACTCGCCATCGTGCTGATGGTGTACCGCAACCGGGGCACCTCGGACGTCGACAGACTGCGCGACACCGCCGAGGGCCACGAGCCCGGCCGACCCGATGACACCGCTGCCATCACTGCCCGGCCGGAGGTCGCCGCGTGAGCACCACGACCCTCGCGGTCCTCGTCCCCCTGCTCCCCTTCCTCGGCGCGGTCGCCGGCCTGCTACTGGGCCGCACCGCACCCGGCTTCGTCAAGCCGCTCGCCGTCCTGCCGGCACTGGCCGCCGCCGTCCTCGCCGTCCTCGTCGCAGTCCGCCACGGAGGCGGCCCGGCCATCGACGCCGCGACCGAGCTCACCCCGACCGGCTCCGTGCCGATCGAGCTGTCGCTCCACCTGGACGGCTTCGCCGTACTGGTCGCCGCCCTCGTCGGCGTCGTCGCCACCTGCGTACAGCTCTACTCGACGGCGTACCTCCGCGAGGACCCGCGCTATCCCTCCTACGCCGCTCTGGTCTCCCTGTTCACCTCCGCCATGCTGCTCGTCGTCTACTCCGGCGACCTGATGGTGCTGCTGGTCGGCTGGGAGATCATGGGCATCTGCTCGTACTTCCTCGTCGGCCACTACTGGGAGACCGAGGCGGCCCGCTCCGCCTCCCTCAAGGCCTTCCTCGTCACCAAGCTCGGCGACGTCCCCTTCCTCATCGGCCTGTTCGCGCTCGCCGCCGACGCCGGCTCCTTCCGGATCACCAAGATCCTCGGCACCGTCGCCGCGGGCGGGCTCGACCACCCGACGCTCATCGCGCTGCTCCTGCTCGCGGGCGTGGCCGGCAAGTCCGCGCAGTTCCCGCTGCACACCTGGCTCCCCGACGCCATGGCCGGCCCCACCCCGGTCTCCGCGCTGATCCACGCCGCGACGATGGTCGCCGCCGGTGTCTACTTCATCGCCCGCCTCCTGCCGGTCTTCGCGGCCTCCCGGGCCGCACTGGTGGTCATGGCCGTCATGGCCGCCGTCACGATGGTCGGCTCCGCCCTCGCCGCCCTCGCCCAGGACGACATCAAGCGCGTACTCGCCTACTCCACGGTCGGCCAGCTCGGCTACATGACCGGCGCCCTGGCCGTGGGCGACCGCGGCGCCGCCGTCTTCCACCTCCTGTCCCACGGCGCCTTCAAGGCGCTCCTCTTCCTCGGCGCGGGCGTCATCATCCACGCCGCCGGGACGAACTCCCTGGCCGCCATGTCCCGTACGGACGGCCTGGCCAAGCGCATCCCCGACGCCTTCTGGACGATGACGATCGCGCTGCTCGCGCTCGCCGCCATCCCGCCCTTCGCCGGCTTCTTCTCCAAGGAAGCCGTCCTCGTCGCCGCCGAGCACACCGCCGGCGGACACTCCGACCTCGCTCCCGGCGCGGCCGGCTGGATCGTCCTCGTCGCGGGCGTACTGACCGCCCTGCTCACCGCCGCCTACGCCACCCGGCTGTGGCTGATGGCCTTCCGCGGCCGTGGCACGGCCGTCCCCGACCACGGCAGGGAACCCGTCGCCATGACCGGCGTGCTGTGGCTGCTGGCCGTCCCCTCGGTCGCCTTCGGCCTCGCCGCCGGCCCCCTCGCGGACTGGTTCGACGGCGTGGAACTCACCCCGTCCGTCACCACCTCGGTCCTCGGTACGGGCGCCGCCCTCATCGGCGTGGTGCTCACCTACGGCCTCTGGCAGCGCGCCGTCGCCCGCGCCGCCGCCGGGATCCGCAACGGAGCCGCCGTTCCCGCGTCCGTCGCCGCCGCCGAATCCGCCGCCGAGACCCCCGAGGTGGCCGAGGTGGCCCACGACCACCCCACCGTGCCGGCCGCCCCCGCCGCCGACCCCGGACGGGCCCTACTCGGCCCGCTGCACCGCCACGCCGCCGACGGCTTCCACCTCGACGCCGTCTACGACCGGCTCTTCGTCCGCCCCACCCGGGCGGCCGCGGGCCTGGTCCGCTTCCTGGACCGCGAGGTCGTCGACACGTACGTCCGCGGCGCGGGCACCGGCCCCCGGCTGCTCGGCAGCCTCGTACGCCGGGCCCAGACCGGCAACGTACAGAGCTACCTGAGCGCCCTGCTCGCCGGCGCCGTGGTCCTGGCCATCGCCACCGCCGTCCTCGCCAACGTCAACGCCGGATCGTGAGCCGAGAGTCAGCCGTGATCGATATCAGCCCGTCCGTGATGCAGTTCCTTCTGGCGTTCATCGTGGCCGCACCGCTCCTCGGCGCGGTCGCGGCCCTCCTGCCGGCCCCGCCCGGACTCAAGGGCAGGAGCCCCGGACAAGCCGTGCTCCGCCACGGCGTCACCGTCACCGGAGTCATCCTCGCCGCGGCCGTCGCCCTCACCCTGGGCTTCGACCACGACGACCCGTCCCGCTTCCAGGCGACGACGGACATCAGCTGGATCCAGGCGCTGAACATCCGGATCCACCTCGGCATCGACGGCATCTCGCTCCCCCTCCTCCTGATGACCGCGCTGCTGTTCTTCCTCTGCGCGGTGTACAGCTACTTCAAGCTCCCCGAAGGCCCCTCCCCGAAGGCCTTCGTCGCACTGCTCCTCGTACTCGAGTCCGGCACCCTCGCGACCTTCGCCGTACTCGACCTGATGCTCTTCTTCCTCGCCTTCGAGATGGTCCTCATCCCGATGTACTTCCTCATCGCCCGCTGGGGCGGTGCTCAGCGGCAGGCCGCCGCCTGGAAGTTCATCCTCTACACCCTCCTCGGCTCCGTGGTCATGCTGCTCGGGCTGCTGCTGATCGGCCTGAACAGCGGCACTTTCGACATGGTGGCACTCGCCTCTGACAACGGGCGCGGACTGAGCCGCACCACCCAGCTCCTGGCCGTACTCGCCATCGGCACCGGCCTCGCGGTGAAGACCCCGATGTGGCCGCTGCACTCCTGGCTGCCCGACGCCCACACCGCCGCCCCCACCGTCGGCTCCGTGCTGCTCGCCGGCGTCATGCTGAAGATGGGCACCTACGGGTTCGTCCGCATCCTGCTGCCCGTCACCCCCGACGGAATGCACACCTTCGCGCCCTACCTCGGCGCCTTCGCCGCCGTCGGCATCGTCTACGGATCCCTCGCCTGCCTCGCGCTGACCCGCAAGAACGGCAAGGGCGACCTCAAGCGCCTCATCGCGTACTCCTCCGTCGGACACATGGGCTTCGTCCTCCTCGGCATCGCGACCATGACCCCCACCGGAGTCAACGGCGCGCTCTTCGCCAACATCGCCCACGGCCTGATCACCGGCCTCCTCTTCTTCCTCGTCGGCGCCCTCAAGGACCGCTACGGCAGCAGCGACCTCGACACCCTCGCCGGAGCCACCGGCGCCGCCCTCTACGGCCGCGCCCCCCGCCTCGGCGCGCTCCTCGCCTTCGCCGCCGTCGCCTCCCTCGGCCTGCCCGGCCTGGCCGGCTTCTGGGGCGAGATGCTGGCCCTCTTCGGCGCCTTCGACCCGGCCGAAGGCCTCTCCCGCCCGGCCTTCCTCACCTACACGGCCGTCGGCGCGTTCGGCACCCTGCTCACCGCCGCCTACCTGCTGATCGTCGTACGACGCGTCTGCATGGGCGACCCGAAGACCGCCCCCGGAACCACCCTCGCCGACGTACAGCGCTACGAGTTCGCGGCCTGGACCCCGCTCGTCGCCCTCACCGTCCTCGCCGGCCTGTGGCCGGCCCTCCTCCTCGGCCTCACCGACCCGGCCGTACAGAAGCTCCTCGCAGGAGGCAACGCATGACGGCCACGACGGTCCTCGCCGCCGACACCCCCAGCCTCGTCCAGTCCGTCGACTGGCTCGCGATCTCGCCCGTGGTCATCGCCGCCACGGTCGCCGTGCTCGTCCTGGTCGCCGACCTCTTCGTGCCGGAGGCCCGCAAGCCGGTCCTCGGCTGGATCTCCGTGGCCGGCCTGGCCGCCGCGACCGCCGTCCTGCTCCCGCTGCGCGCCGGTGACCGCAGCACCTTCTGCCTCACCACCGACCCGGCCGCGTGCAGCTACACCGCCGACCACTTCACGCTCGTCGTGCAGTTCCTGGTGCTGGCCGGGGCCCTGGTCACCGCGCTGATGTCGGTCACCGCCGTCCGCGAGGCACGCACCCCGGCCGGCGAGTACTGGTTCCTGCTGCTGTCGTCCGCCGCCGGCGCCGCCCTGCTGCCCGCCTCCCGCGACCTCGCCACCCTGATCGTCGCCCTCGAAGTGGCCTCCCTGCCCGCGTTCGCCCTCGTCGGCATGCGCCGCGGCGACCGGCTCTCCTCCGAGGCCGCCCTCAAGTTCTTCCTGTCCTCGGTCACCGCCACCGCCGTCTCCCTGATGGGCGTCAGCTTCGTCTACGCCGCCACCGGCTCCCTGCACCTCTCGCAGGTCGCGGGCCGGCTCGAAGAGGTGCCCGGGCAGCTCGACACCCTCGCCATGGCGGGCGTCGCGCTCACCCTCGTCGGCTTCGCCTTCAAGACCGCCGCCGTCCCCTTCCACTTCTGGGTCCCCGACACCTACGTCGGCGCCCCGCTGCCCGTCGCCGCGTACCTCTCGGTGATCGGCAAGGCCGTCGGCTTCACCGGCCTCATCCTCGTCACGGTGATCGCCTTCCCCGCGTACTCCGACATCTGGGGTCCGGCGCTGGCCGTCCTCGCCGCGCTCACCATGACCCTCGGCAACGCCGCGGCCCTGCGCCAGTCCGCCGACCGCGCCCACAGCGCCGTACGCCTCCTCGCCTGGTCCTCCGTCGGCCAGGCCGGCTACCTGCTGGTCCCGATCGCCGCGGCCGCGTACACCGACCGCGACCAGATCGGCTCCACCGTCGCCTACGCGCTGATGTACGCGGCCGTGAACCTCGGCGCCTTCGCCGTGGCCGCCCTGGTGGCCCGGACGAAGCCGCTGCACCGGATCAGCGACTACCGCGGCCTGTACGCGGAGCGGCCCGCCGCCGCCCTCTCGATGGCCTTCTTCCTGCTCTGCCTGGCCGGCCTGCCGCCGGGCATCATCGGCCTCTTCGCCAAGGTCGCCGTCTTCCGGTCGGCCGTGGACGCCGGCCTGGGCTGGCTGGCCGTGGTCATGGCGGTCAACGTCGTCGTCGCCCTGTACTACTACCTGCGCTGGACCGCGCTCCTGTTCCGCACCGCCGAGCCCGCCGAGGGCGCACCCCCCGCCCGTACGAAGGCCCCCTGGCCCGTCGCGGCCGCGATCGCCCTCACCGCCGCCACCGCCCTGGTCCTCTCGGGCGCCCCGCAGCTCGTCCTGCGCTTCGCCTCCGGCACCCTCTTCCCGCTGTAGCCCGCCCGGACGCGCCCTGACGTACGCGCTCACCCGTACGGAGCAACGCCCGCCGCCGCCCCCCGGCCCGTGCCGCCGGGGCGGCGGCCCCGTCGCGCCCTGGGAACCACACGCCGCCACCTCGCGTTGACCAGGAAGGGAGGGTCCACTGGACCGAAGTCCCGCAGATCCACGACGGGCTCCCCTGCCGCACCACTTGGAGGGCGTACCGTGCACCGCCGACACAACGGGCTGAAGACCGCCGTACTCCTCGGTGGGCTGTCCGCGCTCATCATCCTCATCGGAAGCCTCTTCGGGCGGGGCGGCCTGATCATCGCCGTCCTCGTCGCCCTGGGGACGAACGCCTACGCGTACTGGAACAGCGACAAGCTGGCTCTACGCGCGATGCGCGCCCGCCCCGTCAGCGAGTTCGAGGCCCCCGCGCTGTACCGCATGGTGCGCGAGCTCTCCACGTCCGCGCGCCAGCCCATGCCCCGCCTCTACATCTCCCCGACCGAGGCCCCCAACGCCTTCGCGACGGGCCGCAACCCGCGCAACGCCGCGGTCTGCTGCACCGAGGGCATCCTGCGCATACTCGACGAGCGCGAGCTGCGCGGGGTGATCGGGCACGAGCTGAGCCACGTCTACAACCGCGACATCCTGATCTCCTCGGTCGCCGGAGCCCTCGCCTCCGTGATCATGTTCCTGGTGAACTTCGCCTGGCTGATCCCGATCGGCCGTTCCAACGACGACGAGGGCCCGGGCCTCCTCGGCATGCTGCTCATCATGATCCTCGGCCCACTGGCCGCCTCCGTGATCCAGCTGGCCATCAGCCGCTCGCGCGAGTACGAGGCCGACGCCTCGGGAGCCCAGCTCACCGGAGACCCGCTCGCCCTGGCCGGCGCCCTGCGCAAGCTCGACGCCGGCACCAAGCGGCTCCCCCTGCCCCCCGAGCCCCGCCTGGAGACGGCGAGCCACATGATGATCGCCAACCCCTTCCGCCCAGGCCAGGGGCTCTCCAGGATGTTCTCGACACACCCTCCGATGGCCGAGCGCATCGCCCGGCTCGAACAGATGGCAGGCCACAGCCGATGAAAACCGTCCTGGACGTCATCTGGCTCATACTCAGCGGGATCTGGCTCTTCGTCGGATACTGCGTGGCGGGCCTGATCCTCTGTGTCACGGTCATCGGCATCCCCTTCGGGATCGCCGCCTTCCGCATCGCCGTCTACGCCCTCTGGCCCTTCGGCTACACCACGGTCGAACGCCGCGACGCGGGCGCACCGTCCTGCGTCGGCAACGTCCTGTGGCTGGTCCTGGCCGGCTGGTGGCTGGCCATCGGCCACGTCGTCACCGGCATCGCGCTCTGCGTCACGATCATCGGCATCCCGTTCGGCATCGCCAACTTCAAGATGGTCCCGCTCTCCCTGCTCCCCCTGGGCCGTGAAATCGTCCCCACGGACGCCCCGTTCGCTTCCCGGTGACGGCGGGCACGCGCTTCGCCCTGTGGGGCGAGGACGAGGACCACGAGGACGAGCAGCTGTGGGCGCTGTGCGAGGAGGCGGAGAACCTCTTCGCCGACCCGCCGGAGCCGGTGCGCAGGAGGTACGAGCTGCTCGGCTGCGCCTTCGAGGGAGCTGTGCCGTCCGCCCTGGGCTTCCTGATCCTGGAGCCGCTGGACAGGAACGGCGAGGCCCTGTGGGAGTGGTACCTGGAGGGCGCCCGCGTCCTCGCCGCCCGCCCCTGCGCCCGCGACCTGTCACGACGGGACGTGACCATCGAGGCCGTACGCTCCGACGGCCAGCCCGATTACCCGCAGCGGGTCGCCCTCTCGGTGGGCTTCCGCCTCTCGGACGCCCAGGACCGGCTCCTGGGGCACTTCCGGGACCTCGCCGAGATCCTGCCCGTCGAGGAGCCGTCGCCGCACTCCGTCCGCCTCCTCGGGTGCTCCGTGCGCGGGCCGCTGCTGGAGGTGCTGGAGGGACGGGAGGAGCGGCCGCTCGGCTACCGTCACCTCGACGCGCTGGATGGCGCGGGGGAGGTCCTCGCCACGGCCGGATACCCGCACGTCGTCGACTGGCAGCCCTCTCCGCGCGGGCCGGGGCTGTACGACCTGACGGTGCACATGGACCCGCAGCCAACCGTCGTCGCCGAGATCTGGCAGCTGTGGCGCGAGGGCCGTCCGGCCGTCCCCAACCTGTGGGCGCGGTTCGACGGCGCGGGCCGGGCCCGCTGGCTGGACCCGGCACTGGGCCACCGGACGGGTCCGGACCGGCCGGCCGGGCGGACCTACCACCTTGACGGGCGCCACGTCACCGACGCGGAAGGCTTCTTCTGCGCCCTCGGCGAGGCGGTCAACGGGCCGGGCGGCTACTTCGGGCGCTGCCTGAACGGCGTCTCGGACGCCCTGTGCGGCGGGTTCGGAGCCAGGGGCCCGTTCACCCTCGTCTGGCACGACCACGGGGTCGCGCGTCGCTGCCTGGGCCCGCAACCCCTGACCGGGTACCCCGCCACCTTCCAGGAACTCCTGGGCTTCTTCCGTGACAAGGGCATCGA
This sequence comes from Streptomyces sp. NPDC029122, assembly GCF_055569445.1. NCBI lineage: Bacteria > Bacillati > Actinomycetota > Actinomycetes > Kitasatosporales > Streptomycetaceae > Streptomyces > Streptomyces sp. NPDC029122. Next base: position 58,362 of record NZ_JBVHWK010000009.1, on the reverse strand, counting down.
AGTCGTCCTCGCCTGAGTTTTCCACAGGCCCGGGCGGCTGTCAGTGGAGTGCGGCACCCTGAACGCATGAACGAGACCGAGCAGTTGCTGAAGCAAGCCGCCGGCCGCGCAGGCACCGCCGCGCGCGAGGACGAGACCACCCGGACGGCGCCCCCGTCCCCGGCGGGGACCGTCCGGGCCGGGCCCATGAGGGGAGCCGGCCCGCCGCCCCCGCTCATACCCCGGACCTGAACCGGCCGCGTACTCCATAGACCAGCACGCCCAGCGCCAGCACCGCCGCGCCCGAAACCGCAGACGCCAGCGGCAGCGTGCAGGCCAGCACCACACAGCCGGACAGCCCGACCGCCGCCACGGCCCGGTCCTTGACACCTGAACCGAGAGTCCACGCAGAGGCGTTCGCGATCGCGTAGTAGACCAGCACCCCGAAGGAGGAGAAACCGATCGCGCCCCGCAGATCGGCGGTGGCCGCGAGCACCGCCACGACCGCACCCACCGCCAGCTCCGCGCGGTGCGGCACCTGATGCCGGGGATGTACGGCCGCCAGCGCGCGCGGCAGATGACCGTCCCGGGCCATCGCCAGGGCCGTGCGCGACACCCCGAGTACGAGGGCCAGCAGAGCGCCCAGCGCGGCCAGCGCCGCGCCCGCCCGGACGACGGGGGACAGTCCGGGCCGGCCGGCCGCGCCCACCGCATCGGCCAGCGGAGCCGCCGACGCCGCCAGACCGCCGCTGCCGAGCACCGACAGGGCCGCCATCGCCACGGCGGCGTACACGAGCAGGGCGATCCCCAGCGCGAGCGGCACCGCGCGCGGGATCGTGCGCCGCGGATCACGCACCTCCTCGCCCAGGGTGGTGATCCGGGCGTAGCCCGCGAAGGCGAAGAACAGCAGACCCGCGCCCTGCAACAGCCCGGCGGCACCCCAGTCCCCGCCGGCCAGAGCACCGGAATCGGCCGCGTCGGAGGTCAGGCACACCACGACGACCCCGGCCAGCACCGCCAGCACCGCCGCCACGATCAGCCGCGCGATCCGGGCGGACCTCTGCACCCCGCCGTAGCTCGCCGCGGTCAGCGCCACCACCGCCGCGACGGCCACGGCGTGCTGCCGCCCGGGCCACACGTACGCCCCGACGGTCAGTGCCATCGCCGCGCAGGAGGCCGTCTTGCCGACGACGAAGGCCCAGCCGGCCAGGTACCCCCAGAAGGCGCCGAGCCGCTCACGGCCGTAGACGTACGTCCCGCCGGAGGCCGGATACCGGGCGGCCAGCAACGCCGAGGAGCGGGCGTTGCAGTACGCCACCAGCGCCGCCACCGCGAGGGCGGCGAGGAGACCCCCGCCCGCCGCGCGTGCCGCCGGCCCGAGGGCGGCGAAGATCCCGGCGCCGACCATGGCGCCCAGTCCGACGACGACGGCGTCGGGCACCCCCAGGCTGCGCTTCAGCTCGTTGTCCACGGGCGGAGGTTAGCGGGGCAGGGCAACGGGACCGGGTCCAGGGGCCCCGCCGAGGGACCCACCTCGCGCGCTCCCGGCCGGGCGCCCCTGACGAAGGGCACAACGCGGGCGGCCGCCGGCCTGCCCGGCGATCCGCCCCCGTTGTGCCCCACGGGTCCGCCTCAGAGGCGCGCCCGCGCCTCAGCGGTGGTTCAGCGGTAGTTCACGAACTGGATCGCGAAGTCCAGGTCCTTGCCCTTGAGGAGGGCCTGGACGGCCTGGAGGTCGTCACGGCTCTTGGAGCTGACGCGCAGCTCGTCGCCCTGGACCTGGGCCTTGACGCCCTTGGGGCCCTCGTCACGGATGATCTTCGCGACCTTCTTGGCGTTCTCCTGGGAGATGCCCTCCTCGATCGTCGCGAAGATCTTGTACTCCTTGCCGGACAGCTGCGGCTCGCCGGCGTCCAGCGCCTTCAGCGAGATACCGCGCTTGACCAGCTTGGTCTCGAACACGTCGAGGACCGCCTTGACGCGCTCCTCGGAGTTCGCCTCCATGAGGATCTTCTCGCCGGACCAGGCGATGGTGGCGCCGGTGCCCTTGAAGTCGTAGCGCTGCGAGAGTTCCTTGGCGGCCTGGTTGAGGGCGTTGTCGACCTCCTGCCGCTCGACCTTCGAGACGATGTCGAAACTGGAGTCGGCCATGTGCTGTGGCTCCTTGAAGTCGGCTGCGATGTGCCCCGGAGGGCCGCGGCCGGACATCCCCGGACCGCTCCGCAAAGCCTAGCCACCACGCCCACGTGGGGCGCTGATCAATCCGGTGGCGAACCACCCCCGAGCATCGGGTATCGTTTACGTCGTTGCCAGGGAACAACGCCGCAAGGCGGGGGATCCGAGGCGACATCCCATGGCGGTGTGCCCGAGTGGCCAATGGGAGCGGACTGTAAATCCGTCGGCTTAGCCTACCCAGGTTCGAATCCTGGCGCCGCCACGCGAGTGGAACCCCCGTTCATCTGCGGAAACGCAGTGGCGGGGGTTTCTTCGCATACCCCCGCGCGCACCCGCGCCGACGACCCACACCGGCCCCATACCGCCCGCGCCGAGCCGTGCCGAGCCGTGCCGAACCGTGCCGAACCGTGCCGAACCGTGCCGTGCCGCGCCTCGGACGCTAGGGCGCGGTGACCGTCAGGTGGTAGGTCGTGTCGATCCAGAAGCCGTTCGTCGCCGCCGCCTCGATCTCCAGGACGAACTGGCCCGGCGGCAGGGGTTCAAGGGCGCACCACAGCCCCCAGGCGACCTGCGGTACGCCCCTCACGGGAAAGGGCTTCGAGGAGAACTCGCGCAGCCTCAGGGGAGAGCTGTTCAGGGCCGCCGAGGCCCGGGTCGCCTCCAGGCGGCACGGCTTCGTCAGGAACGGCACCGCCGCCCGCCTGGTGCTCAGCACCGGGAAGAACAGCGGCCGGGCCGACGGGACGCTGCACCGGCGCACCACCCGGCCCCCGTAGGTCCCCGCGAGGAACCACAGGTCCCGGGGCTGACGCCACCCGGCGTACGCGCCCGTCGTGTCCCCCACCGGGCTCTCCTCGTCCGGCGCGGACAGGGCCCACCGCCACCACCGGGCCGAGAGCCGGCCGCCCTGCGCCGTACCGACGCGCCACTCGCCATCGCCCATGCCCCACCCCGGAACCCGTACGGCCGCCCCCTGCGGCCGATTCCGGGGTGACCCTATCGGCCCCCCGTCACGCACCGAAGCGGGCGGCCGGTCGTTCCCCGGGGCATGACATGGACTTCGGACGGACGCGGCAAGGCCCGGGGCGGCGTCCTGCTCGCCCTGCTCGGCGCCGGCATCCCGGCCCTCGTGGGGGCAGCGCTGCACAGCCACACGGGGGAGCCCTACCGGGAGACCCGGCTGTACTTCGGCACCCAGCGCCCCGACGGCGGGGAGCCCGTCGGCAAGGCGGAGTTCACCCGGTTCCTGGACCGCGAGGTAACCCCCGCCTTCCCCGAAGGGCTGACCCTGCGGGACGGGTACGGCCAGTGGCGCGGCGACGACGGCGCCATCGTCCGAGGGACCTCCTACGAGGTCGTGCTGCTCTACCCCCGGAAGGAGGCGGACGAGCGGGGCGCCCGCGTCGAACGGATCCGGCAGCAGTACGAGACGCGGTTCCGGCAGCACTCCGTCGGGCGCTCCGACACCGAGGTCCAGTCCGGCTTCTGACGGCCGGTCGCAGGCTCTGGCCGCCCGCACACCGCCTCAGTTGCCCGCCACGTCCTTCACCGCCACCGAGACCGGCGCCGAGCCGGAGACGAGCTCCAGCGTCAGCCCCGCCGTCGCCGGAGTCTCGACCAGCTCCGCGAGCACCGCCGCCACGTCGTCGCGGGGGACGGGGCCCCGGCCGGTGTGGGCCTCCAGCCGGACCAACCCCGTACCGGGGTCGTCCGTCAGCTGCCCCGGGCGCAGCACCGTCCACTCCAGCCCCAGCCGGGTCTGGAGGTGGGCATCGGCATCGCCCTTCGCGCGCAGGTACACGTCGAAGACCTCGTCGCCCTCGTGGCGCGGGTCGGCGCCCATCGTGGAGACCATCAGGAAGCGGCGTACCCGGGCCCGTTCGGCGGCGTCGGCGAACAGCACCGCCGCGCCGCGGTCCACGGTGTCCTTGCGCGCCGCACCACTGCCGGGACCCGCCCCGGCGGCGAACACCGCCACGTCCGCGCCCTGCAGGATCCCCGCCACGTGCTCGACCGACGCCGACTCCAGGTCGCACAGCACCGGTTCGGCACCGGCCTCCCGCAGGTCGTCGCCCTGCTCCGGATCACGGATGATGCCCGCGACCTCGTACCCGCGCGCGGCGAGCAGGCGCTCCAGCCGCAGCGCGATCCGACCGTGTCCACCCGCGATGACGATGCGCATGTCCCGACCGTACGACGAGCCGGGCGCGCCCGCCCGCGAACACCCGGCAAACGGTCAGGGCCCCGGCTCCGTACGGCCCTGCCGGGGCAGATCCAGGGCCACCGCGACCGCCGAGTCGCAGTACTCCCGCACCGCACTCGTACGGGCTACCACCCGCCCCCGGTGGATCACGATGCGGCTGTACGCCAGCGACAGCACCCCGGCGATCCGGTCCCCGCGCACGGCGAGCAGCTCCGCCGGGAAGCCCGCCTCCACCCGTACCTCCGGCAGCCCCATGGCCTCCCGGGCGGCGGTGCTGACCGCCTCGTAGGCCTCGCCCGCGCGGAGTCCGCCCTGGGAGGCCAGCAGGTACGCGGCTTCGAGCGGGTCGCCCCGGCCGACCGGGTTCCCGGCGTCCCGCAGGGCTCCGCTGCCGGCCGCGACGCGGACCCCGGCCGAGCGCAGGAGGCGGACGGGAGCGGTGCGCAGCCCGCGGCGTTCCAGGGCCGCGCAGTCGCCCTGGGGCAGGCAGGTCACGCGTACGCCGGCCGCGGCGAGCCCGTCGGCGGCGCGGGTGGCCGAGTCCAGCGGCAGCCGGGACAGCCCGCCGCAGGGGCCGACGGTCACTCCGGGCCGCAGCCCCCCGGCCATGGCCGCGAGCCGGGCCAGCCGGCCCGGGTCGTCACCGTCGGTGTGCAGGTCCACGGGGCAGCCGTGTTCCGCGGCCAGCTCCAGGACCGCCTCCAGGAAGCCCGTCGGGTCGGGGTCGAGGTCGGGGCAGCCGCCGATCACCGAGGCCCCCATCTTGACGGCGTCGCGCAGCATGGCGAGCCCGTCCGCACCGGCCACCCCCGTCAGGAGCCGGGGAACGGCGACGGTGGTCAGGTCGGCGAGCCCGCGCAGCGAGCGGCGGGCCTGGAGCACCGCCTCCATGGGGCCCAGTCCGTGCACGTCGCCGATCCGGACGTGGGAGCGCACGGCGGTCGCCCCGTGGCCGAGCTGGAGCAGCGCCGCCTCGGTGGCGCGGCGCTGCACCTCGTCCGGGGTGTACGACACCGGACCCTCGCCGTCGGCGGTCAGCGCGGTGTCCCCGTGCGCGTGCGGTTCGGCGGGGGCGGGCAGGAGCAGGTACCCGCGGAGGTCGACCCGGGACAGGGCGGGGGCGGGCAGGCTGCCGGCGGTGCCGACGGCCTGGATGCGGCCGCCGCTGAGCCGGACGTCGACGGTACGGCCGTCGGTCAGCCGGGCCCCGGTGAGCAGCAGCCCCGTGGCCTCGGGGACGGGGCCGCCGACGGGATTGCGCGGGGAGGGCTGCTGCGGCTGGCTGTCGGACATCGCGCTCCTGCGGTGGCTCGGGCGGTTCCTGTGCCGTGGCCGCAGCCGGCGGCCCAAGATCACGCAGCGTGCTCAGAGCCTAGGGCGCGGGGGTCCCGGGTTCGCGGAGGAGCGCAATAGTCGTACCGGTGTGGTGCCCGCCAGCCCTGGTGGCGGCGGTCCGGACCCCGGCAGGCGCGGGAGGGCGGGGGAGAGTGCGGGACGAGGGTTCCGGAATGTGACTCCGGGCACATTCGGGCCGGAAAGTGGGCCGGGAGAGGCCCGGGAGCCGCGTGGAATGGCGGGGGCGGAGGCTTCCGAGCCCAGTCCCCCCAAAGGATTTGGGCGAACGGCTGGCAACCGTGTAATGTCTTCATCGCTCGCCCCAATAGCTCAGTCGGTAGAGCGTCTCCATGGTAAGGAGAAGGTCTGCGGTTCGATTCCGCATTGGGGCTCTGGTGAGAGAGGTTCCCCACCCTCGGGTGGGGAACGGATCTCATCAAAGCGGCGTAGCTCAGTCGGTAGAGCAAGCGGCTCATAATCGCTGTGTCACCGGTTCAAGTCCGGTCGCCGCTACACCCAGTAGCCGATTGCGGGGTCGGTCTCCCGATCGGCTACTCTTTTATGCGTTCATCCGTCCCATAGTCCGTCAAGGAGCACTCACGTGGCTGCCACCGACGTCCGCCCGAAGATCACGCTGGCCTGCGTGGAGTGCAAGGAGCGGAACTACATCACCAAGAAGAACCGGCGTAACAACCCGGACCGCATGGAGATGAAGAAGCACTGCCCGCGCTGCAACTCGCACACCGCGCACCGCGAGACCCGCTAGTCACTGGCGAAGTCTCAATATAGGCACCGTCATGAGGTCGTCCCCTTCAATGGGGGGCGGCCTTGTGTCGTTTCCGCACCAGGTCTTGATCAGGTGCGCGGTACGCCGGACCGGGGGCGGTCGGCGTGCTCGATACGTGTCGCCTTCACACGTGCCCTTCAAACGCCCCGTCAACGTGTCCCTGCAACAGGAGGCAGTGAGCCATGGCCCTCGATCAGACCTTCGTGGGGCGGACCTACCCGCCCACCGATCCGTACGAGGTCGGCCGGGAGAAGATCCGCGAATTCGCGGTCGCGGTGGGTGACGAGAATCCCGTCTACACCGACCCCGAAGCCGCCAAGGCGTTCGGTCACCAGGATGTGATCGCCCCGCCGACCTTCGTGTTCGCCATCACCTTCGCGGCGGCGGGCAAGGTCATCGAGGACCCCCAGCTGGGGCTGGACTACAGCCGCGTCGTGCACGGCGACCAGAAGTTCGCGTACGTCCGCCCCGTGCGGGCGGGTGACCGGCTCACCGTGACCTCCACCATCGAGGCCGTGAAGTCTCTCGCCGGCAACGACATCATCGACATCCGCGGCGAAGTCCACGACGAGTCCGGCGAGCACGTCGTGACCGCGTGGACCAAGCTCGTGTCCCGCGCCCCCGAGGAGGCCTGAGATGGCCGCGCAGATCCACTACGCCGACGTCGAGGTCGGCACCGAACTCCCGGCGGCGTCCTTCCCCGTGACGCGCGCCACCCTGGTCCGCTACGCCGGCGCCTCGGGTGACTTCAACCCGATCCACTGGAACGAGAAGTTCGCCAAGGAGGTCGGCCTGCCGGACGTGATCGCGCACGGCATGTTCACCATGGCCGAGGCGATCCGCGTCGTCACCGACTGGGTGGGCGACCCGGGCGCGGTCGTCGAGTACGGCGTCCGCTTCACCAGGCCGGTCGTGGTCCCGAACGACGACCAGGGCGCGCTGATCGAGGTCACCGCGAAGGTCGCCGCCAAGCTGGAGGACAACCGCGTCCGGGTCGACCTGACCGCGATGAGCGCGGGCCAGAAGGTCCTGGGCATGTCCCGCGCGGTGGTCAAGCTCGCCTGAGGCCGGAGCGGGCGGGGGGCCGGGGCGCGTCGGCGCCTGCCGATCGGCCCCCGCCCCCCACCCGAGCCCCGTCCCGCCGAAGCCGCACCACCGCTTGACCTAGTTAGTGATTGAGTACTAACTTATAAGCATGGTCAGGATGAGTGCGGACGAGAGGCGTGAGAGCGTCATTCGCGCGGCGATCCACGAGTTCGCGCGCGGTGGTTACTACGGGACCTCCACCGAGGCGATCGCCAAGCGGGTCGGGGTGTCGCAGCCGTACCTCTTCCGGCTGTTCCCCGGCAAGCAGGCCATCTTCCTCGCGGCGGCCGCCCGCTGCATGGAGCGGACCCGGGAGGTCTTCGCCCAGGCGGCCGAGGGGCTCGGGGGCGCGGAGGCCCTGCGGGCCATGGCCGACGCCTATCAGCGGCACATCACCGAAGACCCGCAGGTCGTCCAGATGCAGCTCCAGACGTACGTCACCGTCGCCGCCGCCGAGGCGGCGGGCGACCGGGAGTTCGGGGAGCTGGTACGGGCCGGCTGGCTGGAGCTGTGGGACACCGTGCAGGTGCCGCTCGGCGGGGACGTCAAGGAGACGACCGGCTTCATGGCCTACGGAATGCTCATCAACACCCTCACCGCGATGGGTTTCCCGCCCGGTCACCGCATCTGGGAGGGGTTCCACTCCTGCGAGCGGGACGAGGAGCGGCCCGGGGTGCTCCCCGAGGCGTAGTGCCGCCCGGCGCGGCTGCGCCGTCTCTTTCTGCCCATGAAAGTTAGTCAGCAATAACTAACAACAATCCTCAGGGGGAACCGTGACCCAGCAAGCCGCCGAGACGAAGCTACGCGGCCCCGCCGTCTGGGCCCTCGTGCTCACCGGGGCCGCCAGCTTCATGGCCGCCCTCGACAACCTCGTCGTCACCACCGCCCTCCCCGCGATCCGCGCCGACCTCGGCGGCGGGCTGGAGGACCTCGAGTGGACGGTGAACGCCTACACGCTCACCTTCGCCGTCCTGCTGATGTTCGGCTCCGCGCTCGGCGACCGCTTCGGCCGGCGGCGGCTGTTCATCGCCGGTCTCGTGGTCTTCACCGGCGCCTCCGCCGCAGCCGCCCTCTCGCCCGGGATCGACCAGCTCATCGCCGCCCGCGCCGTCCAGGGCGTGGGAGCGGCGGTGATGATGCCGCTCAGCCTCACCCTGCTCACGGCCGCCGTCCCGGCCGCGCGGCGGGGCATGGCCCTGGGGATCTACGGAGCCGTGAGCGGGCTGGCCGTCGCCGGCGGCCCCCTCGTCGGAGGCAGCCTCACCGAGCACATCTCCTGGCAGTGGATCTTCTGGCTCAACGTCCCCATCGGCCTCGCCCTGATCCCGCTCGCCCGGCTGCGCCTCGCCGAGTCCTCCGTCGCGCACGCCCGCCTCGACTTCCCGGGCACCCTCCTGATCAGCGGCGGCCTCTTCGGCATCGTCTACGGCCTGGTCAACGCCAACGCCCACGGCTGGACCAGCGCCCCCGTCCTGACCGCCCTGATCGGGGGCGGCGCCCTCGTCGCGGGCTTCGTCGGGCACGGCTTCCGGAGCGCGGACCCCGTGCTCCCCATGCGGCTCTTCCGCGACCGCGGCTTCTTCGGGATCAACTTCGCCGGCCTGCTGATGTACCTGGGCATGTTCGGGTCGATCTTCCTGCTCAGCCAGTTCCTCCAGGGCGTCGCCGGCTACTCGCCCACCCAGGCCGGCCTGCGCATGCTCCCCTGGACCGGGATGGCGGTCCTCGTCGCGCCGGTCGCGGGGATGCTGTCCGACCGGATCGGCGGCCGGCCCGTCGTCGTGGCCGGGCTGGCCCTGCAGGCGCTCGGGCTCGGCTGGTTCGCGGTGATCCTGAGCACGGACGTCTCGTACGCCGCCCAGCTCCCGGCACTGGTCCTCAGCGGCATCGGCATGGCGCTGTACTTCGCGCCCGCCGGCCACGTGCTCATGTCCACCGTCGCCCCCGCCGACCAGGGCAGGGCCTCCGGCGCCAACAGCGCCCTGCGCGAGGTCGGCGGCGCCCTCGGGGTGGCGGTCCTGGCCTCCGTCTTCGCCGCCCGGGGCGGTTACGAGACCCCGCGGGCCTTCACCGACGGCACCGTCCCCGCCCTGTGGATCGGCGCCACCGCGGTGGCCCTGGCCGCCGTGCTCGCCCTGCTGCTGCCGCGCCGTGCGAAGGCCGCCCCCGCCGCCGCCCCGGCATCCGTCACCGTCCCCGCCCCGGCCCCCGTACGGGCCGGCTGATCCGCGCGAAGGAGACCCCGTCATGCCCGACATCCCCTGGTTCACGCCCACCCAGGCGGCCCCCGACGCCGAGGTCTACGTCATGGCCTCCCGGTTCGAGACCGCCACCCTCTCCGGCGCCCTCAGGTTCTTCCTCAAGTCGCCCGGCATCGTCCGCCAGATCCGCAAGGCCCCCGGCGCCCACGGCGTGGCCCTCCGCGCCCGCCTCCTCGGCCGCACCTTCCTCACCCTCTCCGCCTGGGAGGACCGGGACGCGCTGTACCGCTTCACCGGCAGCGAGCCGCACCGCTCCAGTTCCCGCGCGGCCAGCGCGTACATGAAGGAATCCGCCTTCACCTTCTGGACCGTCCCCGCCTCGGAGCTGCCCGTCACCTGGGCCGAGGCCGAGCGCCGTCTGGCGGAGGGGGAGCAGGGCCACTGAGTGCCCCGCCGGAACGCGAGGGGGACGGACCGTACTCTTGTCCACGTGCAGGAACTCCACGACGCCCCCCTCGCCCCGCTGACCACCTTCCGCCTCGGCGGCCCCGCGGCCCGGCTGGTCACCGCGACCACCGACGCCGAGGTGATCGAAACCGTCCGTGCCGCGGACGAGAGCGGCACCCCGCTCCTGGTCATCGGCGGCGGCAGCAACCTGGTCATCGGTGACCGGGGCTTCGCCGGCACTGCCCTGCGCATCGCCACCACCGGCTTCACCCTCGAAGGCAGCACGCTGGAACTGGCGGCCGGCGAGAACTGGAGCGACGCCGTCGCCCGCACCGTCGAGGCCGGACTCGCCGGCATCGAGTGCCTGGCCGGAATCCCAGGCTCGGCCGGCGCCACCCCGATCCAGAACGTCGGGGCGTACGGCCAGGAGGTCTGCGACACCATCACCGAGGTCGTCGCCTATGACCGCACCACCGGTGAGACCGTCACCCTGAGCGCCGCCGAATGCGCCTTCCGGTACCGCAACAGCACCTTCAAGGACCAGCCCGACCGCTACGTCGTGCTGCGCGTGCGGTTCGCCCTGGAGGACGCCGGCGGCCTCTCCGCGCCGATCAAGTACCCCGAGACGGCCCGCGCCCTCGGCGTCGAGGCCGGCGACCGCGTCCCGGCCGCCCGAGCCCGCGAGACCGTCCTGCGCCTGCGCGCGGGCAAGGGCATGGTCCTGGACCCCGCCGACCACGACACCTGGTCCGCCGGCTCCTTCTTCCACAACCCGATCCTGACCGACGAGGCCTACGCCGCCTTCCTGGCCCGCGTCCAGGACCGCCTCGGCGCCGACACCGCCCCGCCCGCCTACCCGGCCGGCGAGGGCCGTACGAAGACCAGCGCGGCCTGGCTGATCGACAAGGCCGGCTTCACCAAGGGCTACGGCAGCGGCCCCGCCCGCATCTCCACCAAGCACACCCTCGCCCTCACCAACCGGGGCGGGGCCACCACCGAGGACCTGCTGACCCTCGCCCGGGAGGTCGTCGCGGGCGTCCACGCGGCCTTCGGCGTCACCCTCGTCAACGAGCCGGTGACGGTCGGCGTCAGCATCTGACATGCACTGCCCCCAGCACGGGGCCGGTACGGACCCCACACGACTGGTGGGGCGCGAGATCCGCCGGGTCGTCGCGTCCTGGCACATCTGCGAGGGCGAGCGCTCCGAGGCTCCGCTCGACGTCTGGCTGATCGACAGCGCCGACGAATGCACCCGCATCACCACCGGGTCGGACCAGTGCCTCATCGTCGAGTGCGCGGAGCCCCACGAGCCGTACGACCTGGGCGAATGGGGCCGCGTCGAGGTCGGCGAGGACCTCGGCGAGCACCCCTTCCTGCGCCACCTCGGCCAGACCGTCGAATCGGTCGCCGAGTTCGCGCTGCCCGAGCAGGGGCGCACCCACCTGGAGATCGGCTTCCCCGACGGCCACCGGGTACGGGCCGACTGCCACGAAGGGGACCTGCGGCTCACCCGTTGAGCCAGTGCCCGATCCCGTCCAGCAGCTTGTTCTTGACCTCCTCAGGCGCGGCCGACCCGCGCACCGACTGGCGGGCCAGCTCGGCGAGCTCCGCGTCCGTGAAGGCGTGGTGGCGGCGGGCGATCTCGTACTGGGCCGCGAGCCGGGACCCGAAGAGCAGCGGGTCGTCCGCGCCCAGCGCCATCGGCACCCCGGCCTCGAAGAGGGTGCGCAGCGGCACGTCCTCGGGCCGTTCGTAGACCCCGAGCGCCACGTTGGAGGCGGGGCAGACCTCGCAGGTGACCTGCCGGTCGGCGAGCCGCTTCAGCAGCCGGGGATCCTCGGCGGCGCGTACGCCGTGCCCGATGCGGGCGGCGTGCAGGTCGTCGAGGCAGTCGCGGACGGAGGCCGGGCCGGTCAGCTCGCCGCCGTGCGGGGCCGCGAGCAGGCCGCCGTCGCGGGCGATGGCGAAGGCCCGGTCGAAGTCGCGGGCCATGCCGCGGCGCTCGTCGTTGGAGAGCCCGAAGCCGACGATGCCGCGGTCGGCGTAGCGGACGGCGAGGCGGGCGAGGGTGCGGGCGTCGAGGGGGTGCTTCATGCGGTTGGCGGCGATGAGGACCCGCATGCCGAGACCGGTCTCGCGGGAGGCGCGGTCGACGGCGTCGAGGATGACCTCGACGGCCGGGATCATCCCGCCGAGGAGGGGCGCGTAGGAGGTGGGGTCGACCTGGATCTCCAGCCAGCCGCTGCCGTCCCGTACGTCCTCCTCGGCCGCTTCGCGGACCAGCCGCTGGATGTCCTCGGGCTCGCGCAGGCAGCTGCGGGCGGCGTCGTAGAGCCGCTGGAAACGGAACCAGCCGCGTTCGTCGGTGGCCCGCAGCTTGGGCGGCTCCCCGGCGGTCAGGGCGTCGGGAAGGCGTACGCCGTACTTGTCGGCGAGCTCCAGCAGGGTCGACGGGCGCATCGAGCCCGTGAAGTGCAGGTGGAGGTGGGCCTTCGGCAGAAGCGTGAGATCGCGTACGTGCTCCATCCGGTGATCCTGCCGTACCGCGGCGCCCGGCGGGAGGGGGTTTTGCCTTTCGGGGGCTTGCCCGAACGCGCGAACGGGGCTCCGGTGCCGCGGAAACGCCTGGGCGGGGGGGGGGGGGGGGGGGGGGGGGGGGGAGCGGGGGGGGGGGGGGGGGGGGGGGGGGGGGGGGGGGGGGGGGGGGGGGGG